>JALFJC010000059.1:0-23719 GCA_022775595.1 Bacteroidales bacterium | reverse complement strand
CTTATATCGCGGATTTTACCGCTTGAGAATCGAATATTTTGGGAAAAACATCAGAAATCGGTCGCCTGAAAAATATCCAAAACTCTGTGGCTAAAAAGAAGAGGCCGCGCCGTAAACCTTAATTACGACACAGCCTCTTTTATATTACTATGGCGTTAGTCAAAATTATTTCACTAGCACTTTGCGCGTGAGCGTGCCGGCAGAGGTGTTGATGCGGATGAGGTAAGCACCGGGCGTTGTGCCGCGGAGTGAAATGACGGCCTCTTCGCCCTGGCGCGGCTGGGTGATGCTTTTGCGCCATACGGGGCGACCGTCGGTCGTGTAAAGGACAATGTCAGCAAAGCTCTCGTTGTTGTTGAAGAGCACCTTCCATTCGTCGATACCTTTCTGCAAGGTAATGGGACTTTCGGGGCTGACAATTTTGTTGATACCCGCTTCGGCACCCATTTTCAGGGCAAGTTTCAAGCCTTCATATACGTCAATCTTGCCGTAGCCCCAGCGGTCGTTCCATTCGTCGTCGCCCGTGTTAAAGCCGCCTTGGGTATAGACGTCGCGCTTAGAGGTCGTTTTGAGGATTTCCAGAACATTTTCGTAAGTAAGCTTAGGATTGGCTTGCAGCCACAGGGCTACGCAACCAGCAACCACGGGCGAGGCCATCGACGTGCCCGTCATGCCGGCATAATAATAGGAGTTGCGAACATCTACTTTGATGACATCCACAATGCTCAAATCTTTTGAGTCAAAGCCGCCGTCGTAGCGAGAAATGGCCGCCTTAACCACCGCGCCGGGAGCAGCAACGGTGGGCTTGGGCTGGTCGCCGAGGAAAGGACCGAGGTTGCTGAAATTGCTGATATCGCTCGCGCTACCCACGCTGTAAGAATAGGTTTTTCCGTCGATGGCGGAGGTGAGGTCTCTGGTGGTGTTGTACGAAGCCACGGCCACGCAGCGGGGAATGCTGGCACCGCCTTCGCCCACCTGATACTTGTTGTCGCCCTTCACGCAATCGGCACCCGTGAGGCGCGTGGCAAATGTGCCGCCGCCCTGCAAGGTCCAGGCATGCACGTCGGTTGGGTCGGCAGCCGTTACTTCCACGCCGAGATAATAACTGGAAGAGGAAAGGCCCACCACGCTATACAGGCGCGACATGGGCACGTAGATTTCGCACCCCTGCTTCTTGCTGTAAGGATCGATGCCCGACCAATACGTTCCGCCTGCGCTCTGGATATTGGCGGCAGTGAGATAGAGCTTGTTACGCCCGTTCATCACAAAGGGCTTAATCGTGAGATGCTTCTGGCCATCGGCGTGCTGCCCCCAAAGGGAAATGGTGCCGTAATAGCTACGGTCGGCAGAGGGCACAACAACAAAGTCCTTCACCTCATCGGCCACTGTAAACGAGTGACCGGCATGCAGGTTCTGGTCGTATTCATTGCCAAGCGCCGCCACGAGGATACCGCCCTCGCCAGAGAGCGCACTCATGCTTTGATCGTAAAGCGTAAGTCCGTCGTGCGGGCCCATGTGTCCGCCGAAACTCATATTAATCACCCACGGCTGGCCGTTGGCCTCGGCGAAGTCTTTAATAGCCTTGGCATCTTCGAGCACCTCATTGTTCTCAAATGCCACGCTCGGCACCATCACGATGTCGGCCTCGGGGGCGATGCCGTAATAGTCGTTGTGTGCAATTTTGCTGCCTGCCGCAATGCTCGTTACGTGCGTGGCATGTCCCCCGCCGTCGGTCGTCACATCGCCCTTGGTGGGGATGGTTGTCGTCATGCTGCTGTTCGTCACGTTGCGATTCCACACGGCCTTGACGCGCAGCGATCCGTCGGCATTCTTGAATGCGAGGTGCTGGAACTCGAAACCGCGGTCAATTACGCCAACCACCACGCCTTTGCCCGTGAAAGGTGTTTCCAGTCCCGTGCCGGCATGCACTTTCGTCGCCCCCACTTCGGGACGCACCTTTTCCATGAACGGCTCGTACGTGCGCGTACTATTTATATAGAGCACCTCCTCGCGCTCGGCCAGCACGGGAATGAGCGTAGCGGGTATCGTGGCCGTGAGCACGCGGTCGGTGATGGGCATCGCCTCGAAACCCTGCTCTTTCACGAAGTCCGCCGTCACGGCAGGTTCGGAACTGTTGATGATAACGCCCGTGAGCGTTTGCGGCGTGACGCTTTGCACGCCCTTGGCAGCAACACGCTGCACGGTGCCCCCGGCAACGAGTGCGTCCAAATGACCGTCCCATTTCTTGCCGCCTTCGGGGATAAACGGGGTTTGTGCTGAAACAGAGAGCGAAAGCACTGCGCACAAACCGGTTAGGAGTAATGTTCTTTTCATTCTTGTATATTGTTTGTTATTTTGGTCTCAGAATGTTATAAGCCCGACAAAGTTACGACATTTCCCAATAAAAACGCGCATTTTGCGCTAAGAAACCCCGTTTTTATGGAAATTTGATGTTTTTGAAGCGATACTGCTGTAGTCGGACGGAACAAAAGAGCCACGAAGCACGCTTTCCTACCCGCCCGCACCTTTGCCAGCCCGTGGCACAACTGCGCGCGTTTTGGCGAAACGGATTTATCGTCTTATCTTTGCCTCAGCAGAAAGAGGAAGAGCGAGGGCTTTTCCTCTTTCTGCGTTTTTGGGGCAAACTATCCTATATGAGCGGAAAAATTATCTTATAGGATCGTGAAAATTATAAGCAAGCCCGTAAAAATTTGCTCCTTGATAGTTTTTACGATGTGCTTGAAAGTGATAATTTTCTCTGATTTCATCGAAAATTTCTCGGAGCAAATATCCATTATCTTAATTATCCCTAAACTTTCACGCCGCGCCGCCTTAACGATTGCAAACGCGCCTTCAACGCTCTGCGCAGAGAGCGAAAAGGCATTAACAAGTTTTGGATTTTTCCATATTTTCTGCTGCGCTCGGCAAGTGTTAAGTGCCTTCCAGGCAGTTAATACCTTTATCAATCGTGAGTTTCGTGGCAAAAAAACAACTCGTGCCAATTTTCCTACCGTCAATGTTTCAAGTCCACAAAATTGCGCGAAAACTGATACAATTAGCAGGCAAAAAACAATTAGCTGCCTATAAGGAGCAATGCGTTTTATAAATAAGTCGTACATTTGCACGTAGAAAATTATGTGTTTCCATAGTTTGAAAATATATTTCGCCCTATGCTTAGGCCTGTTTGCCGCACTGGCTGCGGGCTGCCGCCGCGATGCCGCCGCCTATCAGTATGGCAATGTGTCGGTAGACGGATGGGACTCGGGCGACACGGTGGTTTTGTGCGTGCCGCCCCTGGAACAGGGCGGCGTATTCGCCATGCAGCTTGGACTGCGCACTTCGAACACCGTGCCCTACCCGTTCCGTGAACTATGGCTCGCAGTGAAGCAGGAATGGGCGTCGGGGCAAACGTTCGCCGACACCCTGCAATGCACCCTCGCTACGCCTGCCGGCGATGCCTCCGGCAAGGGTGTCGCACTCAACCAGTACGAATTTGCCCTGCCCGTGCGCCAACTCGCCAAAGGCGACAGCGCGCGCATCTGCATCAACCACATCATGCGGCAAGACCTCTTGCCGGGCATCACGGACGTGGGGATAAGGCTGGAGGCAAAGAAGGACGAATGATTTTTTCAAAAACAAAGACACACAATAATTATATATATGACTCTCTCGCAACTGAAAGCATACGCCGACTTGGCAGCCGAGGCCGCTGTAAAGGCAGGACAGGCCATCATGGAAGTATATGAAAGTCCCGAAACCGACTGGGAGGTGGAGCGCAAGGCGGACAACTCGCCCCTGACGCTGGCAGACCGCAAGGCACACGCCGTGATTTGCGGCTATCTGCGCGAAACGCCGTTCCACATATTGAGCGAAGAGGGACGGCACGCCGAATACGCAGAGCGCAAAGATGTGGAAACGATGTGGATCGTGGACCCGCTGGACGGCACAAAGGAGTTCCTGAAACGCAACGGCGAGTTTACCGTCAACATCGCGCTCTGCCACGAAGGCAGTCCCATAGTGGGCGCAATCTATGTGCCGGCACGCCGCCAACTGTATACCGGCATAGTCTGCGCCGATGAGAGCGAGGTATTCCGCAAAACTCTTGGCGAGGATTTTGAACCCGTGAGTTGCGAGAAATTGCCCCTGAAAGGCGGCGCGGCGCAAAGGATGGGCGGCGGCACATTCGTGGTGGTGGCTTCGCGGTCGCACCTCAGCGAGGAAACCGAGCAGTTCGTGGAGCGTATGCGCAGCGAGCACGGCAATGTAGAGTTGCGCTCGGCGGGCAGCTCGCTGAAAATCTGCCTTGTGGCCGAGGGCGAAGCCGACGTTTATCCGCGCCTCGCGCCCACCATGGAGTGGGACACCGCTGCGGGGCAGGCAGTGGCTGAAGCCGCGGGCTGCAGCGTTACGGATGCCGAGAACGGGCAGCCGCTGCGCTACAACAAGGAGGACTTGCACAATCCGTATTTTATCGTTGCGCCTAAGAAATAATATTTTAAGACATGAGTTCATCCGCCATATTCGTCACCGTCGTCGTGGTGCTGCTGCTCGTGGCACTCATCAAGGAGTGGCTGCGCCCGGGGCTGATATTGTTTTCCGGTGCCGTGGTATTCCTTTGCGCCGGTATCCTGTCCCCGTCGGAGGTAGTGGCAGGCTTTTCCAACAAAGGTATGATCACCGTTGCGCTGCTCTTTCTCGTGAGCGAGGGCGTGCGGCGCTCGGGATTGCTGGAAAAGATGCTCTACCGCCTGCTGCCCGCCAAACGCTGCGGCGAGCGCAAGGCATTGTTCAGCATGATGCCGATGGTATCCTTCATCTCGGCCTTCCTCAACAATACGCCCGTGGTGGTCATCTTCGCCCCTATGGTGAAGCGTTGGGCAGAGCGCGTGGGTATACCTGCCACGAAACTGCTCATCCCGCTGTCGTTTGCCACCATTCTCGGCGGGCTTTGCACACTGATCGGCACGTCCACAAATCTCGTGGTCCACGGCATGGCGCTCGATGAAGCCGCCGCAAATCCCACGCTCGGGCTGCGCGGGCTGAATATGTTTGAGTTGGGCAAAATAGGGTTAATCATCGCCCTTGTCGGCACGGTCTACATCATCATCGCCGCCAAATATCTGCTGCCGGCGCGACGCGAAGAGCGCGGCGACTTGGAACAGGAGAACCCCAACTCCAAATACTTCCGCGTGGAACTGGTGCTCGGCGCACGCTTCCCTGCCATCAACAAGCGCATCTTCGATTTCGATTTCAAAGAAAAATATGGCGCCACCCTCTTAGAGCTCAAGCGCAACGGCCAAACGCTCCTCATGCACGATATGCGCAAGGAGCATTTCCGCGAAGGCGACACGGTGGTGGTGCTGGCCGACGACAAATTTATGCGCAACTGGGGCGACTCCTCTTTCTTCCTGCTCGTGGCAGACACCCGCCAGAAGGAACCCGCGATGGGGCGCAAGAAGCGCTGGTTTACCATCGTGCTCCTCGCGCTCATGATATTCGGCGCCGCTATCGGCGAGTTGCCGTGGGCGCAAGGGCTTGTGCCGGGCATGAAGTTCGACATGTTCTTCTTCGTCTGCGTAGTGACGGTGATTATGGCGGTGATGAACATCTTCCCCGCCCGCAAGTACACGAAATTTATCTCTTGGGACATTCTTATCACCATAGCCTCGGCCTTCGCTATCAGCAAGGCGATGCAAAATTCGGGCATGGCCGATGCCGTGGCATCGTGGGCCGTGGGACTTAGCAGGGAGCACGGCAGCTACGTGCTGCTCGGCGTGGTGTTTTTCATCACGAGCGTCGCCACGGAACTGATGACCAACAATGCCGCCGCCGCGCTGGCATTCCCCATCTCCATATCCATGGCGCAGCATCTCGGGGTTAGCCCCATGCCTTTCATAGTGTGCATCTGCGTGGCCGCTTCCGCCAGTTTCTGCACGCCTATCGGCTATCAAACAAACCTAATCGTGCAAGGCGTAGGTAACTACCGCTTCGGCGATTTCATCAAGATAGGCCTGCCGCTCAACCTCATCGTCATGGCACTGAGCATCTGGCTCATTCCCGTCTTCTGGCCTTTCTGAATTTTATTTTAGCACCCTTGTTTACTGGCGGGCGTTTTGCAAATGGCGTACAAACGAGCGCAGAGCCGAACTTGTTCGGGCTATGCCGAGTGCAGCCGACATTATGAAAAACGCCCCTACTTCGTTCACTCGTTTACTCATATGAAATGAAAAAGATAATAAATCCCTTCGTACATCTCGACGGCTACAACTGCTTCGGCTGTGCGCCGTGCAACCCTTTCGGCGTGAAAATGGAGTTTTTTGAGGACGGCGACGACATCGTGAGCCTTTGGCAACCAACGCCGAACTTCCAAGGCTGGCTCAACACGCTGCACGGCGGCATTCAGAGCGTGCTGCTCGACGAGATTTGCGGCTGGGTGGTGATGCGCAAGCTGCAAACGGCCGGCGTGACCTCGAAAATGGAAACGCGCTACCTCCGCCCCGTGAGCACAGAGGGCGGGCAAATCACGCTCCGCGCCCGCATCAAGGAGCAGCGCCGCAACATCGTGCTCATCGAGGCGACCCTCCACAACAACACGGGCGAACTTTGCTCGCAAGCCCTCTGCACCTACTTCACTTTCTCGCCCGAAAAGGCACGCAGCGAAATGCATTTCTGCGGCTGCGAAGTGGAGGAATAAAAAAAGATGAATGAAAATCATCTGTTATAATATCAACGACAGCCAGCAGTGGAAAATTGATAGGCTGCTGGAAACAGAGGCAGATGTAATCGTTGTGCCTGAAATCGCCTGCCCCGAACAAATAACGTTGTCGGAGGGGTACGACATGGCATGGGAAGGAATAACCTGGAACTTTCGGGGCAAACAAAAATGGAAGGGACTGGGCGTTATTTGGAAGAAAGGCAAAGGATTTGTACCTGATTGGTACAACCCCAAACTCTGCTACGGCATACCGCTCATCTACGACGACGTGCTTGTACTTGCCTATTGGCCAACCAAGCGAAAGGACATTTCAGAGAAAAAGCTCTATCCGCAAATCGCGCAAGAAATTATTGCCGAATACGCCCCGCACTTCAAAGGCCAGAAGGTAATCATTACGGGCGATTTTAATTGTTATGTCAATCAGCGCGATTATTCAAAAGAATATGGAGATATTCGGCGCATCGATGAAATCTTGGAAAATCACGGACTTTACAGCATCTATCACCGCCAAACCGGCGAACCTCTCGGCAAAGAAACCACCCCGACTTACTATCATTTGTTTAAAGAAACTCTGCCGTTCTTTATTGATTACACATACACCAACCTGCCAGTCAAAAGCTATCGCCTGCTGCCTTGGGACAGCAAAATGAGCGACCATATCGGGCAGGAAATAATTGTTTGAAAATAGTTTTGATTGTTCTTGTTTCATTCAACCGGCACATATATAATTTATCCCATTTTCCAACCAACAGGCGATTGATTATGAACAGATATGTTTTGAATTTAGGCAAAAAGCTGGCGCTTGCCGCATGGCTTTGCGCGGTTTCTATTATGCCCGTAGTGGCACAGACGTACGAAACGCTTTGGCAAGACGTGCAGGCAGCGCAGCAGAAAGACCTGCCGAAAACCGTCTTGGCCGCCGTGCGCCATATCTATGATAAAGCGCAGGCAGAAGGCAACCGTTTGGAGCAGATGAAGGCCATGCTCGTGCTGGTGCAGCAAGGGTGGACCCTTTCTCCCGACACGGCGCGGGTGTTCATCAAAGAGTTTGAGGCGATGCCCGATGCGCCCGATAGCGCCGCCGTCAACGCCCTGCGCCACGCCTTGCTCGGTTCGGCTTACACGTGGATTTCGGCAGGCAGAAGCGACACCGCCGCCGTTTCCGCCGCCCGGCGGCATGTGCGCCAGGCGTTGCAGCCGATGGAAACCCTGCGTCGCGCCAGTGCCAAGGACTATCTGCCTCTCTTTACGGAAGGAAAAGACAGCCGGTTGTTTGGCGATGACGTGTTAAGCGTCGTGCTGCGCAGCATATGCGCCGCCAACCTCTTGCCGCGCGAGGAATGTGCCGCTGCCTACGGGCAAGCCATTGCCGGCTACCTTGCCGACGGCAACCGCGCCGCCGCCCTCTTGCTGCGCCTCGATAGCCTTGATGCCGTATCGGCAGACAATTATAATAATATAGAGGTTTTGCGCCGCATGGTTGCGGACTATGCCGATTTGCCGCAGGCCGTCTATGCCGGCATCGCCCTTTGCCGCGCCTATCAGGCGGCCGATATCCCCCAGGCCGACAGCCTTGCCAATGCTGCGGCACGCACGGCGTTGGCACGCTATGGAAAGACCGACGGCGCGGCTGTGCTGCGCAATTTTCTCAAATCGCAGGAACAGCCAAAGGCAGAAATTGCCGATATGCCGGCACTCTGTCTGCCGGGCCGCGCCTATACCGTCGTCATCAAGGCGCGTAATTTGAAGAAAGCCGGCCTGCGCTTCCTGCCTTTGGGGCTGACCGCCTACGAATACGAGACGGGCGAATGGACGATAGATAAGTTGCGGAAGATTGCCGGCAAGGCCGTGGCTACGGTGACGAAGACACTCCGTGCCATGCCGCCATATGCCGAGCAGACCGATAGTCTGACGTTCTGCCTGAACAGTCCCGGCCTTTATCTTTGCGAACTTTTGGCAGACGGGCGTTGCCTCTCGCGCGAGGTGGTGAGCGTTTCGGCCGTACGTGCCCTGCGCCTGGCCGTGACGGGCAAGGAGACACGGGTGGTTTTGGTAGACGGTGCAACAGGCAAACCCCTCAAAGGCGGAACCGTCAGGGCATACAACACCACTACGCGCATCGCACAGACCGCCACCCGTTGCGACAGTACGGGGCAGGCACTGCTGCCGCGCGGCAATTATAGTCTGCGTTACTTCGCCTCGCACGGAAAAGATGCCTTTTCACCGGCATTCGGCGTGCCTTCTGGTTTCTTCTACAACGGCAATGCCGATGAACGCTTGCAGCAGTCGTGGCAAATCTTCACCGACCGCAGTATCTACCGCCCCGGGCAGGCAGTGCGCTTTGGCGGCATCTGTTTCACGCGCCGCGGAGATACGTTCCAGGCATTGCCAAACTGCCCGATGACCGTGCGCCTCTACGATACCAACCACCGCCAGTTGGCCGAAACCCAACTGCTGACCGATGCCTTCGGCACGGTGAGCGGCACTTTTGCTCTGCCGTCTGCGGTATTGCCCGGTATGTTCAGCATTGAAGCGAAAGCCACGGAGGGCAATGGCTCTGCCTATTGCTCCATTCGCGTGGAAGAGTACAAACGCCCTGCTTTCACCGTAACCATCGACCAGCCCGCCGCAGCCTATGCGCCCGGCGACACGCTGCGCATCACAGGCACGGCACACACTTACACGGGACTGCCCGTGAGCGATGCCGAGGTGGCATGGCGGCTCTCGGCACGCACCTACTGGCGTGCCGCCAATGAGGACAATGCACCCCAAGCAGGACAATGCACCACCGACTCGGCAGGCCGATTCTCCCTAAACGTCGTTGTGCCGGGACTGCCAAGCAGGAAGGTGATGCCATACAATATATATATATATGAGTTGGCGTGCGACGTTACCGCCGAGGGCGGAGAGACCAATTCTGCCTCTTTGTCGCTGCGCACGGCCAGCCGCCGCTCGTGGCTTTCCGCGCAGTGGCCGCAGGCGATTTGCAAGGAAATGCCGGACACGGTGCTCGTGCATCGCACGAATGCCGCCGGTGCAGAACTCGGCGGCGAGGGAATGTATCGCATCTTAAAAGACGGAGCTACCGTCTTTAAGGGCCGATTTACCGCCGGCGAGCCGTTCAGTACGGCAGAGTTGGCAGGATTGCCTTCCGGCGCGTATGCTGCTGCCCTCGCCGTGGGCGAAGACACCGACACCGTGCGCTTCACGATTTTCTCCGGGCAAGATGTGCGCACGCCGTCTGTCGACCAGCCCCTCTGGCACTACGTGCGCCCCTCCGCCGCCCGCGACAGTGCGCTGGTGCTCGTAGGCTCGCCCTGCAAGGACGCCACCCTCTTTTACGACGTGTTCGGCAACGGTCGGCTCGTGGAAAGCCGCCGCATCGCTCTCAATGACACCCTGCTCCGCCTCGAATTGGCATACAAGCCGGAATGGGGCGAAAGTGGCAAGGCTTGGTTTGCGCTGATGCGCGACGGCGAGTTGCATTCGTTCAGCGTAGACCTGCTGAAACCTGCGCCCGACAAGAGCCTACGCTTGCAGTGGACTACCTTCCGCTCCGCCCTCACGCCGGGCAAGGAGGAACAATGGCGGTTGCGCGTAACGCACCCCGACGGCCGCCCCGCCGATGCTTCGCTCATGGCTACGCTCTACGATGCTTCGCTCGATGCTTTCGGAACAATGGGCTGGTCACTCACGGGCACGGACTTCCACCGCGCCACGGTCTATAACTTCTGGAGCGGCGGCGAGCAGCCCTCCGCGATGCTTTCGGGGTGGGTGTCTTATAAATCAGAAAAGGAAAAGCAACTGGAATTTACGCATTGGCGCGATGAATTGGATATTTTCTCTACGGCATTCTATCCCAACTTCCGCCATTACCGTGCCCCGGTGGCAGGTATGGGTTTCCCCGCCGCCGCTCCAAGTAAAGAAAAACTAATGCTTAAAGACGCGGTTGCTTCAATGGATATGGCAGATAAACTCGTTACAACCGATGAAAGCGCGGAAAATGATATGAAAAGCGCAGATACTGCCACTGCCGACGAAGGCCAAGTGCGCAAGAATTTTGCAGAAACCGCCTTCTTCCAGCCGCAGTTGCGCACCGACAGTCTCGGACACGTGGACCTTGTGTTCACGCTTCCCGAATCGCTCACCAGTTGGCGGCTCAAACTGCTGGCACATACGCAGGCTGTGGACTACGGGCTTTTGGATACGACCGTCGTGGCCCGCAAAGAGTTTATGCTGCAAGCGCAAATGCCGCGCTTCCTCCGCAGCGGCGACCGCACCTCCCTGCCCGTTACGCTCCACAATCTTACAAGCAAGAACTTGGCGGCAAACGTGACGATGCAGATGCTTGATGCCGCCACGATGCGCCCGCTCTCAGAGAACAGGCAACAGGCCCAGGTAGGGGCAAACGGTGCTGCCACGCTGACCTTTGCTTTCACCGTGCCGGAACATGTGCAGGCCGTAGTGTGCCGATTTACCGCTGCAGCCGAAGGCTATGCCGACGGAGAAGAGCATGTGCTGCCCGTGCTGGCAGATATGATAGAAGTGCGCCGCACCTTGCCTTTCTCTTTCACGCAGAGCGGTGCGCACACGCTGCGCCTTGATACCCTTTTTAAGGAGAAAAAAGCAGAAAACCGCCGTTTCATCGTAGAAATGTGCAGCAATCCTACCTGGTATGCCGTGAGCGCCCTGCCTGCCCTCTCGCGTTTGGAAAGCACGGATGCCTTCTCGCAGGCTGCCCGTTACTACGCCCTTGCCTTGGGCAGGTACATTGCTAACGCCCTGCCAGCCGTGCGCCAATATGCCGCCGACCTAAGTGCAAACACTGAGCGCGAAACGCCTTTGAGCAACGCCTTTGCTTCCGTTGCGGAAGAAACGCCGTGGCTGCGGGAGGCAGAGGCAGAGCGTCAGCGGGCGGGCGAATTGCAGTTGCTCTTCGATTCTACCGCTTACGTGCTGCGTGCCCAGTCGGCACTCGACAAACTCAAAGCACTGCAAAATGCCGACGGTTCTTGGAGTTGGTATCCCAAAATGCCAGGCAACGATTACATCACGGCGCAAAACGTGCTGCTGCTCTCGCGCCTCCAAAACCTTGCCGGCGAGCAAACCGCCGCACCCATGGCAGCCCGCGGCTTTGCTTTTCTGAAAAAATCTTTGGCAAATGCCGTAAAAGAAATGAAGGAATACGAGCGTAGGGGCGTATCGCATACGCCCGCAAATCACGTCGTGCCTTCGCGCTTATGGCTCACGGTGGTTTATCTCTATGCAGTACGCGGCGAAAAACTCGATGAAAACGCGCAGTTCGTGCTTGAACGCTGTGCGGAGCAAGCAGGCGGCAGCGACCTTTACGCCAAATCGCTTATGGCACTAACGCTGAAATTCGACGGTCAGGACGCAAAGGCGGCGGCTCTGCTCTCGAGCCTTGCGGAATATACTGTGGGCAATGCTGCCGTCGGGCGTTTCTTCGATTCCGCCCGCGCTCCGATGTTTGCCGCGTCCTATCGCATACCCACGCAAACCATTGCCATCGAAGCCCTTTCCACAGCCCCCGAATATGCTGCACTGGTGGACGAAATGCGACTTTGGCTGATGCAGAGCAAGCGCACGCAGATGTGGGACACTTCTATCGCCACGGCTGATGCGCTCTACTGCCTGCTGGCCGCGCCTTCGGCAAAGGCAGACGCAACAAAGGTGATGAAATCAGAGGAAACCGCGCAGCTTTCTTACACATTGAAAGCCGGGCGCACCGTGCTCGCCGATAGCGGCAGCAAGCATGGGGGCACAAACGCTACCATCGGTTATGTGCGCGACACATATACCGACCCCATTGCTTCAAAAAGTAGCGTTTTAATCGTACAAAAGCCCACGGAAGGACTTTCTTGGGGCAGCGTGACCGCCATTTCCACAATGCCGCAGAATGAAACCGTACCCACGGGCAGCGACTTGCGCGTCACGCGCCGCTTTGAAGTGTGGCGAGATGGCGTTTGGCAATCCATGGAAACGGACGGCGTACAGGCAAAGGTGGGCGACCGTGTGCGTCAGGTGGCGACCGTAACGGCAGCCCGCGATTTCGATTTCGTGTCGCTGCGCCTGCCGCGTCCCGCCTGCTTCGCCCCTCGCCGCGCCCTCTCGGGTGCAGACTGGAGCAACGGGCATTGCTATTACCGCGCCGTGCATGATGCCTCCACCGAATTTTTCTTTGAAAAGATGCCGCGCGGCACGCTCACCGTCACCGAAGAATGTTTTATTGACCGCGCCGGAACGTATAAGGCAGGTTGCGCTGCCGTCACCTGCGTCTACGCTCCCGAATACAGCGGTTCTTCCGCCGCTGCAGGCATTGCGGTAGAGTAGGGTGGTGTGGCAAAACGCCCGTTCAAAGCCCGGTGTATACGTTAGCAGTTCTCTTTCTCTAAACCCCTAATCCAAAATATCGGGTGAAATTTTGGATTAGGGGTGATATTTAATAAATGGACTGTTGAGAATTAAAGGAAATAAACACCTTACGCCGCTGGCTCTCCATTCAGCACGCGGCGGTAGCGGTCGGGGTTTTGCAGCAACTTTATGGCTTCTTTAATCATATTGTCCCGGGGGACGTTGTGAAGGCCGCGCCCACGGTCGTAATAATAATATTCCACGATGTTGCTTTCCACCACAACGCGGATAATGGGCTCGTAGCGCTTGAAGTCGTTTTCGAGATTGCTTTTGAGCTTTGCTTCAAGCGCATCGAGTTCTGCTTTTGCTTCGTCAGCCAAGCCGTCGGATTGCACGATTTTGCGCAACACGTCTAATGCTTTGAGGCTTTGGCGGTCATAAGTGAAGCCTTCGCGCTTCATAAACTCGGTGAAATCGGCATATTCTTCATCTGTCAGGCGAAACTCGGTGGGTGAGGCAATCGTGGCGTGCGTATTGCGGTAATGCACGCAATAGTCTGTGAGTTGGTTGGAGGCAACCAGATATGGAATGAAAGTAGGCATGCTGTCTTCCTTTACTTCAATATCCGGCGTGATGCCACCGCCATCGCGCACGATGCGCCCGGCCGCCGTGCGGAACTCCTTGGTCAGAGAGTCGGGCAGATGCACGGGCTCGCCGTCTTTGAACTCGTAGGCCTGCACACAGCGCCCCGAAGGCAGGTAGTAGCGGGCCGTTGTCAATTTCACCGCCGTGTTGTAAGGCAATTCGCGTGACTGCTGCACAAGGCCTTTACCATAGGTGCGCTGTCCCATGATGACGGCGCGGTCGTAGTCCTGCAACGCGCCGCTCGTAATTTCAGAGGCGGAGGCAGACCCGAAGTCGGTCAATACGACCAAGGGTGAGGAGGGATCGAGCGGGTCGTCAGTGGTTTTGTATTTGTAATTGCTCTCCTTGGTCTTTCCTTTCCTGCTCACCACCTCCTTTCCGCGCGGCAGGAATAGGTTGACCGTTTTCACCGCCTCATCGATCACGCCGCCGGGATTGCTGCAAAGGTTGAGTATAAAGGCTTTCGCCCCCTGCTTTTTCAGATCCACGATAGCGCGGCGCACTTCTTCCGACGTGCCGTCGATATATCCGCTTAGATGTAGATAGCCTATGCTGTCGGCCACCATGGTGTGCAGCGTTACGGAGGGTATTACGATGTTTTCGCGCGTTACCTTGAAGGTGAGGTCTTTGTCGGCTACGGGACGCTTCACTTTTAATTCAATCGTCGTCCCCGGCTCGCCACGTAGCTTGCCGCTCACGTAGGCGGAAAACTCCTCCTGCTTCTGCTTGCCTTCGTAGGCGAGCGGTTCGCCGTCGACAGAAAGGATAACGTCACCTGGACGCAGTCCCGCCTTTGCGGCAGGCATATTCTCGTAGAGGTTTGTAAGGATGCAGTGTTTCTCTTTCGGGCGATACATGATGGTAGAGCCGATGCCGGCATATTTGCCCGTCGTCATCTGCCGTAGGTCTTCGGTGTTGCTTTCTGGATAAAACTCCGTGTAGGGGTCGAGTTGGTCGAGCATATATAGCACGGCGTTTTCAATGAGTTTCTGGCTATTGAGCGTGTCCACGTAGTTGCGGTCGAGTTCTCGATAGAGCGCGGTGAAGATGTCGAGGTTCTTCACCAATTCAAAGTTGTGGTTGGTCTGCGCCTTGATGCAGGCCGAATTGAAAGGCAAGGTCAGCGCAAGCAGCAAGACCCAGCCGATGGCGCGTAAGTTTTTCATCTTGGATATTATTTGATTGTGGACGAGAGTAGGGGCGTTTTGTAAAGATAGTGCAAGGCGAGAGCAGAAGACCCAAGCTTGCTTGATGTCTTATGCCGAGCCGCAGCCTATCTTATTAAAAACGCCCGCCGAGTACGCCGCATGGCAAAAATCAATGAGGCAACCATTTCCCGGGCGTTCTGCAGAACGCCCCTACTTTTCGGAAAACGCTCTGCAGCGAATATCCTGCCAAACGTCTTCGGAAAGCGCGGTGCCTATTACCTGCACAATGTTTCCCGCGAGTAGCGTGCCGAGGGCGGCGCAGTCAGGTAATGAGTGCCCGTTGGCATACCCGTGCAAGAAGCCTGCGGCGAAATAATCGCCGGCGGCGGTGGTGTCGATGGCTTTTGCCCCAGGCAGCGGCGGCTGGTGAATGAGTTCTTCGCCGCGCGCAACGAGTGCGCCTTCGCTGCCTATCTTCACCACGGCCGTGTCGCAAATTTCTGCCAAAGTGCGGGCGGCCTCGCGGGGCGCTTTGCGGGTATAGGCAAACGACTCCTCCTCGTTGGCAAACACGATGTCCACCTGAGGCAGCAGTTGCTCGAAAAACGCGTGCTCGGCCTCTACAATATTATATCCTGCGAGGTCGAGGCTCACCAACAGACCGCACTCCTTTGCCATTTTTATGGCGTGGCGCAGCAGCTCATGGTTTTGCACGAGATACCCTTCTATATGCACCAATGCGTAACCGGCAAACCATTCCTTTTGCAGCATTTCGGCCGTGAGGCTCGCCGCTGCGCCGAGAAATGTGCCGAAGGTGCGCTGGCTGTCTGTGGAGATAAACGTGTTGGCGATGCCAGTTGGCAGCGTGGGGTGCTCGTAAAGATGCGTATTAATATGGTGCGCCCGGCAATTCTCCGCAAAGAATTTACCTGCCCTGTCTTTCCCGATGCAGCCTATCAGCCCCGCCTCTCCGCAGAGGTTGGCAACGGCCAGCACGGTGTTGCAGGCCGAGCCGCCCGTGGTGCACTTCACGTCGAGCGACTTTTGCCGCACGCAGATGTCGGCAAAGCGGGTTTCATCGATGAGTTGCATTGAACCCTTCGGCAGGTTGAGTTCTGAAAGTATTTCGTCGCTTGGGATAAGCGTAAGCGCATCTACCAGAGCGTTTCCAATGCCCAAAATTCGCTTCATTTCTTGATTGCTTTATTTGAATTTTTGCCATGCGGCGCACACGGAGGGCGTTTTGCCAAATGGCGTGCAAACGAGCGCAGAGCCGAACTTGTTCGAGCTATGCCGAGTGCAGCCGACATTATGTAAAACGCCCCTACTTACTGAAAAATTTATTTTCTTACGTGAAAAGCCGCAATTTTCTTGCAAAGATATGGTTTATTTCAAAATTATCCGTTACCTTTGCACCGCAAAAGAGCAAAGGACATGCCTTTTCTCTGCTAAGACACTGCTTCAGTAGCTCAGTTGGTTAGAGCACCTGACTGTTAATCAGGGGGTCGTTGGTTCAAGCCCATCCTGAAGCGCAACGAAAAAGGCGCAAGCGAGCCGCCCTATATTTTTAAGAAAACTTTTTCCTGCTTCAGTAGCTCAGTTGGTTAGAGCACCTGACTGTTAATCAGGGGGTCGTTGGTTCAAGCCCATCCTGAAGCGCAACGAAAACCGCGTAAGAACATCGCCGTTCTTACGCGGTTTCTTTATTTATATATATGATGCAAAAACGCGCGGCAATGTCACTCTCGACCATTGCCGCGCGTTGCGTTATTTTTTAAGAAGATTATTTCACAAAGAACTTCTTATTGTTTTGAATATAGATGCCTCGGGGCAGAGCCTTGCGGAGCGTACCTACCTGGCGGCCACTGAGGTCGTAAATCATTCCGTTTGCAACGGTGTCGTTGCTAACAGCAGAGATGCCGGAGGGCGTGAAGTACTTGGCGATTACCTGTGCGTCGTATTCCACGTTGGGATTGGGGCGGAACTGCCAGCGCGCACCGCTGTCGCTCGTGGTCCAGATGGATACGGGGTTGGGAAGCTGCGGAGCGGCGCAAACCCAGTCTTTCTCACTGCCCGATGCTGAGAAGGCGAACCAGCCGTTGCCGAGGTCGGAGGTTTGGAGTGCCACGGGGTTTGAAGAGAAGGTGCAAGCGCCTGTTTCTCCGCTGTAGCCCGGTGTGGTGAGGAACTTCTGTGCGCCTACGTTGTAGAGATAGAAGTTGCCTTCATACTGAATGGCCATCCAGCTCATCGCAGCCGCCGTAGCGTCGAACTCACCGGCGTAAGCGGAGTTGGAAAGCTTGTGGTCGCCGCCGTCGCCGCTCATCTCGGCCGTCCATACTTTAGAGGTAGAGTTGGCTTCCGAGTAGATGAGGTATGCGGTATACGTGTCGTTGTAAACGGCATAGGTTTCTGTGTTGGAAAGCTCTGCCAACGTTGCCACGGGCGTGCCGAGGGGCTTCACTTCGGGTTCGGGATCAGGATCGGGGTCAGGGTCTGGATCTGGGTCTGGATCTGGATCGGGATCCGGGTCAGTCGTTCCGCTGTCGGTCTTGAAGGTGAAGGTGTACACCGTATAGTTCTCGGGATTGACGGAGATATCGTTGCCCTTCACGGTAACGGTGAGCACGCCGGTATTTTCGTCATAGCTCAACTCTTTCGTTGCGCCCGCGCCTTTGGGGGCGCAATAGAAGTTGATGGGGTTGTATTCGGCGTCAACGGTATAGTTGTACACGTCTTCCTTGAAGTCGATGGTTGCAGGGTCGTAGAGCACGCCTCGGAGTGTGCTGTAATAGATAAAGTGGATATCGTCGATGATGAGTTCATCGCCCTTGCTGCCGCCCGGCGTGGGGTTGGTGGTGAAAGAGCCGAGCAGATATTGCACTTCGGGAGTGCTGTTCTTGTCGTAGGTGAATGCGCCTTCGTACTTCGTCCAGTCGGTGCAGGCATCAATAAGGACGGAAGCCTTGCCCACGCGGTTGCCGCTCTGGTCGCTGATTTCGGGGTCGCGATAGTCACAGTCGTCGTGGAGGATAAACTGCCCGCGTGCCTGATTGCCTGCGCCCGGGGTGAACTTAGCGTAGAAGCTCACGGCATCGGGGCGACCGGCGAATCGCAGACTGTTGTCGCTGCTGCTGCGGTCGGTGTAGTTGTAGTTGGCAGAATTGGCAGGTGTCATGTTGCCCATATTGATTTTCCCGGTAGTAAGGTTGCCGTTTGCTTTAACTCCAAAAATGCTATTTGAATAGAGTTTTACAGCCACGCTACTATTGTGTCCTTCTACTTTTGAAGGTTTGGGGGAAGAACCCTTGCCTAAACTGGCCATGGAACCGCCGGCCGAAGGGAATGAGTTCCAACCGTTGCCTGGTTCTTCTGAGGATCGCCATTCTCCCTCAAATCCCGGGTCGGCGAATTGGTAGATGCCCTGTGCACCGGCTGCGAGCGTAGCGCATGCCAGGGCGCAGGTGAGTAAAAGTTTTTTCATAATGCGTTTCTGTTTTAATTATAGGTAAATTATTTCACAAAAACCTTTTTGCCATTCTTGATGCAAAGGCCTTTGGCAGCACTGATGCGCACGCCGTTGAGGTTGTAGATGTTTTCGATGCCGTTGTGCTTGCCGGCTGCGATGTTGACTATGCCGGTGTCGGCAGTCTT
The DNA here is from genome assembly GCA_022775595.1 of Bacteroidales bacterium. Taxonomy (GTDB): domain Bacteria; phylum Bacteroidota; class Bacteroidia; order Bacteroidales; family Bacteroidaceae; genus Alloprevotella. The sequence continues at coordinate 5,185 of JALFJC010000059.1, read as the reverse complement.
GTTGCCGTCGAAGCGCACGTAAATGGGAACGTTGCCACCGTTGGTCCAAACCACATCGATATCGGCATAAAGACGACCGCCTTCTATAAAACTGGTAGTGCTATTGAGCTGCGCAGTTGCTTCGATGCCAGCAGATTCAAAGTTAAAGAATTTGGGTTCATTAGCTCCAAAAACCAATTTGCCGTTGCTCTCTGTAACGGGAACATTTGGCAGAATAATGTCGCCTAATACAACATCGCCAAACATAAAATTGTAGAGAGCGAATGTCACGGTGTTTTCTCCATCGGGGAAAATCTTGATTTCTTGTCCTTCTATCGGTTCCGACTCATCGTCAATGGGGTTCATGAGACTAATCCAAAGCTTGCCGTTGTAAATGCCGTCGGCTTTCTTGGCAATGTCCTGTGCAAAAAGGCTGTTCATAGAAAACAGGGTGACCACGAGTGTGAGTAAAATTTTTTTCATAAGCTGAAAGTTTTATGGATTTATTGAATAATTAGTTGTGATTGTCGTTTAAAACACATAGCTAAAACCCAGCGTGGCGTAAATGGGATATAGGTCGAAGGTGACGCTTTCGAAATCGCTCGGGAAGATGCCGTTGAGACCCCATTGCAGGTTGAGCATCACGGAGAGGTGCTTATAGGCGCGAAACTCGCCGCCCGCCTGCAAGCCCCAGTGGAAACGGCGCAGGTCGTCCGAGAAGTCGTAAATGGCGCGCGTCACTTCCGCTTTCGTACCCGTGGGGTCGATGTCGCGGATATAGCCGTCGTGGGCTTCGCCCGAGAACTCGCCGTCGAACATCCAGGAGAAATACGGCCCTGCCGACACCTGCCAGCGCTTGCCTATGCTGTAAGTGGCGAGGATGGGGAAGGTGAGGTAGTTGTTGCGCACTTTGGTGCGTACGCCGCCCGTCCATGCGCCCACCACCTTGCCGCTGCCGTCTTCGTTCACGGCTTCCATGTGGTAGTTCTTCACCGTGGCGTCGGTCTTCATGCCTTTCGTCTCAAAGCGCACGCCGACCATCATGCCCCAGTTGGAATGTTCGAAGCGCTTGTGCGCCCCGCCCTCCACGGAGATGTTCATCGTAGGGTTGTAACTGTCGATGCCGCGTATTTCCTTAGGAAGCGGCAGGGGCGAGGTGCCGCCGAGGTTGAAACCTGCAGCAAGACGCACGTGCCAGCCTTTGAGGGCGGCCCGCAGAAGATTGAAGTCGGTTTCTTTCGGCTCTTTTTCTTTGTTCTCGCCGTCGGCGGCAAATGCCGTGGAAGCGGCAAACGCGAGGCAAAGCGTAAGAAGCGTGCGGAGCAATATGCGATGGGTTTTAACCATAGTCCTTTTCTTTGAGATGATGAGTCTTTATAAAAATTATTGTCTCGTGATTTCGCGCCACTTGATTTCTATCTCGTCCACATAGAGCGTGCTGCCTACGCTGCCTTCAAAGTAGGCGCCCTCGCGGCTCGAAGTCATCACCACGGCAATGGAGTAACCGTTGTGGTGGAAACGCTCTTCGTCGAACGACTTGCCGTTCTGGTAGATAAAGGGCTCGCTGAAAAACTTCCAGTTCTGCGGTTCGCCCGGTTCGGCGATGCGTGCCAATGCCACGATACGATCCGACGAAAGCACGTCGTTGCCGTTGAGCGGCGTCACCTTGCCCGTAGCAGGTTCGGGGTCTACCTCATACAGCACGGCGTAGATGTCGCAAATGTCCTTGCGCCCTGCTACAACGTTTTGGCCGATGTCGGTAAAAGTCGGACCGGCAGTATATTTATAATAACCTTGCAGGCTGATCGGTTCACCAGCCACCATCTGCAAGCCAAACTTAGTGGCTTTGCGTGCGCCGCCCGTGGGACTGGCCGCCTTCGACACATCGAACGTACCGATAAAAAGGTTGCCTGCTGCAATGGGCATATTCAAATTTCTGCCGAAAGAGCCCGTGCTGAGCGTAATCATGCGCACGCATCTGCCCTCAACACCGCCCTCGACGCTCACGGTGGGGAACTGTTCGGGGGTTTGTGCCATACCCGTCAGGGCGTAACCGGCATTGCCGCTGTCCCAGCAATAATCGCTCACAAAGGTGTAACCGTGGTAGTCGCAGGGTTGCAGCCACTTGTGGTAGCCGCGTTTGCCCTCGCCCTTGTAGTCCTCGAAGCTGCAACGCTCGAAAGGCACGAACGGCAGGAACGCCACCTCGTAGTTCTTGCGCCAAACGTTATCCTCAGCCACAACGGTGTAAATCTGCGGGGTAGAGAAATTGCGCATCGCGCCATTGCCTTCCTTCTCTACGCCTTTGTCAAGATACGTGATGCGTGCGCCTGGCGTAAGCGTGAAACGCGGGGCGAGCGCGGTGCGGTCGGCGTTGGGGTTGCAAAGGAAACTTACGGAATTGTTCTGTATGTTGGGATTTCCGAGGATAGTGCCTTCGGGCAGGCTTTTGAGCCATTCCTCATCCACGCCCGTGATGTCACACTCCGCATTGGGCGCTTCGTCTTTGATGCAGGCATTAAATAGGGGTAGGGAAAGGAGTAAAAAAGAAAGGGCAAAGAGCTTTTTTACTAAAAAAACGTTGCAGTTTGTCATACAATTTGCTGATTTCTCGTGACATTTTCGGCTGCAAAGTTACGAAATTTATTTGGCGTTGCACGGCGTTTCGGTTATTTACCGCCCGCATTTACCGCAAAATTGGTAAAATCATAGCCCTTACCGTTTCATTTATAGTGGGAAATAAGCCTGAAATGTCTAAAATTCACTGATTTCATCGGGAAATGACCGCTCGCGCTGTCATGATCTTCACCTTTCCTATTTGCCCATGGATAAGTTCCTCGCTATCCTCGCTATCCTCGCGTGCGTATAACGCAATTTTATTCCCCGAAAAACCCTTCAACCTTTCAGCCTTGCGCTTATCTGTTTGTATATTAGAAAGATATTGCTGAAAGGTTTGGAGGGCAAACCCTTCAGCAACCTTTCACAACCTTTCAGGCAGAAAATTTTCACGAAGTCCTGGAGAGTTTTTCCTAAGCCCTTGATGGCTTTCACGAAGTGCCCGAGATTTTTTGTTACAAAGTTTGTAACGCATATTCAAAACTGCTGAACATATATTCAAAACTTTGGAATACATGTTACAAACTTTGTAACAAAAACTTTCTTATATGATCCGAAAAATTATCTTGCTGATAGTGAAAACTATCTTGCTGAAAATAAGAATTATCTTGCTGAAAGTAGCACCTTGAAATGTCGTGCAAATGAGGGCAGAGACGAACTTGTTCAATCTTTGCCGAGTGCAGCTGACATTGCCCCTAAATGTGCATCATGCAAGGGTGCAGAATAAGATGTTTGTAGAAAGCCGGTCAACTATACAAGGAAATGGTCAACTTTATTCAGGAAATAGTATAAAAATGGTCAACCTATTTCAGGACAAGACACAACCCTTCATAAATGAAAGGTTTGCGCCTCAAACCATTCAGCAGTATCTTTCTAATATACAGTTAAATAAGTGTTACGTTGAAGGGTTGAATGGTTTTTCGGGGAGAAAAAATGCGTATAGGGAATTGGGGATTTTCACCATTGAACCCGTCGGGCGTTGCGAAAAAAAAGGCGCGTATCTACGTTTAAGTGTACGTAAATACGCGCGTTTTGTTTTGATGCGTTGAAAAATCAACGCTTGTTGCGGAGAGAGAGGTTTTATCCAAACACGAACGTTATAAAACGATATTTGCGTTAGTAGCTGAATTTCAGAGGTTTTCATCCATGTATATTCTGTTTTAGACTACGATATTCTAAAGTAATCTGTGCTTTCGGGGGACTACTTGCACCGTTCAAATCTTCAATTTAACCCAAGTTTGATACTAAAAATTATTTTCAACTATTTTTCGTGTGATTCATGGTGCTAACCTCTTGTTTTTCAACAACAGCGTTCTCTAAAACTGAATTGTAGTACACAGGAGCCTCGTGGAATAGTTGTATCTTTGCCCTCGCAATGCATTTCATTTCTCAGCCAAGATACAACTCGCGGACTCAGCGTGACGACTGGTACTACCGCATCAAGGAGTCTTTCCGTGACCTGACGGGTCGCGTCAGGAGCCGTATTATGCTGAACGTAGGCTTCATCGAAGAGGCTCACCGTCCAGAGGATATCCGCGACATCGGCAAGTGCCTGAGCTATATGCATGAGCACAATGGAGAGGAGGACCTATTCGGCAATCCACTTGCCAACTACAATGAGTTCGTCCAGCGCAAGGCATGAGAGTTCTGGAATGAGATGGTCAAGAATGGTAGCATAGACGCAGTGAAGGCCACCATGGAAGAGTCGCGCCAGAAGGCAGAGCGTCTGGTTGACGTGAACAGCATCCAGCATACCGATGCTCGTGAGATAGGCGCGGAGTGGGTATGCCTACAGGCCATCCGCGAACTGGAGATTGACAGTTTCCTCCAGAGAGAGGGATGGAGCGAGACACAGATAAACACCACATTAGCGCATCTCATAACACGTACAGTATACTCACCCTCGGAACTGAAGAGCATGCGTATCATGGATGAGAACTCAGCCGTGTGCGAACTCATCAGCGGCAATCAGGAATGGCGTCCAGGATACCAGTCCATATACAAGGTGGCACCATCGCTATATAGTCTGAAGGACAAGCTTGAGAGCCATCTCTGCCAGAAGACCGACGACCTTTTCAACATCACGAACAGGATAGCCCTCTTCGACCTGACGAACTTCTATTTCGAGGGGCGCAAGGACAACAGCAAGAAGGCTCAGTTCGGACGTTCAAAGGAGAAACGCTCTGACTGCAAGCTACTCGTGCTCGCCCTGTGCATCAACAAGGAGGGCTTCATACGCTACTCATCCATACTTGCTGGCAACACAGCAGACCCCAACTCCCTGCCCGACATGGTGGAAACGCTTAACTCCAAAACGCGTGTGCCGAACGACCCGAAGGAGAAGGTTCTCGTCTGTCTTGATGCAGGCATAGCCACTGAAGAAAACCTCCAGAAGATTAAAGAAAAGGGATATAACTATCTGTGCGTCAGTCGTAGGAGGCTCACTGACTACGAGCTTGCACCTGATGCCAAGACCGTCACTGTACTTGATTGCAAGAATCAGCCCATCAATCTCACACAAGTAAGGCATGAAGAAGGAGGTGACTACTACCTGGAGATAAAGTCACAAGCCAAGAAGCTCAAGGAGACC
>JALFJC010000028.1:0-11095 GCA_022775595.1 Bacteroidales bacterium | reverse complement strand
ACGATTGTACCTGAAATTGAAATGCCGGCACACTCCGAAGAAGCCCTCACCGCCTACCCCGAATATTCCTGCACACACGAACCTTACAAGCAGGCAGACTTTTGCCCGGGCAACGCCGGCGTATATGATTTCCTCGAAAACGTGCTTCTGGAAGTGATGGACGTTTTCCCCTCCAAGGATATCCACGTAGGCGGCGACGAGGCAGGAAAAGCGTCTTGGGGCAACTGTCCGCTGTGTCAGAGAAAGATGCGCGAGGAGGGTTTGAAAGATGTCAATCAGTTGCAAGCCAGCCTTATCCGCCACTTCGAGCAATTCCTCGAATCGCACGGGCGGCACCTTATCGGCTGGGACGAGATTATCGAAGACAATCTGCAAAAGAACACGAACTTCATGGTGTGGCGCAACGTGGACGAAAGCAAAAAGGCCATCGCCGCAGGCAACCGCGTAATCCTTTCCCCGGGCAAGTTTTGCTACCTTGACAGTTACCAGGACGCGCCCCCTACGCAGCCCGAAGCCATCGGCGGATATTTGCCTTTGGAACACGTCTATGCGTTCAATCCCCTCGAATATTTCAACGCCGAAGAACTGAAAAGCGTGCGCGGCGTGCAGGGAAATCTTTGGACGGAATATGTGCCGACACCCGAGCACGCTGAATACATGCTCTATCCGCGCGTGCTGGCCATTGCCGAAATAGGCTGGAACGGCACGAAAAAGAAGGACTTTGCCGACTTCCGTCGCCGCGCCCTCGCCGAGAGCGAGTTGCTACGCGGCAAGGGCGTTCATGCTTTTGACCTGAAAGGCGAAATCGGCGAGCGTCCCGAGCGCGACCACACGGTGAAGCACAACGCGCTCGGCGCAAAGGTAACCTACAACGCGCCCTACGGAAAGCCTTATCCCGCAGCCGGAGAAACTGCCCTCACCGACGGTCTTCAAGGCGGCTGGACCTATGGCGACGGACGCTGGCAAGGCTTTATCGGCAAAGAAGGCTTGGACGTGACCATCGACCTCGGCAAGGTACGCACCGTGTCATCGGTGGCAGCGACGTTCATGCAGGTGTGCGGCGCGGAAATCTACTTCCCCGCGTCGTTCTCCGTTGCGGTCTCGGCCGACGGCAAAGCATTCAAGGAAATATATCTTTCAGAAAATACAGTTGAGAAGACCGACAAACCGGGCTTCCGCACCGAGCAGTTCAAAGGCCGCGGGGCAAAGGCGCGTTTTGTCCGCGTCAAGGCGTTGCCGGGTGCGTTTGGCGGTTGGCTCTTCACGGATGAAATCATTGTGAGATGAGGTTTTTGAGAACGGCGAAGTACATATATATATATATAATAATGTGTCTGCCATTTGTCGCTGCGGCGCAAACGGCAGAGGAAGCAGAGACGGCGATAGGCGGTTTCTTTCAGTCGTATGCCGTTGCGGGCTACTCGCCGCACGGCAACATGAAGGCCGACAGCGTCCGCATCGACGGCGAAGCGAGGCGCATAGATATTTTCTGCAACGAACCTTTCTCTTCGCAGCCATTTACGCCCGAGAGATTGGAGGCTGTATATAAAGGCATCGCCTCCTGCCTGCCCGAGCCGTTTGCAAAGCATTCTCTTCAACTTTATTCGCACAAGGGCGTGCCGATGGAGGTGTTCGTGCCCAATATGTTGCGGAAGCGCGGGCGCGACGAGGCGCGGCGTTACGGCGATAAAGACTTCAAGGATAATCCTTGGGTAGAAAACATTTCGCGTCCCTATAAGATTACGGCGGGACTGCAAGGCCGTCATCTTTTTGTCTGGCCCAGTCACGGGCGTTACTTCAGAGACGGTGAATGGCGTTGGCAGCGGCCGCGCCTTTACTGCACTCGTGAGGATTTGCTGAGCCGTTCTATTGTTATCCCCTATCTATTTCCGATGCTCGAGAATGCGGGCGCCGTTATCGGCTGCCCTGTGGAGCGCGATTTCCAAAGCGCGGAGGTCATCGTGGACAACGACGGCGGCAACCGCCGGGGCGTTTATGCCGAGACCAACGGCGGCGCAGCGGCGTGGCACTCCTTTCCCGACAGCGTGGGCTTCGGTTTCAGCGGCGGCCTGCTCACCGATAGCACACGCCTCTTTGGCGGTGGCACGGTGCGCTATGCCGAGGCAGCAAACCGCCAGAGCAACGAGGCGACCGCTATGTGGATACCCCGTTTCGGGAAGGCGGGACGCTATGCCGTTTATGTCAGTTATCTGAGTCTTGCCAATAGCATTCCCGACGCGCTTTATACGGTCTGTCACAAAGGGGGTCGCACGCAGTTTCGCGTCAATCAGCGCATGGGCGGCGGCACGTGGGTGTATCTCGGCACGTTTGAGTTTGACGAAGGCCTTAATCAGAACAATTGCGTAATCCTCTCCTCTTATAGCGGGCACAAGGGCACGGTGACTGCCGATGCGGTGCGTTTCGGCGGCGGCATGGGTCAGGCCGACCGCGAGGGACTGGGCACAAGCGGCGTGGCGCGTGCCTTTGAGGCGGCACGCTATTACACTCAGTGGGCAGGTCTTGCCGATACGCTTTTCAACACAGAGCAGGGCGCGAGCGACTACCGCGACGACCTGCGCACGCGCTCGCACTACCTCAACACGCTCACGGGCGGCAGCATGTTCCTCCCCGATACCCTCGGACGCGGCGTGCCGTTTGAACTTTCGCTGGCCCTGCACACCGATGCCGGCATCAGGCGCGACGGCAACGTTTACGGCTCTTTGGGCATCTGCACTGCCAAGCACGCGGCGGTGGATAGCGTATATAAATCCGGCCTGTCGCGTTATGCTTCCTACGATTTGGCAGATGCCTTGCTTTCCGGTATGGTGCGCGATTTAGCGCCTTTCGTCAAAGGCACATGGACGCGCCGCGAACTTTGGGATCGCAACTATGCCGAGACGCGTATGCCCGGCGTGCCGTCGGCTATCCTCGAAATGCTTTCGCATCAGAACTTCACGGATATGAAATACGCGCACGACCCGCTGTTTAAGTTCCAGTTGGCGCGTTCGGTGTATAAATCTCTGTTGCGTTTCACGGCATTCATGCACGACGGTGCGCCCGCCCCGGTCGTCCAGCCCTTGCCGCCGCACGGCTTTTCTGCCTTGCTCGACGCAGACGGACAGAGCGTGACGCTTTCTTGGAGCGCAACCGTGGATTCTTTGGAGGAAACGGCGAAGCCTGATACATATATTATATATACGCGGCTCGGGAATGGCGATTTCGACAACGGGCAAATCGTCCGCGCCACCAATCGCCCGCACGTTCAACTGCCTATCAGCGAGGGCGTGGTTTATAGTTTCCGCGTTGCTGCCGCCAATGCAGGCGGCGTGAGTTTCCCCTCAGAAACGCTGTGCGCGTATAAAGCGCCGAGCGAAAAGGCACGCGTGCTGATTGTCAACGGCTTCGACCGTCTGAGCGGCCCTGCACGAATAGAGACAACCGATAGCGTTGGCTTTGTCTTGGAAGAAGAAATCGGCGTGCCGTACATCGCTGCCGCTCCCTACTGCGGCCGTCAAACCAACTTCGCGCCATTATCTACTGCCTCCGAGGGCACAGATGCGCCCGGCTATTCCACGGGCGAACTGGAAGGAGAAACGATTGCCGGCAATACGTTTGACTTTGCTTTCGAGCACGGCGCGGCGATGCTCGCCTTGGAAGGCACATCGTTCTGCTCGTGCAGCCGCGCAGCGGTTGAGGACGGCGGCATCAATCTGAAAGACTATCGCGCCATCGACTTTATCGGCGGTCTGCAACGCCTCGCGCCGCAGGACTTCCGCCGCTTCAAACTCTTCACGCCCCGCCTTGTCAAAGCCTTTTCCGACTACATGACGGCCGGCGGGCGCATGTTGGCGAGCGGCGCATTCCTCGGCACAGACCTCGCTACGCCTGCCGAAAGAGATTTTGCCCAAAACGTCCTACATTACGCGCCGCAAGGGTGCACAGCCGCCGATTCGCTCGAAACGGTGCGCGGACTGAATATGGAATTAGATATCTATCGCATTCCGAACGCGGCGCACTATGCGGCGCAACGCCCGGACGTGCTTATGCCGCACGGCGAAGGTGCTTTCTCAGCCTTTTGCTATGCCGACGGCCGCGGCGCCGGCACTGCTTTCCGCACGGAGCGCAACGCCGCCGTCGTCATGGGCTTTCCCTTTGAATGCATCAAGGATGCCGAACACCGCCGCCTGGCCATGCGTGCTATCCTCCGCTTTTTGCTGGAATAGAGCGTTGCCAAAACTCCCCTGCCTTCTCAATAAAATAAAAACAATCTACTCCATACCCCTTACCATTATGTATACCATTCAACTCAACGAAAAAGGCACAAGGACAATCGAGATTTCTGAGGAAAACCTCCAAACCATCGAGAAGTACCTGCTCTTTCGCGACCTCGTGGACTCAACGGGCTACGTCACGGAAGCCGTCTTGGACAAACTGCGCCTGAACATTCGCTCGCTCATCGCCCACCAAACGGAAAACTCGAAAGACTTGCTCGACCTTTGCATCGACGTGATTTACCACGATAGCATGAAAGCCTTTGGCTTGAAAAATCTTATCTTGCTCTATCTCGATTGGAAACAAAATAAGGCTGCCGAACCCACGGAATGAAGAAACTGCAACTTACTGACTGGCTGCCTACCACGCGCAAGGAGATGGACTTGCGTGGCTGGGACTGCGCCGATGTTATCATCTTCTCGGGCGATGCTTACGTAGACCACCCTTCGTTTGGCACGGCGGTCATTGGCCGCGTCATTGAAGCCGAGGGCTTGCGCGTGTGCATCGTGCCGCAGCCCGACTGGCACGGCGACTTCCGCGACTTTAAGAAACTCGGGCGGCCGCGCCTCTTTTTCTGTATCTCGCCGGGCGTGATGGACTCGATGGTCAATAAGTACACCGCCAACCGCCGCCTGCGCTCCGAAGACGCTTACAGTCCCGACGGCAGGCACGACATGCGCCCGGAATACCCCACAATCGTCTACACCAAAATCTTAAAGCAACTCTTTCCCGACGTGCCCGTAGTGCTCGGCGGCATCGAGGCATCGCTGCGCCGCGTGACCCACTACGACTATTGGCAGGAGCGCCTGCGCCCCAGCATTCTATGCGACAGCGGGGCGGACCTTATTATATATGGTATGGGTGAACTGCCCGTTCAAAGGCTTTGCCGGGAGATTGAAGACCGCGTGCTGCACGGCCGCCCCGATGCCTTTTGCAGCGCGGCGGACTTTCACGCACTGCTGCGGCGCAAACCCGTGCCGCAAACCGTGACGCTGTGCGATAAAGAAGATATCCCCGGCGGCATTTCGGAAGATGACATTCAGTTGGCTTCGCATGAGACCTGCCTGAAAGACCGCCGCGCCTACGCCGCCAATTTCCGCCACATCGAAGAAGAGAGCAACAAACTGCACCCGCAGCGCATCCTCCAGCAAGTGGGCAACAAGTTCTTGGTCGTCGCCCAGCCGTTTCCCCCGATGACTACGGAGCAAATCGACCGCTCTTTCGACTTGCCCTACACCCGCCTGCCCCACCCCAAATATAAGGGCAAGCGCATCCCTGCCTACGAGATGATTAAGTTTTCCGTGTGCCTGCATCGCGGCTGCTTCGGCGGCTGTGCCTTCTGCACCATTTCGGCACATCAAGGCAAATTTATCATGAGCCGCTCCCGCGAGAGCGTGTTGCGCGAGGTAAAGGAAATTACGGAGATGCCCGATTTCAAGGGCTACCTAAGCGACCTCGGCGGTCCGTCGGCAAATATGTACGGCATGAGCGGGCGCGACCGCACACTCTGCGAGCGGTGCAAACGTCCCTCCTGCATTCACCCGAAGATTTGCCCCAACCTCAACACCGACCACCGCCCGCTCACCGCGCTCTACCGCGCCGTGGACGCGCTGCCGGGCATCAAAAAGAGTTTCATCGGCAGCGGCGTGCGCTACGACCTGCTGCTCCACCGCAGCGGCGACGAGGCAATCGACCGCGCGGCCGAAGAATATACGCGCGAACTGATAACACGCCACGTGAGCGGCCGGCTGAAAGTGGCGCCCGAGCATACCTCCGACCGCGTGCTGCGCCTTATGCGCAAGCCCCCGTTCAAACTCTTCGGCGACTTCAAGCGCATCTTCGACCGCATCAACCGCGAGGCGGGCCTGCGCCAGCAAATAATTCCCTACTTTATCTCTTCCCACCCCGGCTGCCTCGAAGAGGATATGGCGGAACTGGCGGCGCAGACCAAGGACATGGACTTCCAGTTAGAGCAGGTGCAGGACTTTACGCCCACGCCTATGACCGTCAGCACGGAGGCCTGGTACAGCGGCTACCACCCTTACACCCTCGACCCCATTTTCTCTGCAAAAACGCCTGCCGAAAAGTTGCGCCAGCGCATGTTCTTCTTTTGGTATAAACCCGAAGAGCGCGGCAAAATCACCGCCGCCTTGCGCCGCCTCGGCCGCGAGGACTTGCTCGACAGACTGTATGGGAAGAAGAAAAGAAAATAGGGGCATAAGCCCGCCCAACACGCCGAACGGCAATAACACGAACCATCTATCCGGGCGTTTTGCCAAACACCCTACTGATTTACAATGAAACAAGTTTTTCTAAAAATCAATGAATTAAAGGCTTTTCATAAAGCATTCCTAAACACACGCCGCGAGATGATTATCTCGCTGATGATCCTGTTTTTCATCACATTCATCCTTTCTGTTGTCTTTTATTTTGCGGAGCGGAGCGCACAGGCTGACGTCTTCGAATCGTGGTGGTCGTGCATCATTTGGGCTGCCACGCGCTACATCGATGGCGGCGATGGCGTATTCGAAGGTGCACCCGTCACAATCGTCGGGCGCATCGTCGCCTTTATGCTCGGCATCATAGGCATTGCCATCGTAGCCATTCCTGCCGGTCTTATTGGTTCGGGGTTCATGGACGCTATTGCCGATGAGAAACGCGATAATGAACTAAACGGATACAAAGAAAATCTCGAAATGGCATTCCGCGGCCAGGCTGACGTAAACTTCAGAGAATATCTGAAACAGCACCCCGACCTCTGCAAACTTGAAACGGGAAAAAGCGGCTACTATCTCCCTGCTTATATTCCTCTACCAAAGTTGCTGATACGTTATGGCATGGATTTCAGGGACGTGTTCGACACTGTTACCAAATATCCGCAGTTCCGAATTGCCAATCTTGCGGCGATGCATTCCTTGGAAGAAAATCCCGACGACCGCCTCATCCTGACACATCAATATATCAACGCCCCTTACGGATGCTTTATCAACAGGGGTTCGAAGATAACCATCGTGTCTACTTCGAGCGTTCTTGAAACGCTTACGGGCTGGTTCGCCCACACCCTTTCAATGGTGGGAGGCTTCAATCTCATCAGCAAAGAGGTTGAACCAAACATCGGCGACTTTGATTCCTACGCCGCCATGGAAGACACCATCAAGGTGTTCGGTTATACGAAAGAAGAATTGTTGAAGGAAAAGTCAAAAAACGCAAGCAAACTGAAACTATACGCCCAAAAGGAAGAAAACAGAAAAGCTTTCATGTCGCACCTCACAAGCGTATGCCAGGGAGAGGATTCCTGGTTGATTTTCATAAACACTTCCATCAAGAGCAGCACCAACACCCTTGATTTCCATTTCACCGAAAGCGGCAAGGCTATGGTGATCGAGGCAAATGCCGAGAACTACAAGAGCATGGTGCAAAGCATTGCGGAGATGTTGAATGATGAGTTCGGTTACGTTGCCGCCCTATCGGATCGTTATCCGTTGGGCAAAAACTGCCCGGCCCGGAAGATTGGGGAAAATGCCGTGTTCAACGCCTTCAAGATAAATGTAGGCGCGCCCGTATTGCTCGACCCGCGCAAGATAATAACGATCCACAAGTTGGCGCAGTCAATCAACAATGCGCTTGGCGGCAGCGGCATGACTGCCTATGATGCGCACTATCTCACCACGCGCCACTACGGCCTTAGAGATTACACCCCCAATGCGTAATCTCGCCTATGCAGATTTACCCCTCAGTCAAATAAACATTAGAATCCCTTTATACCCACGCATCAAATTTCCCGTCTGCATCGTCGGCTTTTTCTTCCTCCTCTTCTTCATTATCGAATATCGGGTCGTAATATTGCTCTATCTCGGCCGCATGTTCTTCCAAGCGCCCCATGGTATGGGCGATTACCGTTTCGTTGAGCAACTGGCGCGAACCGAGGCGCGTGCCTTTGAGGGCCAGCAAATCGTGCTCTGTGAATAACATGTCCTTATCGTGGCAGCGCACCATGTCATACATTTTCTCGTAGGCGGTAGAACTGTCCCAATTTGCAGCCTTGGTATACCACGCCCACGCCTCCTCGTTATTTTCCGGCTGCAAGCAGTAACCATTATAATATATATCGCCCACCAGCTCAGCCGCAACTTTTGAACCAAGATTGGCGCACGCTTTAAGTTCGTCGAAAAGTTCTTTTGCCACCTCCTCGGTCTTTTCATAATCCTCCAAGTTGTCAAAGTCAAGCAGTGCCTGCCACGCGAGCAAAGTGCGGCAGTCTACGTCTCCATGCTTCGCGCCCTCCCGCAAAACGGACAGATAGGTTTCCATATCGGCGGGGTGGCAGTTGTCGTCTAACTTGCCTTTTAGCAGTGCCAAATTAAACCAAGCCTGCACCTCGCCATGATTGACTGCGTGGGTATAAAAATCAGCAGCCTCCTTTTTACTGCCAAGTTCTTCGAGCGCGAGGGCACGATTATAGAGCCAAAGTGCGAAATCATACTTGAGATTGGTATCGCCGTGCAGCCAAGCATCGGCTAATCTCTGGGCTGCATCGGGGTCCTTCTTAAAGACCACAGAACCATAGCATAACTTTCTGAATTTCAAGTTAGCGGCATACTCGCTATTCTGCGCCAACGCCTCTTCAAGCAGTTGGTCGAACAGTTCGTGGTTCACCGTCCCCGCGTCGCCATAGCGCCAGGCCTCTGCAAGCGAGGCAGTGGCATCGGCTACGCCACCTGCCTGCGCTTTTTTGAAATAATCGATCGAGATAGTTGCCGAATCTTCGCACGGCTTTACCACAATATGATATCTTCCGTAAGCAAACTGCGCGTAAGAATTGCCATTGTTTGCAGCCCGTTCTATAAGGTCAAGCGACTGCGCCGAGAGTTTGAAAATGCAATGCCTCGTGTAGAACACGCGCAAGAAATAAATGCGTTCCGCCTCGCTTTTCGGACCGCCGTCGGCAAGGGCGTTTTCAATTATTTCGTTATAACCGCCGTTTTCCATAAGCCAGCAATAATCAGGGACAATGCGCAATGAGAAAATGCGCCGTTCCTTGTTTTCCGGCCCCAAAGACATATCGTCGTAGTAATGCTCCTCGCCGGGCGCAAGCACGAACACATGGCCATAGCGGTCGCAAAAGAGCAAATGATTGTCGTCGTAAACGGTCACAAACGCTTTGCCGTTAAAGGAATAAGTGCCGTCTCGACGTGCTTCTCTTATCTGATTCTTAAACTCGCTGGCAAAAGGATTCGGGCTATTGTCATAGTAACGCACGCTTTTATACGTTGTCTCCGCCCACTTCCACGGTTTGCCATGCAAAGCAGACTGGTCAGCAGGCGCAACAAAGACATCGCACGCCCAAGTGCCGTCATTGCTCTTAACCCATTCTTCGTGCCTCACAATGCATGGCTCACAATGTCCCACGGGGTCGCAATGCACTACGCGACCGCAACAATCGAACTCTGCTGTTGCCATCACTTCTTCATAAGTGCCGCTCACCCATCTCTTCCCTTCTTTTTCTTCCACCTTATGGGTAATCAGGAAACCGCGCCCGTGGCGTTTGCCGTTGCTGAACTCACCGGCATAAAATGTCGCGGCATCGAGAGCCATCATGCCGAGGCCATGCGGCAGCCCTGTTGCTTTGTCAATCTCTCCTTGATAACGTTTGCCGTTAGGCAGCAAAATCCATTCATTAGGGTATAATATCATAGTCTTTTCGGTTAAATTACATCTCGTTTGCCCGTTATAAGTCTCCTTTGCAAATATAGGCAATATTGAGTATTTTATCAAATAAGGCCTAAACAAATGTTAGGCAGATAATCAAGGACAAGAAAGCGACTGAAAGGTAAAAATAAAACCGATTGGCTTTGGGCTGAAAGCTTTTTGCCAATCGGTTTTATTCAAAAATAGGTTATCCAATCTTTTCGCAAGAAAGACGGCCCATACTAATTAATCCTGCCTTTTCGAGGTCAACGCCATACTTATTCATGAACAGTTGCCCAATCATTGGTTTGTTCTTAGTGAGATTAGTCTGCAGCGGATTACTTGTAGAAGTAGTGACACATTCTACCGACATGCCCTTTTCGAGACGGACGCCATTAACCGTTCCGCTCGTCTTTACTGAAATTTTCCAGAGTGCCATAATGATTAAATTTAAGTGATACAATTTGTCTTATCCGACAATGCAAAGATAGTTATTGGGTATGCCTTATATGGGCACCAACGCATGTCTTTTTTAATTGGAATGCGAAATTTCTTGCATTGCGTATAATATTCATTATTTTCTCGATAAGCAATCGACTTTCGTTTATAAAACCTATTCTACGTCAGTCGTTATGTCATCTTTCAAGAATGAATACATCTTTTCACCGTGTAATGGGATATTATCTTTTGACCAACATGTTGAGAAGTCTTTATATACCATAAGGAGTTTAAGACTTTCTATCGTTCCGTTGACACTATTAAAATAGGATTCAACATGAGCTTTCTTTTCCTCATAAGAGGAATTGCTTAATGCAGAGTTCAAGCTTTGAGAAATCATAACAAGATTACCAAAACTATTGAGCAGCGCGTTATCATCTTCACTTTCTGACCACTGCAATTTTGATTCTGTCTTTGGATGTTGAGGAGCTATGTGCTCAATGCTACGATTCCTAATGAATACGTAGTTTTCTGCAATATCCAGATATGAGGCGTCTTCTTCTGATTTGAAAAGTTCATATCGGTGCTGCCATATATAGAAATCAAGTCTCCAAAACCAGTATCTAATTTCTTCTCCAAAGTGTAATTTACTGTATTCAGGAAGCTTATTCAATGAATCTGTTTGCTTTTTCAACTC
>JALFJC010000023.1:0-16231 GCA_022775595.1 Bacteroidales bacterium | reverse complement strand
AATTGCCGAACCGCCGCCTATCTTATGCAAAGATAGTGCAAGGTGAGCGCAATTAAGCTTCGTTTTGTCTACTGCAATAAGTTTCTGCCTTGGTTATCTTCCAATAAATGCATCTGCTGAATTGCAATTTGGTTCAACTTTATCAAACGTTCGCCTTGAGGAATACCTTGGTCAATAAAGACAGCATTGAGGTTCTCCATGTTCGATAGGCAAATCAATTCATTGATGGTAGCATAATCGCGAATGTTCCCTTTTTTGTCGGGATTGGCATCTCGCCATTGTTTGGCGGTCATACCGAACATGGCAACGTTCAGCACGTCTGCCTCGTTGGCATAGATGATGCTTGCCTGCTGAGGCGTTACCTCTTCGGGGATGATGTTGCGCTTGATGGCATCGGTATGAATACGGTAGTTGATTTTTGAGAGTTCACGTTTGGCAGACCAACCAATCAAACGTTGTTCTTCCTGCTTAAGTCTCTGATACTCTTTTACAAGTAACAATTGAAACTTCGGAGAAATCCACATTCCAAAATGGTAAGCTAAATCGCGATGAGCGTAAGTACCGCCATAGCGACCTGCCTTTGAATGAATTCCTATTGCATTTGTTCGTTCTATCCATGACTTCACAGATAAAACGAAGTTATTGCTGCCCGCTGCATTTTTAATTGCACCGAATTCGGTACAATTAAAATGAGGATTGTACAGTGTTTCCCATTCCCCAAGATATTCTATAGTACTTTTTAGGCTTAGCCAACGGAATATAATGTGTTCCTGCATTTGGCTACGTGCCATGTCCGTTAGGCTGATATAATCCTCGTTATTATATTGAACAACACTGATTTCCGTGTTTTGTACATTTATTTTTACCATTTTTTGTCGTTAATTATTTCTCTTGTTCATGAGATACTTGTGTATAACTTAGTTGCAATCATGACAGGATTTATTATGCGAAGATACAAGAAGCGAATGGAAAAGTCGCTATGTGGGGGTTAAAATTTCGTTTGAATGGATGCTTTTTTAGTGTTGGACTTCAAGTTCTGCAGTCAGTGCGCTCAAATATTGCTGTCACTCGAATATCATTTTAGGGTGTATTTTTTGACGATGGCGTAACATTTTACCCTCTATATGTACCTAATTCCTCATATCCCTATACGCAAAAAATACCCCGAAAAACCCAGCACACCCAGCACTGGATGAGTTTTCTTTCTCTATATCAGGGAAATAAATGTGACGGGTTGAGACTTTCAACCCGTCACTGGTGCCGGCTTGAAACTGCACCGGCAGCCCCGCCTCGCGCTGTGCCAGCCGGCGGCACAATTTGGCGCAATTTGGTGGCACGGCAAAAATGGCTTATCTTTGCGTTAGCGAAAGAGGAGGAGCGCAGGCTCTTCCTCTTTTCGCGTTTTTGGGGCAAACTATCTTATATGAGCGCAAAAACTATCCTATATGAGCGTAAAAATTATAAGCAAGATAGTGAAAATTATCTCCTTGATAGTTTTTACGAAGCCCTTGATAATTGCTCCGAAGTGCTTTTCTGTGAAATTTTTCTTAAAGAGCGTTTTGATTTTATAAAGGCAAATTTTCCGTTTCTTAATTATCCCTAAACTTTCGCCCGAGGTCATCTTAACGATTGCAAACGCGCCGGAAACGCTCTGCGCAGGGACGCGAGCGGCTTTAACGAAATTTGCATTTCTTCCCGCCGGGAAAGGCGAGGCGGCGCGGGCATATTGACGAGGGTGCGCCCGACAATTTTCCTTAACTGCTATTTACATAAAAATGGCAACCACTCGTCATCGCGACGAATGGTTGCCTCACAGAACTTATATAGAGATGAAAAAACTATTTTTCCCTTGTTGCTGATGCAAATTTACGGGAGATGATTTTTTCTTGCAAATATTTTCAGAAAAAATTCGTGGAAATTCGACAAAAAGGCGTTTTTTACCGATGAATCAACTTGATGCCCTGTTCTTCCAAGGCGATTTTGCGTGCTTTGTAGAGTGTGCCGAGGGCTTGCTTGAAGGTTTTTTTGCTCACGCCGAAGCGTTCGGCGATTTCCCCGGCGGGCGTTTTGTCGGTGTAGGGGAGGGTGCCGCCGGCTTCTTTGAGGGCTTCGAGGAGTGCGGGGGCGAAGTCGCGGAATTTGCTCTTGCCGATTTTTTGCAGCGAGAGGTCGAGGCGGCCGTCGGGGCGCACGTTCACCACGGTTGCTTTCAGCCGGTCGCCGCTATGGGGCTCGGTGAAAATCTGATTGTCATAGATCATGCCTGCAAAGCGGTTGTCCACGATGACTTTGAAGCCGAGGGGCGTTTTCTGCCAGATGAGCGCGTCGACCTCCATGCCTCGGTGGTAGAGGCCGGGACTGGCGTGGCGGATAAAGCGGTCGATCTTGGCTGTGCCCACGATGCGCCGCGACTCCTCGTCCACATAAACGTATACAAGGTATTTGCGCCCTTGTTCCATCTTCATTTTCTGTTCGCGGAAGGGCACGAAGAGGTCTTTCATCAGTCCCCACGAGAGAAATGCGCCGTATTCGTTCACCCATGCCACTTCGAGAAAGGCGAAGTCGCCCACCTGGCAGTATGGTTGTTCGGTGGTGCCCACGAGGAGTTCTTTCTGATCGAGATAGACAAACACGTCCACGGCATCGCCTGGGTGCATCTCGGGACGCACATAGTTTTTGGGCATCAGTATCTCGCCGATGTTGCCGCCGTCGAGGTAGGCACCGTGGTCGGTGAAGCGCGTGATGGTCAGTCGGTTGTATTTTCCTAAGCGTATCATTGGTTTAAGTGGTGCGTTATTGGTTTACCACCACGCCGTCGACGAGGTGGATGGTGCGGTCGGTGAGCGTGGCGAGCTGTTCGTCGTGGGTCACGATGACGAACGTCTGGCCCAGTTCGTCGCGCAGGCGGAAAAAGAGATTGTGCAACTCCGTCTTATGCTGCGTGTCGAGGCTGCCGGAGGGCTCGTCGGCGAGGATCACGTCGGGCTCGTTCATCAGTGCGCGCGCCACGGCCACGCGCTGCCTTTCGCCGCCCGAGAGTTGCGCGGGGCGGTGCTTGGCGCGTTCGCTAAGGCCGAGATAGTCGAGCAACTGCATGGCGCGTTCCTTCATGCTGCTGCGGCCGAGCCGTCCGGCAATCATGGCGGGGATCATCACGTTTTCGAGGGCGGTGAATTCCGGCATGAGTTGGTGGAACTGGAACACGAAACCGAGGTGCTCGCAACGGAAGCGTGCCAATGCCGAGCCGCGCAGGGCCAGCACGTCGTTGCCGGCGATGCGCAGCGTGCCGCTGTCAGGGCGCGCCAGGGTGCCAGCTATTTGCAGCAGGGTGGTCTTTCCCGCGCCGCTGGGGCCCACGATGCTCACCACCTCGCCTTTGGCGATGTGCAGGTCGATGCCTTTCAGCACCTCGAGTTGCCCGAAGGATTTTCTTAGATTTTGTATTTCAATCATTTCGGTGTTTGTTGTCGGGAAAATCGTAAAATATAATTGGGGCGGCCCTAATGAATATCGCAAAACAGGTTTATCCTCAACCGCTGCAAAGTTAAGCAAATCTTGCTTGTTTGCCCCTTTGCTTATAGGATAAATAGCATTTTCCAATAAGAATAATTGGCTGTTTGCGCGGTTTTGGGTAATTTTGCACACAATATATAATTATATAACGCCAAAATAACGTAATCAAATGAAGAAATTTCTTAGCACAATGCTTCTTTTTGCGGCTTTTTGTTTGACAGCCGCCGCGCAAGTGGTTTCCACAAGCCGTGCGCAGTTGCCCTCCGTGGAACTGAAAGATATAAACGGCAAGTTCGTGAATACGGCAGATCTTCACAACGACGGCAAGCCCTTTATCATCAGCTTCTTCGCCACGTGGTGCAAGCCTTGCAACCGCGAACTCAAAGCTATTCATGAGCAATATGCCGACTGGCAGGACGAGACGGGCGTGAAGGTCATTGCCATTTCTATCGACGAAGCGCAGAATGTCGAGAAGGTGAAGCCTATGGTCGACGCCGCAGGTTGGGAATACGAGGTGCTGCTCGACCCCAATAGCGAGTTCCGCCGCGCAATGGGCGTGAATATGATCCCGCACGTGTTCGTCATCGACGGCAATGGCAAGATTGCCGAGAGCCGCAGCGGCTACACCGATGGCGGCGAAGAACACTTGATTGAGAAAGTGCGCGAACTTATCCAGGCACAAGGCAAATAATATTTTCCCTGAAAAAGAATGCGTTTTAAGACAATCATAATCGCTGGCCTCGCCACACTCGCCCCGCTCTGCGCAGAGGCGCAAGATGGCGACGGCAAGAAGTTTAAGTTGCACGGCAGCATTCAGAGCGATGTGCTATTTCCCGAAAAAGACGGAAAGATAGGCGCGACCAAAGACAACTGGTCGCTCACGAATACCTACGTGGAACTTAATCTGCTCAACAAATACTTCACCGCCGGCGTGCGCTACGAAGGTTTGGAGCACCCTCTGCCCGGTTTCGACGAAGGGTTTAAGGGGCGCGGCATTCCTTATTTCTATGTAGCGGGCCATTACAAAGGCTTCGACCTCACGCTCGGCGATTTCTACGAACAGTTTGGCTCGGGCCTCATCCTGCGCACCTACGAAGAGCGTGCGCTCGGCATAGACAATTCCTTGCGCGGCGTCAAACTTACGATGCGGCCTTTTAAAGGCGTGAACATCAAACTCCTTGGCGGACAGCAACGCTTCTACTGGGAGCACCGTAACCTCGACGACTGCAACGCCTGGATTTACGGCGGTGACGTGGAACTGAGTCTCGACCGCTGGTTTAAGAAAATGGACGAGACGGGCACGCGTCTCACCCTTGGTTTCTCGGGCGTGAGCAAGCACGAAAAGGTGACCGACAACATCACCGTGTTCCGCGCCGACCCGACCACTGGACAGCAGGGTGCCTATCGCCTCAATCTGCCCGAGAACACGGCGGCCTTCGATGCCCGCGCCAATCTGAAAAAAGGCAATTACAGTTTCTTGGCAGAATATGCGTGGAAAGGGCAAGACCCCTCCTCGCGCAATAATTATATCTACCGCCACGGCCAAACGCTCTTGCTTTCCGGCTCTTACTCCAAGCGCGGCATGAGCGTGCTTTTGCAGGCCAAGCGCACGGAGGATATGGACTTTATGTCGCGCCGATCGCTCGATAAGGGCGTTACCACGGCGTGCCACATCAACCACCTGCCCGCCTTCTCCATGCAGCAGACTTATGCCCTTGCCTCCATCTATCCCTACGCCACGCAGAATGCGCTCGGCGAATGGGCCTTCCAGGGAGAGTTTGCCTACACCTTCAAGCGCAAAACGCCCCTCGGAGGCAAGTACGGCACGACCGTGAAACTCAATGCCTCGCACATTCGTGCCATCGACCGCAACGACCTCTCTTCCAGCCCGCAGGACTTGGCTGGAACTGAGGGCTATACCTCAAAGTTCTTCAAAGTGGGCAGCCAAATCTATTATCAGGACATAAACATGCAGCTCGAGAAGAAACTCACCAAGAAGTTCAAACTCAACCTCATGTATGCCAACCAGCGCTACAACAAAACGGTAGTTGAGGGCGAGGGCGGCACCGTGAAATGCCACGTGGCGGTTGTGGAAGGCAAGTATCAGTTCAATAAAAAGTTTACCCTGCGCGGCGAGGCGCAATACCTCCACACCCGCGAGGACCAGAAGGACTGGTGGTACGGCCTGCTCGAACTTTCCATCCTGCCCAACCTCATGCTCACCGTCAGCGACCAGTTCAACGCCAACGTGCCCGATTTCAGCGAGGACGCAGAGGACGGGAAAACCAACCGCGTGCACTACCTCATGGGCAGCCTCACGTTTACAAAGAAGGCCCACCGCATTCAGGTGGGCTACGGCATGACCCGCGCCGGCTACAACTGTTCGGGCGGCGTTTGCCGCTTCGTGCCGGCGCAGAAAGGTTTGCAGGCCTCCTATTCGTTTAACTTCTGATTGCTCTGAAATATGACTTTTACGAAATACATTAAATATATCCTGCCCGCGATTTTCCTGCTGGCGCTCTGCGCCTGCGATGAAATCGACGAGCAAGACCGTTTCCAAAAAGTTGAAATCACCTCCGGCGGCGAAGGTTCGGATTTTGGCGCGAAAAACGTGCTGATTGAGGACTTCACCGGTCAGCGTTGCATCAACTGCCCCTTGGCCACGAATACCATTTCAACGCTTCAGGAGACCTTCGGCCACGACCGCGTGATACCCGTGGCTATCCACGGCGGCGACCTCACGCTGGCCGCACCCACGGGGTTGGCCAACGCGATTGGCAACACCTATACAGCCGAGCGCGGCGTTACTTCCAAGCCGAAGGGCGAGGTGGACCGTACGGGGCAGCTACTCGACCAAGAAAAGTGGGGCACAACCGTATTGGAACGCATTGCCATGACGGCGCACGTAAAACTCGGTGTGGAAAACATCGCCTTTGATGCCGACACGCGCGAACTTTCTTTCAGTGTCAAAGCCGCTGCCGATTTGACGGGCGCACAGGGTCTGTTGCAGGTGTGGCTTACCGAAAGCCACATACACAAGTATCAGGCAACGCCCGACCACAACCGCTATCCGCAATATCCCGCCTCAGGTTACGACCTCAACTATGAGCACAACCACGTGCTCCGCGCCTGCGTCAGCGCAAAGGACGGCGATGCCCTCGCGCTCGCCGCTGGCGGCAGCGACACGCGCACATATAAATATATATTGGATGCCGACTGGGTGGCCGATAACATGTCGGTCGTCGTGATTGCCTACAATGCCGCGCAGGGCGTGCTGCAAGTCTTTGAGCAGCCGGTGCAACAACCTTGAAATTTTCCCGAATCAATAATCATCTAAATACCATATCATTATGAAGAAAATCTTTACCCTCTCTTTGCTTTGCCTTTTGTCGGTTGCCGCAGCCAAGGCACAGTTGCAAATAACCAACGGCACACAGGAAGTAACCAATGGTTCAGTCCTCACTTTCACCGCTACCGAAATCGCTGAAATAGGTTTGGTGGATTGTGCACCCAGTGCCCCTAAGATTACCAACGTTTCCGGCGAAAAGGGCACGCTCAAAGTTGTGGTTAAGAAGAACTCGCTTTTCGACAGCTTCGACTGGTGCGGCATCACCGCGCAGTGCCAACCCATGCAAAGCGGCACGGAAACCCGTACGGCCGAACTTGCTAACAGCGACTACCGGACGTTGGATTTGCACGCCAATTTCAAATTCGGCACCTATGCCACCTATTCTGCCACCGTTACCGTTTCATTCAACGGCACGCCTTTCTGCACCTTCATGGCGCAATATGTTTACGCCGACCCCGCAGGCATTGAGGCTGTGAGCGCAGACGGCAAGTCCTCTGTACGTCTCGCCGGCAACGCCCTCCGTTACGCTTTTGCCGATAACGCACAACGCACTCTCGATGTCTATGCTGCCGACGGCCGCCTCGTGCGCACCGCTTCTGTAAACGGCAACGGCAACCTCTCGCTCGCCGGTATGCCCAAGGGTACATATATATATTGTGTACGCGAAGCAGGCAAGAAGGTGCTCGACGGCAAATGCCTCGTAAAGTAACGCCTGATGAAAATCATCGACCTTATCTCGGGTACGCAGGGCACGGCGTTCTCTTTTGAAATCCTGCCGCCGCTCAAAGGCACGGGCATGGGCAGCCTGCTCAACACCGTGCGCCGCCTGCGCGAGTACGACCCGAAATACATCAACATCACAACCCACCGCTCGGAGTACGTCTATACTGAAACCGACAACGGACGCTTCGTGCAGCGAACCCGCATACGCCGCCGCCCCGGTACTATTGCCGTGGCGGCTGCCGTGCAGAACGAGACGCATATCCCCGTTGTGCCGCACGTGCTATGCTCGGGTTTTACGCGCGAGGATATAGAATACATGCTCCTCGACCTGCAGTTCCTCGGCATTGAAAACATCTTGCTGCTGCGCGGCGACAAGGCAAAAGAAGATGCCCGCTTTATCCCCACGCCCGACGGCTACGCCCACACCACGGAGTTACAGGAACAGGTGAACCGCTTCAACGAAGGTTTCTTTGTCGACGGCACGCCGATAAAAGTGCCCGGCCAGCCGTTCAGCTACGGCGTGGCGTGCTATCCCGAAAAGCACGAAGAGGCGCTCAATCCCGAGACCGACTTCGAGTGGTTCAAGAAAAAAGTGGCACTCGGCGCGGAATATGCCGTGACCCAGCTCTTCTACGACAATGCCGCCTATTTCCGGTTTGTGGAAAAGGCGCGGAAGGCTGGCATCACCGTTCCCATTATTCCCGGCATCAAGCCGCTGGCGAAGCTCTCGCAGCTCTCGGTTGTGCCCAAGACGTTCCATTGCGACATCCCCGAGGCACTGGCACACGAAGCCCTCAAATGCCGCACTGACGAGGAACTCAAGCAAGTCGGCATAGAGTGGGGCGAGCAGCAGTGCCGCGAACTTATCGCCAAAGGCGTGCCCGGCATACATTTCTACACCGTGTCGGCCGTCGATAGCATTTGCGAAATCGCCAAGCGCGTGTTTTAATTCCATTTCCACCATGCACTTTTCTTCCGTTATCGGTCAGGACATCATAAAGCAGCAGCTCAAAAGCCTGCTGCAAAGCGGCAAGATGCCGCACGCCCTGCTCTTTGCCGGTCCCGAGGGTTGCGGCAAACTGCCCATGGCTTTGGCATTTGCCTCCGCCCTACTTTGCGAGGAGCGCACCGCCGACGGAGAGCCTTGCGGGCATTGCAAGGCGTGCAAGATGCTGGCTAATTGGGCGCACCCCGATTTGCATTTCGCCTTTCCCGTGTTTAAGCCCACGGGGCAAAAGCAACCGCCCGTCAGCGACCAGTTCCTGCCCGAATGGCGCGAGCGGCTGCAATCAGATACCTACTTTACCCTGCGCGATTGGCAGAAGCGCATGGGCGTGGAAAACCAGCAAACCATCATCACCGCCGCCGAAGCCGACAACATCGTGCGCAAGCTCAGCATTGTGACCAGTCAGGGCGGCTACCGCGTGGTAATCATTTGGTTGCCCGAACTGATGAATCTCGACTCTGCCAATAAGACGCTCAAAATCCTTGAAGAACCGCCCGCAAAGACCGTGTTTCTCTTGGTGAGCAACAGCCCCGAGAAACTCCTGTCAACGATTGTGAGCCGCACGCAGCGCATCTCGTTCAGTGCACTTGCAGAGAACGAGGTGGCAGAAGCCTTGATGGCGACGCGCGGTTTGCAGGAAGAAGACGCTAAAGCCATTGCCCACAGTTGCGCGGGCAACTATATGAGCGCCCTCGCGCAGGTGACCAACAGCGTGGACGAGGCGCTTTATTTCGACATGTTTGTCATTCTGATGCGCCAAAGCTATGCGCGAAACATCAAGGAACTCAGCGCGTGGTCGGAGCAGGTGGCGAACTGGGGCCGCGAACAGCAAAAGAGTTTCCTGGCTTATTGCCAGCGGTTGGTGCGGGAAAATTTCGTTTACAACTTTGGTTTGCCCGAGTTGAACTATATGAGCGCCACCGAATCAGAGTTTGCCGTACGCTTCGCCCGTTTCATCAACGAGCGCAACGTGATTGGCATTACCGAAGAACTGGCAAAGGCGCAGCGAGACATTGAGCAGAATGTCAATCCCAAAATGGTGTTCTACGAATTTGCTTTGAAAAACATCGTGTTGCTTGTGAAGTAGTAAACAAGTGTACGAGTAAACAAGTAAACAAGACAAGTTACCGATACAAACCATTGGCGCGACTTTCATGTCTCGTCTACTCGTTTACTTGTCTACTCGTCTACTAAATATATTAATATATATGTCAGAAAATCCAATCGAAAATACACAGGAACAGCAGCCTGCGGAAAACCTCGCCACGCTGCGCCCCGACAACACGCTTTGGGGCGGACGCTGCCTGCAAGGCATTTGCGCCAAAGGCTGCGGGCGGTCGAATTGCCAGCTCAACACGTTCGACTATCTTGCCGATGTGCCTGGCAACGCCGAGACTACCGACCTCGTGGAGGTGCAGTTTAAGAACACGCGCAAGGGCTATTATCGCAACGACAACCACCTGCCGCTCGTTAAGGGCGACATCGTTGCCGTTGAGGCATCTCCTGGCCACGACATCGGCACTGTAACGCTCACGGGGCAGCTCGTGCCGCTGCAAATGAAGAAAATCTACATGAAGCCCGGCACTGAAATCAAGCGCATCTATCGCAAGGCGCGGCCTGTGGATATGGAGAAATACCATGAAGCGAAGGCCCGCGAGCACGACACGATGATTCGCTCCCGCCAAATTGCCAACGAGCTGAAACTCGAAATGAAAATCGGCGATGTGGAGTATCAGGGCGACGGCAATAAGGCGATTTTCTATTACATCGCCGATGGGCGCGTGGACTTCCGCCAGCTCATCAAGGTGCTTGCCGATACCTTCCACGTGCGCATTGAGATGAAGCAGATTGGGGCGCGTCAGGAGGCAGGACGCATAGGAGGCACGGGGCCTTGCGGCAGAGAACTTTGCTGCGCCACCTGGATGAAAAACTTTAAGTCGGTCTCCACAGCCGCCGCGCGTTTCCAAGACATCACGCCCAACCCGCAGAAACTCGCGGGGCAGTGCGCCAAACTCAAATGCTGCCTTAACTATGAGGTAGACACCTACGTAGAGGCCTCGCGCAAGTTGCCCGAGCGCAACGTCCCCCTCGAAACGGCCGACGGCACGTATTATTTCTTCAAGGCAGATATTTTGGCAGGGCTTGTGACGTATAGCACCGACAAGCGTCTTGCTGCCAATCTCGAAACTATCAGTGCTGCCCGCGCCCACGAAGTAATCCGCATGAACCGCCAGGGCGAAAAACCCCTCACGCTTTCGGAAGAGGGCAACAAGGAAGTACGCACCTCTATCGACCTTGCAGAGCAGGACGACCTCACCCGTTTCGATACCGCCAAGAGCAAGCGCTCCGGCCGCAAGCAACGCAAAGGCAATAACAATAACAACGATAACCGCCAGCGAAACCGCCAAAGAAGAAACGGCGACAACCGCCCTTCATAATTTCTGGCATCGCCAAGTAAGGACGTAGGGCATACGCCCGAAATAACATATCGCCGCTGCAAGCACCCACGGGGACGGACTTGCAGCGGCGATTTTATTTTTGAAAATAATAAGCCTACCACTTAATCTTCGCGCCGGCCATTGCCATGAAGCCCGCTTGCGGCACGTTGCCAAGATCGAAATATCTGTGGTTCGTGATATTCGTCAAGTCGGCAAAGAGTTCGTAGCGCGGCTTCTGCCAAGTCACTTTACAGTCGAGCAAGGCGTGCGTGCCGTAAGGTTGCAGGCGGTCGGTGGCTTTCAGGTTTTCGTAAATCTGATAAGCCCCCTCGCGGTGCCATACGCGCAGCGACCACTGTGCGCTTAGCGCGGCGAACAGTTTGTGCGAGAGCGAGGCCGTGAACTTATCGCGCAGGTATTCCATGGCATAGTTCGACTTAAAATAAGGTTCGGCATCGCGCCTATTCTGCCAAAGCCGCGCATACGACAGCGTGAGCCGGCGGAGCGGCTGCCGCGAGCCGAGCAGGGCGGTAAAGTTGATCGTTGCGTCGATGCCCGCTCCGTAATTGTCGAGCGAGAAGTTGCGCGAGCGGTACACGTCGGTAGGCGTGAGCATCACCCAGTCTATCATGTCTGTGCCCCGAGCGTATTGCCCTTTCACCTTGACGCTCAGCCAACCGTTGCCGAAGTCGGCGCCGATGCGATAAGCCGAGCATTCCTCCGGGCGCAGCCCGACGTTGCCCTCCTGCGTGGGACTTTTATACCACAGGTCGGTGAACGAAGGCAGGCGCAGCGAGCGGTTGAACGATGCGTAGAGTCGCCAGCCCTTCGCGGGGCGATAGCTCACGTCCACGCCCGGATAGAAGCGGAAGCCCGTGGAGAGCGCAGAGTTGCGCTGTGCCATTACGCCTGCCGACACGGTGAGGCCGCGCCACACTACGTTGTGCTCGAGATAGTAACTCACGTTGGTGCGCCCGTCGCGCTTCGTGTAGCGGCCGTCAGGCGTGCCCGCGATGTGCGGCTGCTGGCTTTCGTCGAGCGCTCGGCCGAGGTTGGTGCTGAAAATGTCCTCCTCGCGCACTTCCGCGCCGAGGGCGGTGCGTCCCAGTTTCCACTTAGTCCAGGCATTGACCGAGGCAGTATAGACATCGCTGCGATGGAAATTTTCGCCCTTCGGCGTGTCGCGCACCAGTTGATAGTGGTCCACGTTGCGCAGCCACGACACCTGTCCGCTAAGTCTCACGCGCCCCGCCTTGCTCTCGGCCCGCGCCGAAAGGAAGTGGCGGCGCGTCTGTTCCCATTGGTCGGGATAGGCGGCGGAGTAGAACGTGTTGGCCCCGTAGCCGATGAGCGTGAAACCCGTCTGCACGTTGAGGCGCAGCCGCGCGTCGTCGTAGATACCCTGCCAATACGCCTTATATCCGTCGAAGTCGCCATTGTCCACCGCTCCGTCGCTGCGCCGATAGCCGGCAGAGAGCGAGGACACGAAGCGTCCGCCGCGCCCGCCCGACAGAGCGAAACGGCTGGCGGCTTCGGCCATGGCCGTGCCGTAACTGCCGCCCTGCGCCTCCGCTTCGCCTTGCCACGCTGTACGCTTGCAGGAATCGACAAGTGCGGGGTGGGAGAGGAGAGAGGCGGTGCGCGTCACGATGTTGATGGCACCCGAGAATGCTTGGCTGCCGAACACGCGCGAGGCTGCGCCTTCGAGAATTTCGATGCGCTCGATGTCAGAAATGTTAATGGGGAAATCCGAGGCGTTGTGCCCCGTCTGGGGATTGTTGAGCGGAACGCCGTTGAGAAGAATAGCGATTTGGTCGAACGTTCCGCCGTTGATACTAAGGTCTGTTTGCATGCCGAAGGCACCGCGCTGCCTGACGTCCACGCCCGTTGCGAGCTTGAGGATGTCGCCAATGCAGGTGATGCCCGCCGCCGCAGCAAAGTCTTCGCGCGTCAGCGTCACCACCTGCCGAGCCGCCACGTCGGCGGCCAGGGGAGCGCGTGTGCCCGACACTACCGCCTCTGCCAGTTCGAGGCCGTCCTGCCCTGCGGCAGAGCGCAGCGAGTCGCTCGGCGCGTCGATGCCCACCGTCGTAGCTCCGATGCAGGGAGCAGCCGTGGCGAGCGTGGCGGCGCTAAGCACACCGATGCGGACTTCTCGGCCCAAACAGGCAAAAAGCGACCAGCCCTTGCGCGAAAACTGCGTAAAGGTGAGGCTGTTGCGCTCTTTTCTGATGGTTTTGAAATACATAAAGATAAAATTAGAACGTTTGTGCAAGGCGAGCGCAGAGACCGACAAACTTGTTTGGTCGGGCTATGCCGAGCCGCCGCCAAAGGCACATTTTTATGAATAGATTAGTTTAGCCCTTTCCCATCCCCGTGTTGCAGCCAAGGCGCATAGTTGCCCGCAGCCCTGTAAAGGAAAGGACGCGCAAAGTTACCGCATTTCTGCGAAAAAACAGGGCAGGCATTGCTTATAAAGCAGGGAAGTCCCCGATTTTCCCCTAAGATTCTTGCAACTATCTGCGCAGACCGTGAATGCTGTCTGCGCAGATCGTGAATGCGGTCTGCGCAGAAATTTTTTATTTTCTCGGCACTATTTTTTCCTTTCTCCTTGCAATTTTTTCTTTTCCTATAAGATAGTTTTTGTTACAAAGTTTGTAACAGCCGTTACAAACTTTGTAATACGTGTTAGAAACTTTGTAACATGTATTACAAACTTTGTAACAAAAACTTTCTTATATGACAGTGAAAATTTTCTTGCATAAAATAAAAATTGTCTGCGCAAAGCGGAAGATTTGTCATATAAGTAAGCAGCGGCGAAGTACTATGAAATCTGCCGTAACCTGCCAAAATGCGTTTCTTCTTACTTGTAAATAGGCAAAAGCGTGCGGGTGTTGTCAAAATATTGTAACTTAGCGGCACGATTGCGGCAGTTGCTTTATGGTCAATTATGGTTGTGGCGGGCTGAAATGTCGTGCAAACGAGAGCAATCAAGCTTGCTTGAATTGCCGAGTGCAGCTGACATTATGAAAAGCCCAGTTGTTGCGCTTAGCCCCGGGCAACGCCCGGGGGAAACGTACGCCGCGATTAATACATTCGGCATTTTTGTGCCGATGGCGCAAAAATGCCACGCGCCAAAAGCGCGTAACCCGCAATACCACGGGGCGTTGCCCCTCATAAAGATGGTTGCTCTTACAGAGCGCGACACTATAATCAATGCAACATTGCTCCCCCGGGCGTTGCCCGGGGCTATGGGTAGCAATTGGGCTTTCAGCCCGCCCCTTACAATGTCTTATTTCAGTTCATCCTACCAACATATAATATATATGCCTGAAACAATCAATTCAACTAACGCAACGCCCGGTGCGCCCCTGACTTTGGAAAAGATAAAGGGCGTGCTGGTGAAAGAGGTGCTGTCGCGCCCAACGCTTTGCATTGGCGATGTGGCGGCCATGCTGGGCGTGGGGTCGCGCACGCTTTCGGCGGTGCTCAAAAGGGAGGGAGGCGGCAATTTCTGCTCTTTCATTTCCGACCTGCGCCTTGTCGAGGCTGAGCGGCTACTGAGGTTGCACCGCTATGAGCGGTTTTCGGCTGAGCAGATAGGACTTATGGTGGGCTTTGCCTCGCGCCAATCGTTTTATCCGCATTTCAAGAAAAAATATGGCTGTACGCCGATAGAATATAGAAAACGAAATCTTAAAAATAACCAAGAATCAGAAGATGCTGACTTTTGAAGAGAAACAACAAATCACGGCACTGGTGCGCCGGCAGGTGGTGCCTGCCGTGGGCTGCACCGAACCGGGTTGCGTGGCGCTTGCCGTGAGCCGCGCCACGGAGTTGCTGGGCTGCACGCCCGAGAAGATTGAGGCGCGGCTCAGCGCGAATATCCTCAAAAATGCCATGGGCGTGGGCATTCCCGGCACAGGCATGACGGGGCTGCCCGTGGCCATTGCGCTCGGCGCACTCATTGGCCGCTCGGAGTATAAATTGCAAGTCCTGAAAGATTGTACGCCCGAGGCAGTAGCGCAGGCGCGGCAGTATATCGACGAAGGGCGTGTGTGCGTTTCTTTGAAAGACGATGCGCCCGATAAACTGTATGTGGAAGTTACCTGCACGGCTGGCGGACACACGGCGACGGCGGTAATTGCCTGCGAGCACACGCGTTTCGTGCGGCTCGAAAAAGACGGGGCACCGCTTGCGGAAGCCATTTCTTCGGGTGCAGGCGGCACGTCCGCGCCCGGCACAGACGCGCCGGAGCTGACGCTGCACAAGGTGTGGGAATATGCCACAACGATGCCGCTCTCCGAAATCAGTTTCATCAACGAGGCGCGGCTGCTCAACGAGCAGGCGGCTTCGGCTTCCTTGAAAGGAAATTATGGCCACTGTCTCGGCAAGGCCCTTTCGCGGCCCTTAGGGCGCGGCATCATGGGCGACAGCATTTTCTCGCACATCCTTTCGAGCACCTCCGCCGCCTGCGATGCGCGAATGGCGGGTGCCAATATTCCCGTGATGGGAAATTCTGGTTCGGGCAACCAAGGCATTTGTGCCACCAACCCCGTAGTGGTATTTGCCGAGGAAAACCATAACACGGAGGAGGAACTTACGCGTGCCTTGATGCTTTCGCACCTTACCGCCATTTATATTAAGATGCACCTCGGTTCACTCTCCGCGCTGTGCGGTTGCGTGGTGGCCTCGACGGGCGCAGGCTGCGGCATCACGTATCTCATGGGCGGCAACTACGACCAAGTGACCTTTACGGTGAAGAACATGATAGCTAACCTCACGGGCATGATCTGCGATGGCGCGAAACCGAGTTGTGCGCTCAAGCTCACCTCGGGCGTGAGCACGGCCGTGCTTTCGGCGATGCTGGCGATGCAGGGCAACTGCGTGGAAAGCGTGGAGGGAATTATCGACGACAGCGTGGACCAGAGCATTCGCAACCTTTGCGACATCGGTGCGGAGGCGATGAACGAGACCGACCGCCACGTGCTGCACATCATGACGCATAAGCATTGTTGAGGGGATAGTCAATATGCATATTATATAGGCGTTGTCCGAATTATTTTGTTGGTTTTAGATAAAAACCAGTAAAAACATCTTGCTTTGTTTGAAGCCCAAGGGCACGCCGCCGGTCTTAACGCCGAGCTTGTGAGCCTAAACGGCTCACGCTCGTCCTTAATCCCTGCGGCTGCGGTCGGGGCC
>JALFJC010000156.1:0-4100 GCA_022775595.1 Bacteroidales bacterium | reverse complement strand
TAACGCCACACGGGGCGTTGCCCCTCATAAAGCAGGTTGCTCTTACAGAGCGCGACACTTTAATCAATGCAACATCGTTCCCCCAGGGCGCTGCCCTGGGCTGAGTGCAGCAATTGGGCTTACAGCCCGCCACACTTGTGCGGCCAGCACAGTGAACACGGTGCATGTACCGCCTTTTGCTATAAGCGCGCAAACATTTAATCTTAGCGTATATAAAAACGCCCCTACTCTTTTGTTCGAGTAGGGGCGTTGCTGTATGCACACGGCTTTGCGCCGAATGGTAAATGCAAAGATTATTTCTTATAAACGAGTTTGTTGTCTATGATATAGACACCCTTTTGGGGGTTACTGACGCGGCGGCCGCTAAGGTCGTAGGCCTTGCCTTCTGCCTTGGGCGCGGCGGTCAGTTCGCGGATGCCGCTTTCCGTGCCGTCCTTGCAGGCGAAAAAGATGCGGAGCGTAGAACCGGCGTCTTGGCCGCCCGTCCAAAAGGCGAGTTTGTTGTCGCGATTGTTCACCTTGTTGGCTTCATAGCCGTCCTCGTACATGTAAGCGTAGGCGTTGCCCGTCGAGCCAAGGTTATTGGAGTCGGCGAAGCGCCACGTGGCGGTGTAGCCGGTGGGCAAGTTGCTTTTCTCCTTCATCACAGGATAGGACGTGCCGCCCGTCGTGCCGGTCATCGTGGTGGGCGCGGCGAGCACTTTCGTAGGGCCTGCCTGCTTGTTGTAAAGGTTGTAGCCAACGTTTTCGTTGCCCGTGAAGCACCACAGGTGAGCGGGATTTTCAATGTCGATTTCCGAATTGTTGAGCGCGATGTAAGAGGCACTGCCGTTATCGGCCAGCACATATCCAGCCGCACCGATTTGAATGGTGTACCAGGAAGTGGTGTCGGCAAAAGCCTCATCGGTCACAACGGTCGTGATGTAGCGGGTCGGCTCGTGGTACGTGCCCTGTTCGATGAAGAGGCCTTCGATTTCAACCGTGCCGTCCATGCATTCTGCGGGAATGGTAAATTCGTCGCTCTCGTTGAAGAGCGCGCGGCTGTAGCGCACTTTCTTCCACTGCACGTTGCCGTTTACAAGGCTGTCGCCGCTGAGGTTGTAGCCGTGCTTCACGATGATGCCGGCGTATTCAAAGCCGTTCTCGGGGTTCATCTTGATGGTGAAGGGCTGCCCGAACGGTGCCTGGAAGCTGTTGAGCTTCTGTCCGTCGGCCGTGAGCACTTCGCCGTTGCGGTTGGCATCGCTCACGGAGCAATAGTCGCCGTGCACGTTGAGGAGAATGTCCACAATGTTGCCGCCGTTGGCTGTGATGAGGTTGGCGGGGTCGGGGTTGCCGCCGGCGTCTGCGCTGTTCCAGTCCACCTTGGCGCGGAGGCGGTAAATGCCCTCGGCGAGGTCGGCGGGAATGGTGAACGTGGGCGGGTTGAGCACGTTGCGGGCAGCGCCAGTGAGGGCTACGCCGTTAGAGTTCTTTCCCGATTCGTTTTCGCCGTAGAACGAATAGGCCATCAGTTCGCTGTCCTCGGGGCGCGTGTAGTCGTCGTTCACCTTAGCCTCGAACTTACCGTTGCTGTTGCGGTCGATATATACATAGCCGTGCATCCAACTGCCCGAGTAGGCGAAGTTCGTAGTAATGGTCTGTCCGGCCTTTGCGTAGAACGTCTCTTCGGTCATGTCATTGTAGACGCGCTTGGGCGAGGTGGGCAGCGTGAAGGATACGGGCGTCTCGCTGTCGGCTTTAAGCGAGAAAAAGTTGAGCCAGCGGTCGTTGCGCGTAGCTGCCTGTCCCTTGTCGAAATTCACGGGATAAGGCTCGTAGGAGATGCTCGCGGAGGGGTTGGTGTTGATTTCAATCTGGTCGACATAGCACACCTCGTCGGCCGTGTAGGCGTGGGGCGATTCGCAGTCGGGCACGATGACGAGGCTACCAATGTCGATGCCTCCGTTGCCCTTGATGGCGAGTACTACTTCCTGCCAGCGGTTGGCGGGCACGTTGGAAGTGGTCATTGCCCAGAACTGTTCGGTGTCGGGCGACTGCCCGGCGCGGTCGCGGCGCTTGCCGAGACCCACTACCATGACGCGGCCGGAGTAGGGGCGGTTGACGAGCAGGTGGATATACTTGGGCGTGGACGTGAGCTCGAAGGTTTCCTTCAGATTGACGCGCACGCCGAAGGTGTTGCTGCCGAAGCGCGAACGCTGCACGGCGAGGATTTTAGCGGAGGGGTTGGGGGCTTCGCCGAGAATCTCCTCAACCTGGTTGAGGTGGTTGTCAATCACGGCGTAGTTGCCTTGCAGGGCGCCGGTGCGGAAGGGCGAGGCTTCCCAAGTGTCGTAGACTCCGAGCGAGGCATAGTCCTCTGTGTCGAAAGTGATGGTCTGAGCCAAGGCAGGCAGGGGCAGGAGTGCTGCGAGTGCCATTATATGCTTGAGTTTCATGGTTGTTGCTTTTTTGAAAAATGATTTTTTATAGATTTCCATATTTATACAGACACCTATATTAAATTAATAAACGCCGATCTTGCTCAGCAGCGGGCAGGCGCGGCTGTCGCTGATGGTGATGCGCAAGGCTTTTGCCTCGTAGCCGTTTCCGTAGCTTGAAGAGGTGCTGCCGTTGAGCGGGATGATGCGTTTGTAGCCCACGGTCGTAGTTTGTACGTTCGTGGCTCTCTGCGTCCAAGACGTACCGTTGGCGGAAGTCTCAATCTTGAAACCCTTCACGCGCTGACCCTTGGCGATATATTCCATGAGTTCCACGTAGCGGATTGTCTGCGGCGTGTCCCAGGTGAGGGTAATCGTGGCGGAAGTCGTGCCGTCGTTGGTTGCCCAATAAGTATCCTTGTTGCCGTCGATGAGGTTGGCGGCTTCGTAGTTGCGGGCTGCGCCTGCAGTGCGCGTTTCGCTCACTTCAATAGTAGCGTTCTTGGCGAGGTCGTTGCCGAGGCGTGCTTTGATGAGGTCGCCCATGCCTTTGAGCGCGTTCACCGAAGCATCGGGCAGCACGCCGGCCTTGTTGGGCGGAATGTTGAGAATGAGCGTGGCGTTGCGTCCCACGGTTTCGAGATACATCTGGAAGAGGCGCTCGGGCGTGAGGGGCGCTTCGCCGTCGTGGTAGAACCAGCCCCTATTTGTAGCCTTGGCGTCGCTCTCGCCGGGCAGCCAGAACCAGCCGCCTTCCGTGCCGTACATGCCGTTGTTCTCGCCCGCATAGTCGCGGTTCTCGGTGCTCCAGTTGGTTTCGCCTGCCCAGCCGGCTTCGTTGCCGATCCAGCGGGCTTCGCCGCCCACGCCCCAAAGCACGCAGTCGGGGCAAACCTTATGCACGCTGTCGCGGAGGTTGGGCACGTCGTAGTAAGTGGAGCGGTCCACGTTGACCGTCGTGTTGCGGCCGCCGTAGTAGCCCGAGCCGCCGTTAGCGCCGTCGAACCACATCTCGAACTGGTCGGTGCCATATTGCGCCAACTCGGCGCACTGCTTCAAGAATACGTCTTTTACATATTTATCCGTTCCGTAGTGTACGCTGTTGCGGTCCCAGGGAGAGATGTAGAAGCCGTATTTCATGCCGAGTTCCTTTGCGGCAGCTGCGAAATCGCGGGGAATGTTGGTGTTGCGTCCGAAGTCGTTGCCGGAGGCTGTCACGTTGTGCGTCGTAGTTTCCGTGGGCCAGAGGCAGAAGCCGTCGTGGTGCTTCACCACGGCGATACCGCCCTTCATGCCAGCATCTTTGGCGGCTTGGAGCCATTGCTTCGGGTTGGGCGCTGCTGTGGGGGCAAAGCGCGTTTCGGCTTCGTCGCCGTTGCCCCATTCGAGGCCGGTGTAAGTATTCATGCCGTAGTGGAAGAAGGCATAAAATTCGGTTTCCTGCCATTTCAGCTGGCGCGGATGGGGCACGGGCTGTACGGGCACAGGCTCATTGTCGGGATTAGGCAGCGTTTCCGTTACCAGCGGAAGCTGCGCCATGCTGCTCATCGGCAGCAATCCCCCCAAAAGGAGTAAAGACTTGTAAAAGCTTTTCATGGTTATGAAAGAGATTTGAGGTAAAAAATATAATTGGTTTTTAAGTAGACGAGTAAACGAGTAAACAAGTAGACGAGTTGCTAA
>JALFJC010000144.1:0-4512 GCA_022775595.1 Bacteroidales bacterium | reverse complement strand
CTTTATCTCAAATTTTAACGAACTATTGGTATATAGAAAGCGTTCAATATTAATATTTTTTATCAAAGGAAATGATAGTTGCTGCTGGCAAAAGAATTGTCGGCAGCAACATTACATATTGCACTTTTCATTTAGTGCTATTTCCAATACTCCTCCAGTCGTTGCGCCTCTGCCTCAGTAATCTGAGTGACAGCACCGTGCTTCTGTTCAGAGAAGTTGGCACGTTTGGTGGGGCCGTCGCCAAAGTGGCCGAGGTGACGGAAGGTCTTGAAGTCGGTGGTCTCCATGAAGCCGAAGTTGTGAGGCTTGATACTGAAGATGTCGTACATGAGAAGCCACTTGTCCTGCCCGATGAGCTTGTACATCGTCGGGGCCTCGCACGAGCCTTTCTCGGCGTCGATTTGCTGGGGCTGGTATTGGTAGCCACGGTTGATGTGGTTGCTGAAGGCTATCTTGATGCCTGCGGGGCCTTCCTGCGAACAATAAGTCATGCAGTAGCGGCCGTCGGGCATGGGGATGATGTCGGCATCGAGAATCTGGACGTTCTCGTCGGGATATTCAAACAGCAACTGGGGGTCGGTCACGAGTTTTGTGAACTCATCGTTGGCATAGGCATAATAGAGTTTGGTCTTGCCCTTGCCCGTAGGACGGATGGTGAAATAGACCATCAGTCTGCCTTCCTCGGGGTCGTAGATGATTTCGGGTGCCCATGCGCAGCCCAGTTCGCCGAAATGCTCGGGAAATGCTTCGTCGATGCGGAAGACGGTGTGCGTCCAATGGATGAGATCGCTTGACTTCATCAGCACCAGGCTGCGATTATTTCCCCAGCCGTATTTTTCTCCGTCGCGTTCCCATTCCGTGTCGCGCTTGCCATCACGCTTTCCAAAGACATGGAGGTCGGTGGCAGCCACGTAGAAGGTGCCATCGGGGGCACGGTAGATGTGAGGGTCGCGGATGCCGCGCTGCTGGGCGATGCTGTCGCCATTAACGATGGGGCGATCATTGTTCAGAGCCGTCCAGCTGTAGCCGTCGCGGCTTAGCGCCATGTGGAGGCTGTGGTCGGCATCCTTGTGATAGACCATGACATAGGCACCCATCTTCGGCATCTGGCCGACACCTTCGGTGGTAGCGGGAATGCTGCGGATGCGCCCTTCGGCGTCGTAGCTCATAGGCTCGGCAATGATACTACGACTGTAACTAGTGCCATCAGGCAGACCGCCGTTGTGGGAGAAGAAAAGCCATCTATCACGGAATTTGATGATGGCAGGATGGGTGGTGTTGGAGTTACCGGCAATCTCGCTGATGATGCCCATGGGGGTATATGGGCCGCCGATGTGGTCGGCTACGGCGTATGCAATCTTTTCGGGCCACTCACTGGCGTAGGTCAGATAATACTTGCCATTATATTTATGCATCCACGGGGCCTCGGTGAAGTTTGGTACATCGATGCGATGAATCTCGCCGTCAATCTCCGTCATATTGTCCTTCAGCTTGGCGTAGTAGCACTCTTTATTACCCCAGATGATATACGGTGTGCCGTCATCGTCGATGAGGATAGCGGGATCGATGCACGCCCAACTGTGTTTCGAGGCGAAGCAATCCTTGTTGGTGAGCAAGGGTTTCCCGAGCGCGTCTTTGTACGGTCCGGTAATTTTGTCGCTAACGGCCACGCCGATGCCGCACCAGTTGGTGGATATGTACCAGTAGTAGCGTCCGTCCTTACCGCGTGCCACGTGTCCGGCGTAGGCCTGATGGCTGTCGGCCCACTTGAAGTCGTCGACGCGCAGGGGCGAGGGATATTCTGTCCAGTGCTTCATGTCGGTGGTGGAGTAGAGCAACCAGTCTTTCATCACGTAGCCCGACTGATTGCCGGCGGCATCGTGTCCTGCAAAGAGCCAGAGAGTGTCGCCCTCCACTAATACGGCGGGGTCAGCAGTATGTTTGTCACGGATGATGGGATTGCCGTTGCTCTCGAACTCGTGCGTCAGCACATAGCCCCACTTCTGCTGTAGGCGTTCCAGTTCGTCTGCAGTCACCGACATCACTGTGCCGTGACGAGGAAAGAAGTCCTTGCGGAAGGACTCTGGTTCTTTTGTAAACGTCTTGAGGTCCTTCGACCGCTGGAATTCATAGCGACCAGAACTGTAGAGGTCGTACATCAAAATCCAATCCTCGCTGTTGTTCAGCTGGAACACTCCGCTGCCCTCCACATGTGTCCTCGTGCCAGCGTATGCATCCAAATACTCAAAATGCTCCTTATATGGTCCCGTCAATTTTTTCGACGTTGCCTGTTGGATGCCGTTCTTTATTTCCTTACCGTTCTCGTCCTTCGTGTTGCCCTTGTAGAAGAGGTGATACATGCCGTCCTTGTAGATGATGTCGTTGTCTATCGAACCGTACTTGGCGGAGAATAGCACCTTTGGTTCGCTCTCGAAAGCCGTGAAGTCCTTGTTTGCGTATGAGTAGTAGGTGATGAGTGTCTTGCGGTCGTTACGTTGCAGCGTGAAGTAGATCATGTACTTCCGGGCCTTGCGGTCGTAGATGGTCTGCGGCGCCCATACCCAGTAGGCATCACCAAAGTTCTTACTCCAGTCCTTTGCGAGGTTGATTTTCGCATGCGTCCAGTTCACCAGATCCTTCGACTTCAGCAGCACGATGCCCGGGTTTGCACCCCATCCCTGCTTCGGGTCGTAGGTATGCATGTCTGTCGCCACGATGTAGTAGCACCCGTCCTCGCCGCGCAGGATGTGCGGGTCGCGTATGCCGCCGCTCTCGCTAATGCTGTCAGAAGCGATTATGGGTCTGTTGTCGTTCAGCGCATACCAGTTCTGTGCGTCCTCGCTCACCGCGAAGCGCAGTTGCTCCATCAGGTTTTGGTCGCCGCTGCCCTCAAAATAGGCGAAAAGGTAGCCGGCGAACTTTTGTTTGTTTTGGGCCTGCACTGTAAGTGTCAGCCCTAATAGCATTAATAAAAATAGTCTTTTCATTTTCGCTCTATTTTTCTACAAACGTGTTGAATGAATGGGCGGCAAGAGTTGCGGTGAGGTAACGCTTGCCTACGGGAATACTAAGTTCACGCGCCTCGTTGTTGGTGTTGCCGCAGATGACGACGCGCTTGCCGTCTGGCCGCTGGAAGACAATGGCCTGCAGACCGTCTTTTATCGGATAGAAGGCGATTAGGGTGCTGCCTGGCTCAACGAAGTGAGAGAAGTGCTTGTAGGCGTAGTACTCGGGCGTGTAGCGATAAGTGCGGTTGGCTGAGCGCACCTGCACGAGGGCATTTTGCTTCCAGCCCCAGGCACTGCGACCCTGGTCGCAAAGGATGAAGTTCCAGTTGTAGTACTCATCGCAGCCACGACCGATGTACTCGTGTAGCAGGTAGAAGGTGTGCTCGCCAGCGCGCCAGTCCATCTGGCCGTTGCCGCACTCGCTCTCGCTGCTCACCATGTGAAGGTCGGGGTGGTGCTCGCGCATATAGTCAAGGTTCTCACGACCTTCCCACTGAAAGCCGAGACCCTCCACACAGCCTTGTAGTGCGTTGACGATGCGTTGCACGTAGTCCTGCCGGTTGGTGTTGAATGTGCCCGCATAAAGCTTCACCTCGGGATGTTTTGCGCGTAATGTGGGCGCCAGATATTCCTTGTTGAAACGTATCGTACCTTCTGCCGTCCATGCGCAGCCTGGGTAGGGCGTATAGCTGTACGCCTCGTTCTGGTACATCACCATGTCGATGGGAATGTTCTCCTCTGCATATAGGTCGATGAACTTGCAGAACATATTCGCGTAGGCCTGCAAGTAGCGGGAGTCTTGTATGAAGTAGTTCTGCGAGGCCAACTTCTTGGGGAACAGACCCTTGCGCTCTCCCAGAAACTGCATCTCGTTGGGATCGGGCACGCCGCCGTCGTCGAAGAGCAGATAGTCCTTCTCCTTCGGCTGTGTGTTGAACGGGCTACTGGCCACGGGGTAGTCTTGGTTGATCTTCATCCAAGCGGGCGGGCTCCACGGCGAGAGCCAGAAGGTCATCGCGGGCTGCCACTTTTGGGCCATCTTGATGAGCTGTATGACGTTCTCCTTGTCGTGCTCGATATTGAAGTACTTCAGCTGGAAGTCGCCCGCCACTGTGTCGCACGAATACCATGCACGACTGTAGTCGTTAGCATTCATCGTCAGTCGCCCACGGGTGAAGCGCAGGTCGCCGTCAGGTGCAAAGATGTCGTGCATAATCTTCTCCTGTTCCTCTGGCTTCAGCAGACGGATAGCATCGAGGTCAAGCTCGTTGAAGCAAGTGCCCCAAGCCTTGAACACCTTGGAGTTTTGAGTGGGGAGTTTTGAGTTGAGAGTTTGTTGCATCTTCGCTTTCGTCGAGAGCGACACCTTGCCTTTTGTTTGCCATGGCAGTTGCTCTGTGGTGGTGTATTGCGTGAAAGTCTGTGCCGAGGCCTGTGCGGCAACCAGACATAGGATACATAAATACTTTCTCATAATGGAATGATGTTTTATTTTACTCAAGTT
>JALFJC010000137.1:0-19055 GCA_022775595.1 Bacteroidales bacterium | reverse complement strand
CGCCCCTACTGCCATAGCGGGCGGCAAGAAAATCTGGATAAAATAAAAACATTAAAACATATATACTATGAAACGTATCAACACATCATTCTGGCGCATCAGCCTATTCCTATGGCTGCTCTGCCTGCCTTTGGCAACCTTTGCCGAGGACTTCATTAACAAAGAAGGTGCGATGATGGCCTATCAAGGCAGCTCTCAGTCATCAATCAAGATGAAAATCATGTTCGACGACTGGGGTAGTCGGCATTATTATGTGAAGAAATTAACTGTGTATGCCAAGTACACAGATGCCAACAACAATCTGAAAGTAGAGCCGCTGGTGTTTTTGCGCTCGGGGTCTTCTTATTATGACGAAGAGGCGAAAAATGTCATCAACATCGGTTGCAATGGCTACGCCCATTATTACGACAACGATTATCAGGCACCGACCCTCTGGTGCGGCATTCAGGCATTAAAAGGAACGGTCGTTGTCACCAATGGCTATGGTGGGTCATTTACTTCCGACGACAAAAACACGTTCCATGGCTCGGCCAGTTATTCTTTGCGCAGCGATGCAGGCAGGCAGACCGCCTGTTGGATAAACAATGTGTCGCGTCGCGGGCAGGTGTCTGCCGAGTTAGAATGGTTCGCGCCCGTAGATATGGCAGGCGCAACGAAGATGCAGCTCTATGCGAACTATGAATGCTCGGGCGCAAG
The DNA here is from genome assembly GCA_022775595.1 of Bacteroidales bacterium. Classification (GTDB taxonomy): domain Bacteria; phylum Bacteroidota; class Bacteroidia; order Bacteroidales; family Bacteroidaceae; genus Alloprevotella. The sequence continues at coordinate 18,359 of JALFJC010000137.1, read as the reverse complement.
CAACAATGATGCGCGATTGCTCTCTACTTCGGAGTTCTCTATTCAGAATCAGGAGACGATAATTAATATTTTAGACCCGATGCTCTCTACCGACGACTTACATCCCAACAAGATCGCCGTGAATTATTACACCACCCAAAGCCTTACGGGCAATATCTCGTGTACCTGGAATGAAGATAGCATCAGAGGACCGCAGAGAACGATGGCCGTAACCGAAACGCCCGCCAACAACTTCGGCACCATTTACCTCGATGCCGACAAGGAATACTATAATTTCAAGATCAAGGGGTATTATAAGTACAATTCGGGAAGCAATCCCACGCTCACGGAGTCGGTTCCTTATGCTTATATTCCTTCTTATCGGCAGATTAAGTTTGCGGCTGCGCCCGCCATGGCGTTTGACAACCAAGGCTCCGTCAATTTGAAATTCAAGCTCGAGCGTCCGGAAGGCAAGGATGTCTGGGACAATATCGACTTCATTGAAGTTGAACGTGCTTTCAGTCCCGACTTTTCAGATTCAGAAACTATCCAGACTTTCACGCTGGAAAATGGTACTGGGGAATATACGCTGAAAGACTCTTCGACCGTTCTGCTGCAGCATTACAATAAGAGTTCTTCCGATTGGGTCCCCGATTACCCGAAGGTTTATTATCGCATAGCGCGTAGTTCTTCGCAGATATGGAGCAATAGAGGTTGGGCCACCGATTCGGTCACTTTGCTCTACACCTATGGCCACATCACCCCTACTTATTACTCGCCCGTACTCAACAAATCGAAGGATTGGGATAAAAGCCATACGGCACTTTTTGCCATTCCGAAAGAACACATCTGCTATAAGGATTCCACCTCTACAAGAGACGGAATAGCGTATGTAGATGTTATTTGGAACGAAGAGGTTGCCAAATGGGTGTTGAAATATCAAGGCCTTTATAAAGATGCCGAGGGCAACCAAAAGACGGCAGAATTCAGCCAAGACATCAGCCTTGAAGATTTGCTCTCGGGCGACTCTATCGAGGTACAACTGGAACGCCCCTGTATGCAATACAAGGATTTCAAATTGTGGTGCGTGCCTCAAGAAGGATCTGGGCAGTTAACCAGACTGCACGCCATGTATTGGAGTTTGGAAACTTATCATATTAAGGATCATTTCTATTATGATTCTGCGGGAAAGGTGGAAAACCTGCAAGCCTCTCGCGGTTATTACAGCAACAAGGTAAATCTTCAATGGGAAACAGACGGCGGCAATATCGACCGCTACACCTTGGAGCGCCGCAAGTACACGCTATATGGCGCGACATGGCAGGTTATTGCCTCTAACCTTACCGAACAGTTCTACACCGACACACGCATCACGCCGGGCACGATATACGAATATCGCGTTAAGGCGCTTTGCGAGTGCAATGCCACGGTGATTGAAAACATTAGCGACATCTGTTACGGTTATGCCTCTGCCACGGGCACCGTAGACGGCTACGTGCGCTTCCCCGACGGCAACGGCGTGCCTAATGTGGAAGTCATCGTGGACGGGGAGTCTCTGGTTGATGGCAATAAAGTTGCCATCTTTGACGGTACCGGGCCTTATGCAACATCCTACTATGTAGCCAGCGAAAGCACAACGCCCCAACCCCAGAGTTTCACGGTTCAAATGTGGGTGAAGCCGCAAGATATTAGAAACGAGATAACACTCTTTCGCTTCGGTGATTATAAGTTGCAACTTCAACCTCATGAATGGTATAATACCATTAGATATAGTAAATCTTTCAAAGTGCGCGGCAGCGAAGGGGAATCCGTTTTGGCACCGGCAAGAGAATATATTTATTCCAATACGTTCTATCATATCACGGTGACATACGATGCCGTTACCGATAGCATAAAATTTTATCAGAATGGTAATCTTGCTCATGTCATGCAGAGCACGGTGAAGCCCGCCAGCACAGGTCAGCCTGCCTATCTGGAGCTTGGTGGCGAGGCAACATTCCTCAACAATCGACAACTCATTGCATTAGATAATTATCTGATGCACGGCAGGTGCGTATATGATGATGTACGCCTGTGGAACAGGGCACTTTCGCCTTCGGAAATCAAACAGAACTATTCGCGTATCCTTGGCGGCTCAGAGAAAGGGTTGATGCTTTACTGGCGTTTCGACGAACACGATTTCAGTGCCAGCAATCCCTTGAGCAAGCGCATAGCCGACTATACAAGAAACGGCGAATACGATGTGCAGCATATGGACGGTATCGTATATCGCAGGCGTACCGATATGGGTACGCAGGTAATAGACGGTAAAACTTATTATAACTGCGAAGAGAAAGACCTGAAAGGAGGCATGGCATCAGAAAACGGATTGGGCACGGACAAACTTTGGTACAAAGGCCTCACCAACGAAACTGGCTACTACCGCATCAGCGGTCTGCCTGTCCAAGGCGAAACCACTTACACCCTCACGCCGCAGTCAGCCTCGGGGCAGAAGTTCTCGCCCGACGGCGGCATCAGCGTCACTTTCGACGGTACGAACTACGAGAAGAACAACTACAACTTCGACCTCACCTCTTATTATATGTTGAGCGGTACGGTGCTCTATGAAGGTTCGAGCATTCCCGTGCGCCAAGCCAGCTTCCTTGTCAACGGTAGCGAGTTGCAGCGCAACGGCAAGGCCGTTACCACCAACGACCAGGGCGAGTTTGAATTCTACGTGCCGCGCGGCGTAAACACCGTGCAGGTCGTGAAGGACGGGCATACCTTTATGAACGACGGTTACCTGCTCGACGAGGAGGGCGACAAGCACTACAACTTCGAGCGTCCCGTCTATGAGGTGCGCTTCTGGGACGAGACCAAGGTGAAACTCATGGGACGCATGGTGGGCGGCATGACCGAAGGCGGCAAACCCCTCGGCCGCTCCCTCTCTATCAACAACCTCGGCGACAGCCTGCGCCTCGTGCTCCAGCTCGAGGGCGACAACACCTCCTGGATCGTGAAAGACCAGCTGGACGACGAGGTGCGCACGCGCCACAAGGAGTTCACCCACCTCAACGCGGCTTACAGCAACGCCGTGGACTATGAGCGCCACCGCATCATCATTCGCCCCAACGAGCAGACGGGCGAATACATCGCCGAACTCTATCCCGTGCAATACAAGGTGGTAGAGGCATCTGCCGAAGGCTACACCACGCTCTTCCAGGAGGGCAAGGTGGGCGAGACGCTCGACCTCACCAAGGCCCTTACGCTGGTAGACTCCACGGCGACCTACGTGTCCGACAAAGACACCCTGACCGACACCGTCAGCTACAACGCAATCTACGACCGCATCTATCGCAGCGAGGCAAAGGTTACCTACAAGCAGATTAACTACAACAACCAGAGTCATTTTGGTATAACGAAGTACGAAGCCGCCAATATGGCTGGTGACAAAGCCACCGTGCCGCTCTACGATGCGACCGCCAAGACCTACACCTTTGGTTATCCTGTGTTCCAAGCCGGTGACTTCTATGCCTTTGAAGTGTCGGCGCACGAGGACTACTATTATAACAACGATGTTCTTGGCAAATACTCTTCCAGTCCGTTGGCAGGCACGAAAGTGAAGGTGCATAATGGTTTCTATGCAGAGAACAAAGATGTAACTGTAACACTGGACAGCCTCGGCAAGAGCAAGATACAGGTACCTGTCACCAATGTGACCTACACGCAAACGGGTACCGATGCCTTACGCAGTTTTTCCATTTCTGCAACGTTAGAAAACCGCACGATTGAGTCCGATGTGCTTCGTGCCTATGTACTGGGCGGCAAGCAGAAGCCCGGCGGTAAGATCATTACCAGCGAGCCTAATGCCTGCCTTATGGATATTTTGCGCGACCCTCCCGGATCGGGAAGCAAGGCAACCTTGAAGCAAGGTACATCTTACAATTATTCCTACAAATTTAATTTCGACGTAAAGGCTGGAATAGATTTCAGCATTTCTTCGGGAGGAGGCATGAACAAATATTCCGGCATCATTGGACCAACAGTTACAACGGGTGATTATTACAGCAGCAGTAAAAACGTAGGTTTCAATCTCAACATTGTATCAGGCTATCATTTGGATAAAAACTCCTCGCTCAAGATTTCTACCTCACAAGATATATCGACCAGCAGTTCGCAGGCGATGGTCGGTAAAGACGCTGATGTATATATCGGCGCAATGCAGGCTATGGTTATTACGCCGATGCTGAGCGTCCGTGCTATCGACGAAAAGATGTATCAGCAGATGCGTGGCAGCGAATTGGGCAAAACCCTGAAAGTAATAAGTTCTTCCGTTGCAGAGAATGGTAACAAATACTATTTGGTGAGCGATGAGAGTCTTAATGTAGGTACTGACTTTACCTCTGATTTCGTCTATACGGGCTATTATATTGAGAAAACCTTACTTCCCAATCTCATTGCACAACGCGACCAGTTGCTCTTCACTGGCACTCACGCAGAAGCCAAGCAAATGGCCGAAAAACTGAAAGCACCAGTATATTGGAGCTGCAAGCCCGTTGGCGATAAGGATTTTGGCAGTCTTAACTCAATAGTTGTAGCTGGCGAAGACTCTATTCTGACTTACAACACCACTTGCGACACCGTGAGCTATATGATTATCGAGCCAGATAATTATCAGCCCGAGACGCGTTACGACAAGGTGTACAATATTAATAAGAGCATCATGACATGGGTCGGTTTCCTAACCCGAAACGAAATTGAGAAAATAGGAGCAAACGAGAAAATCAATACAATTTCGTTTAGTGGCGAAACGTCTATCAGTTATTCTGAAACCTACCAGGGCGATGTCAATACCTCGAGATATATTATCACGCCAACGGGCTTTAAGGGGGATTTGCCTTTTGTGAACGGTTTAGATTTTATTCGCAAATTGGCAAAAATTTATGACAACCGGCAATCTGCAAATAAGGATGAATCAATTTATGAACTGCAATTCTTCGGATTCAATATTAAACTGAATCTCACGCCAGTATTTGAGTTGAGTGTCGGCAATCCCGCCAATGGTGCTTTCACCGAGTCGCGTAGCCGCACCGTAAGCTACACCCTGAGCGCCAACCGCCGCAGCAATCTGACGGTGGACGTGCTCCGCGCCAGCGTAGCGCGCGATTCGCTCGCTTCATACGTGAAAAACGGTTGGGCGGCGGAGGCCGACGAGTACAGTCGCTTTATGGAAAACCTGCACGATGAGGTGGACAACGGAGGAGCAGCCTCGTTCTACGATGAGAACGCACGATACTATTCGGGCATCATCTTCCGCACGGTAGGCGGCGCGACTTGCTGCCCCTATGAAGACGAGTACAGGCCTCAGTATTACAACAGCAATCAGGTGATCAATGCAAAGACGAAGCAGGTAGAGAAACCCGTGCTCCACGTGGAGCAACGCAGCGTGAGCAATGTGCCAATCGACAAGCCCGCCATCTTCAACCTGCGCTTCACCAACGAGGCGGAAGTGCCCGACCCGAACCAAGTGGGCTTCAACCTCTATCTCTCCAACAACCCCAAGGGCGCGAAAGTGCTGATCGACGGCGAAGCCATTACCGACGGATATCCCATGGTGATACCTGCCGGACAGGCTTCCTACCGCACGCTTGAAGTTTGGGCAGGGCAGGACTTTGACTACGACGACCTCACACTGCAAGTCATATCGGGCTGCGATCCCACGGTGAACAGCAAGGCCACAATCTCCGCACACTTTGTGCCTTCGGCGGGCGAAATCAATATCACTACGCCGGAAAACAAGTGGGTGATGAACACCGAGTCGCCGCAGGAAGACGGACGCTATTACCTGCCCGTGCGCATTGACAAGTATAACGTCAACCAGCGCGGTTTCGACCACATCGAACTGCAATACAAACTCACCAACAAGCCCGAGAAGGACTGGGTGAACATTTGCAGCTACTACGCCGACTCCACGCTCTACGCCGCTGCCGGCGGAACGAAGGAGATGCTCGGCACGAACGGCTACATCAGCGCGCGCTTCTTCGGCGAGACCGACCCCACAGAGCAGCTCTACGACCTCCGCGCCGTGACCTACTGCCGCTACGGAACGGGCTTCGTCACCTCGTCCACACCCGTCCTCTCGGGTGTGAAGGATACGCGCCGCCCCGCACCCTTCGGTAACACGCAGCCCGCCAACGGCGTGCTTACGGCAACCGACGACATCAAGATTATATTCAGCGAAGACATCGCCGGCAACTATCTGAGCAAGGTGAACAACTTCGACGTGACGGGCTATCTCAACAGCAGCGAAATCACGCAGAGCACCTCGCTCCACTTCGACGGCAGCACCTACGCCGCTACCAACGTGAAGCGCAACCTCTCCAACAAGGACTTCACCATCGAGCTGCTGGCCTATCCCGAGGCTACGCACCGCGACATGACGCTCTTCAGCCACACGGGCGATGACGGGCACTTCGCACTGCGCCTCACCGGCGACAACCGCCTGCAAGCCATTGTTTTGGGCAAAGACACCGCCATCGTCACCTCCAATGAGCAACTACTCTTCAAGGGCTTCACGCAGCTGGCCGCCACCTACGATGCCGGCACGCACCGCCTCAAGCTCTACCAAGGCAACAAGCAGCTCGCCGCCAACCTCGACACCATTCCCGACTACAAGCAGACGGGCCGCCTGTGCTTCGGCGCGGCCGACCCGACGGGCAAGGAAATGGGCGATGCCTATGTGGGCAATATGCTCGAAGCACGCCTTTGGAACAAGGTGCTCGGTCCGGCAGAGCTGAACCAGATGAGCTTCAAGCGCCTCAGCGGCTACGAAGCCGGACTGGTGGACTGCTATCCGATGAACGAAGGCACGGGCACCACGCTCCACGACAAGGGTCAGGGTGCAACGGCCCTGCTCAACGCCGCCTCGTGGACGCTGCCTAAGGGCATGAGCGCGAAACTCGACGGCACCGCCGACGGCATCCACCTCGACGAACGCTATTTCAGCCGTACCGCCACGCAGGACTACACCATCTCCTTCTGGTTCAAGACAGCACGCCGCGACACGATGGCACTCCTCTGCAACGGTCGCGCGGACAGCACCGATACCGACGCGGAGAATAAGTTCTACATCGGTCTCGAAAACGGTCGTCCCGTTTACCGTTCCGGCAAGCATGAGGCACGCATCGACCGCGATTACAGCGACGGGCAGTGGCACCACTACGCCCTCACCGTGAACCGTCCGCGCAACCTTGTGAATATCTTTGTGGACAACGCCCTGATGACCACCTTCGCGGTCGACTCGCTCGGAGGCTTCAGCTCGCCGCGCACCTACATCGGTGCCTGCCACACCCTCGTCGAGGCAGAAGAGGGCGGCTTCACCGACAACGTGACCGACCGCTTCGAGGGCAACATCGACGACGTGATGCTGTGGTCTGCCGCCCTGCCGCCTACGGTGATCAATGACATCTACAACGTGAACCCCAACGGCGACGAAATGGCACTCGTGGCATGGCTGCCGTTCAGCCGCAGCGAGAAGCAGATGGACAACACCTATAAACTCAACTTCACGCCGCTCAGTGCCAAGCGCTACAAGGACGACTTCGGCAACTACACCAGCCGCGTGGACACGCTTATCATCGGCGATGTCTCCATGCTGGCCGACAAGAAGGACTTCGCGCCGATGCGCGACCTCGGACTGAAAGAGAACGTGAAGTTCAGCTACGCCGCCAAGAACGACCAGCTCATCGTGAACCTCGACGTGCCCGACAAGGAGATTGAAGGCACTACGGTCTACGTGACCGTGAAGGACGTGACCGACCTCAACGGCAACGAAATGGCCAGTCCCGTGATGATGTGGGTTTACGTGAACCGCAACGACCTGAAATGGGAGAACAACCAAATCAAGCAGGAGTTCGAATACGAGTGGAAGGAATACATGCAGTTCACCACTACTATCAACAACAAGGGCGGCAAGCGCCGTCACTACACCATCGAGGGTATGCCCGACTGGCTCACCGTGACCCCGATTGAGGGCAACGTAACCGCGCTCGGCTCGCAGGACATCTCGTTCTCTATCAACCAGAGCATCAACCCCGGCACCTACGACGAGGTGATCTATCTCGTCAACGACAACGGCGTGGCAGAGCCGCTCGCCCTCACCATCAAGGTGAACCCTATCCGTCCCGACTGGTCGGTTAATATGGACAAAAGCGAAAATTCCATGAACATTTGCGGGCAAATCCGCATCAACGGCAAAATCTCTACCGACCCCGACGATATGGTGGGCGTGTTCTGCGGAAAGGAATGTATCGGCGTGGCCCACAACTCTGTGGACAACGTGACAGGCGACAGCCACGTGTTCCTCACTGTCTACGGCACGTCAGGAACGGCAGAAAACCTGACCTTCTACATTTGGGACTCGGGCACGGGTGCTATCTATCAGGCCATGCTCACCGAGGACGGCAAGCCCGGCACGGTGTTTAAGTTTGCCGCCAATGCCCTCCACGGCACGCTGCAGAATCCCCTTATCATCGAGGGCGGCGACATCTTGCAGCAGAGCATACAGCTGCACGCTGGCTGCAACTGGGTATCCTTCGCCGTGAAGAGCCCATCCAAGACCAAGAGCTACACCTTAGGCGACGTTATTAAACTCCTCCAGCCTGAGAACAGAAACACCGTATCGGATTTCAATTTAGGCAAGGCTGTCACTTGCATAAAGGGTGATAGAGTTACATACAAAGAAGAAGAAGATCTAAAGATCCCCGTGGACAACAAGCACCTCTTCAAAATAAAGGTGAGGACACCGCAAACCTTGCGTATCTCGGGCCTCTTGCTGCAACAGACCGACGAATGTACCATCAACCTGCTGCCCGGTTGGAACGGCATCGGCTTCACGCCCATTGTCAACCTGCCGATTAGCGAGGCACTCGCCGACTACTACGACGAAGCCGCCGACGGCGACATTATTAAGTCGCAAAACGAGTTTGCCATCTTCTCCGACGATGGCGCAGGCCACCGCCTCTGGCGCGGCAACCTCTCCTACCTCAAAGCCGGCGAGGGCTACATGATGAAGCGCACCGCAGCCACGCCTGCCTCATTCACCTATCCCGTGCTGCAAACCAACGGTTCGTATGCCCTCGCCTCGCCGCAGCAGATGCGCGGCACGGAGACCGGCGAAACGTTCCGCAACCCCTATGCAAGCAGCATGACAATGGTGGCACAGGTGACGGGCATCGATCTTGAACCGGGCGACCGCCTCGCCGCTTACGCGGGCAACGAACTGCGCGGCATTGCAACTGCCGCTCCCGACGGACGCTTCTACCTCAGCATCGGCGGCGACATGGCCGAAGCCCTGCGCATGGAACTGCTGCGCGGCGAGACCACCGTGGCACAGACCGCCAGCCCCGTGGGCTATACGGTCAACGCCGTAAGCGGCACGTACTTAGCGCCCACGCAAATCAACTTCGCCTCCGCAGCGGGCTGCAAGGCAGGACCTAACCCCTTCGACAAGTTCATCGACTTCTCGGCAGCCGCACCCGCGGGCACGGAGGTGACCTTCGCCGTCTATAGCCTCGGCGGCACGCTCGTGCACCGCTATCAGGCCACGGCCGATGCTCCGCTCACGGAATACCGCTGGACGGGTGCCGCCGCACTGGCCGAAGGCGTTTATATCGCAACGATTACGTATAACGGCGAAAGCCATTCATTCAAACTTATCAAACAATGAACACTTCGCATAAGACTCGTGTACTCGTTTACTCGTCTACTCGTTTACTCGTGTACTCGTCTACTCGTTTACTAATAAAACCCCTCTATTATTCCCTGCTGCTTGCCTTGCCGCTCTTTGCGGCAACGGCATGCGGATCGGACGACCCCGAAACGCCCGCCACGGCCGAAACGCCGCAAACGCCTACGACTGGCGGATTGACCGAAAGCGCGCAAGCCGCAGCACCCCGCTGGACGGTGCAGTGGCAGGGCACGGACGAGCGCCCCGCTTGGCAAACTCCCGACATGACAGCCTACGAGTGCAGCATGATGGGGTTGGTGACGCTCTGCCCCGCCCTGATGCCCACAGCCTCGGAGGACGACATGATTGCCGCCTTCGTGGGCAACGAGTGCCGGGGCGTGTGCAACCTTTCTCTCTACAAGGAGGACGGTGCAGAGAAGCAGGAGTGCTTCGGCTTTCTGTTCCTGCGCGGCAATACGGGCGATGCTGCCGTCAGCCTGAAATACTACTCCGCCCGCCTGAAGCGCGTGTTCACGGTGAATAATTGCTTTGAGATGATAGCCGACGGCGACTTCGGGTTCAACGAAGACCTCGTGCCGGCTTTCGACGAGGGCGGTCCCTACGCCTGTGCCGACACCATCGGTGTGCGCCTGCCCGAGACCGTGCCTTTCACGCCCGGCGACGGCGACGAACTGGCGGTGATGTGCGGCAGCGAGTGCCGGGGCACGGTGGCAAGCCTTGCCGACGGCCTCTATCGCCTCAAAGTCTACGCCCACACGGAGGACGAACCCCTCACCCTCGCCTACTACGCCGCAGCGCAGGGCAAGGTGTACCGCACCACCCTGCCCTTCACCCTCAAAGCCGCCAAGGGCGCCACGCTGTATCTAAGGTAGGAGGGGTATAACCTTAGATAAAAACCGATAAAAACAACTTGCTGACGGTGAAGCCCTACCGGGTGCGCCGCTGTGCTTAATGACGAGTTCGTGAGCCTATGGCTCACGCTCGCCCTTAATCACTTCGGCTACGGCCGTTAAAAACGGCCGCTTCACCATCAGCAAGGTAAAAACCATAAAAAACCATGAAACGGTACCAAGATGAAGTTGCAACCTCATTGAACTTTAATGAAGGTGTGTTTTTCCTGGTTTTTACCTTGTTCAGTGTGAAGCGGGCGGGAACCGACCGCAGCCTTAACGCAGAAAGGACGAGGCGAAAGCTCTGCTTTCAGACTCGGAATTTCTGAGATAAGGCGATGCCTATGGGCTTCACACTGAACAAGCGGTTTTATTTGGTTTTTATCCAAAAAATCAGAGAAAACTCAATTTTTCACAAACTCATCTATCATGTTCAAACATCATTTCTCACACAAATCATTGCTCGCATTCTTGCTGGTACTGCTGATGTTCCTCGTCGCCTGCTCCGACGACGACACGCCAGCACAGACACAGACGCAGGCACCCACACCGCCGCCCGCGCAGCAAGAAAAGAGCATTGTGCTGCTTTTTGAAAGCGATGTGCATTGCAACGTTTCTGGCTACGTCAAATTTGCCGGCTACCGCGATGCCATCGTTGCCGCCGACACCGCCTACGTGGCTTGCACTTCCAGCGGCGACTTCTCGCAAGGCAGTGTGGAAGGCACGCTCTCAAAGGGAGAGTATATCGTTGACCTCATGAACCTCGTGGGCTACGATGCCGTGGGACTGGGCAACCACGAGTTCGACTACGGCGCAGACCAAATGCTCAAACTCACCTCCATGCTCAAAGCACCCGTCACCTGCGCCAACCTCATCGACCTGCGCACGGGCAAACTGGTGCACAGCCCCTACGTCATCAAGCAACTCGGCAACCGCAAGGTGGCGTTCATCGGCGTGCTCACACCATCGGCACAACTCTCCAACTCCTACTCTTTCTCCGACCCCGACAGCGGCAAGTTTATCTACGACTTACAGGACAGCCGCGTTTATGAACTCGTGCAAAAGGCTGCCGACGACGCACGCGCTGCCGGCGCCAACTACGTCGTGGTGCTTTCCCACCTCGGCGAATATAAGGAGAAGGACGTCGTGACGTACTCCATACCCCTTATCCAAAAGACGCACGGCATCGACGCCGTGTTCGACGGCCACCAGCACACCACCGTGCCCGGCGAATGGATCAATAACAGCGAGGGCAAACCCGTGCTGCGCCTCGAAACGGGCACAAAGATGAAAAACGTGGGCAAGCTCGTCATTACTGCAGACGGCAAACTGCAGCCCGAACTCGTGCCTACCGACAACATGACCTACACCAACGCCGCCGTTTCCGCAAAGGTGGACGAGATTGCCAAGGAAATGGACGGCCGCGTGGGCAAGGTCATTGCACACACCGACTTCACCCTGCACGCCGACGGCGAGTACGGACTTGAAACCATACGCTGCATCGAGACCAACCTCGGCGACCTCTGCACCGACATACAGCGCGAGGTGGCGGGGGCGCAGATCTGCCTGATCAACGGCGGCGGCATTCGCACCAACATCGAAGCCGGCGACGTGACAGTCCGTAGCATCATCAACGTGCTGCCCATGGGCAACTGGTTGTGCATCCTAAAAGCCACCGGTCAGCAAATCGTAGATGCGCTTGAGATCGGCTCCAAGACCTGCCCCGCCGTAAACGGCTCGTTCCTGCAATGCTCCGGCATCAAGTACACCGTAGACACACGCATCGCCAATAGCCTCAGTGTGTCCCCCGACAACCTGCTCACCGTGACAGGCCAGCGCCGTGTGAAGAACGTGCAGGTGTTGCAGCCCGACGGCACGTATGCGCCCATCGACCTCAACGCAAACTACACGCTCGCCACCAACTCCTTCGTGGGCTACGCCGGCGGCACAATCCGCGTGCTGCGTCCGGCAGAGCGCTTGGAGGACGGCGTGCGAACCGACACCGACATCACCATCGCCTACTTCTCGGAGCACTTCAAGAATGGCGTGCCCGGCATCTACCGCGAACCCCAAGGACGCATCACGGTGATTAAATAAAAATCCACAGAAAAATAATCGGAAACCCCAAATACTAACCCTTAACACTTTACACAATTATGAAGAACTTGAACAAATGGCTCTTAGCCTTCGCCTGCGCCGTTCTTTGCTGCGGCGTAACCTCCTGCGGCGACGACGACGACAACAACAGCAACGGCAACACTACCATCACCCCGACGAAACCAACTTCAAAGCAGTTCCAGTACCTTTTGTACACCTCTACCGACATGATAGCCGCTGCCGATGTGGAAGTGAGCTACACCGACCTTGCCACGGGCAAGGAAGTGAAGCGCGTGCTCACCGCCGACGACAACTCTTTTAACCAGAAAACGGACTTCTGGGGCAATCTCTGGGCATCATCTTCCAGCCACGCGGTTTACCCTTATAATTTCGAAAAGACATTCCGGTTCGCCACGCCCCCCTGCGCTGTTGGCAACGGCACGGCTTACAAAATTACGGCAACTATCAAGGCGAATAAAGCAAAGATGGAAAACTTCAGCAAGAACAACGAAAAGTTCTACTACTTCAGCCTTAATCTTTCCGCCTATCTCGACAATTCGCCCGCAACAAATTCCACAATGATAACCAGCCACACCACATTCACCCAATTAGACAAATTGGAGGAATATCTGCAAGAGGATATTTACAACAAACCTGAGACCTTGAGCGAAACCGCCACTTGGTAACAGCCACTCACAATTTACAAACAGGTTTCCGTATATAGGAGGCTGCGCCGATGCCCGGCGCAGCCTCCGTTGCTTTATAGCGCACAGCATTAGCTAATCCCTGCGGCCAACATAGCCCTAATAGACATCCCCCTATACGCATTTTTTTACCCCGAAAAACCTTTCAACCTTTCAGCATTTGCCTTAACTATCTGGTATCAAGATGATTGCGGCTGAATGGTTTGTACCTCAAACCTTTCAGCAATGAAGGGTTGTGTCATGAAATGGGTTGACCATTTTGTGCCTGGAAGGCACTACAGAGCGAAGCGATGGTAACCGGGCACGAAGTGCTCGGAAAGAAGAGGCGAGGACGATGTGCCTGGAATTTTCGTGCAAGCGAGCGCAGAGCCGAACTTGTTCGGGCTCTACCGAGCGCAGCCGAAAATCTCAAAGAAGAGGCACTACGCCTGTGACAATGTTGTAAGTGCATGTCCAATGGCGTACTGCCATTTCATTGAGATTTTTTCTTCAAGATTTTCGGCTGCACTCGGCAATATGAGCAAGCTCTATTGCACTCGCTTGCACGAAAATTCGGCGGCACTCGGCAATTCAAGTAAACTTGATTGCTCTCGATTGCACGAAAATTCCAGGCAGTTAGCAAGTAAAAGTTCACTCTCACGAAGCAAATTTTTCTTTTCTGCCTGATAGTTTTTCCTCTCCTATAAGAAAGTTTTTGTTCCAAACTTTTGAATATATGTTCAAAACTTTTGATTATATATTCCAAAGTTTTGAATAAGCGTTACAAACTTTGTAACAAACTTTTTCTGCGCAGAGAGTAAAAAATATTCAGGACTTAGGGAAAAATAGCTCGGAGCAAGCAAAAAATAGCTGCTTCAAAATTTGATATTTTCGACCGTATCGGCAGTAAAAGGGCGTATCGTATACGCCCGGGAAAGGGGCGACTGTGTCGGGTTGCTGAAGGGTTTGGAGCGCAAACCGTTCAGCGTTAAATAGCTAATACACAATCGAATAGAACCGAGAATGAATGGTTGAAGGGTTTTTCGGGGTAAAAAAATGCGTATAGAGAGTGCGTACATTGCCCCATTCAGCGCACACGCACCTATGCTCTTACATGGCAAAAAGAAAGCACCCGATGCGCTGCACAGCGTATCGGGTGCTACATAAGAAGTTGTTTTTAGTTTTTGTGTTCGTTTTCAACAGACGTTTAGCGGCGGCTCGGCATAGTCCAAGCGAGCTTGGCCTCTGCGCTCGCCTTGCACAAACGTTGGATTAAATTGAAAAACACCTTTATTTAACTTTGTAAGTCTAAACAACTTCTCGCAGGGCGGGAACTTCCGCCCTTTGGGGTATAAGGCATATTAGAAACCGGGACGGCCGTGGAAACCGCCACCCATACCCGGAGGCGGGGGCATGCCGGGACCAAACTGGCCTTGTCCCTGAGCGGCGCGACGGCGCTCGTTTTTCGGACGGAAGAGGCGGAAGAGCTGCTGCGGCGTGAGTTTTTCCTTAAACCGCTCATAGTAGGCACGCTTCACGGCAAGGGCACGCTCCTCGGAGGCAAACATCTTCTCTACGGCTGCCAACGCGTCGTCGTCGGTCATTTCCTTAATTTCCTTGTTCTTCTCGGGGAGTTTGACTTTTTGCGCCTTGCGCAAAGAGTCGGCATATTCCATGTAGAGCGGTTCGAACCATTCGCGCTCGGCCTTGTCGAGTTTCAACTCGCCAGCCACTTTCTGCGCCGCCATCTTGGCAAACTCGGCACGCATCTCGGGATCCATTCCGGGACGCTGCGCATTGGCATCGTTAGCCTGCGCTACCATCAGGAAAAGCGCGGCAATCATCATAAATGCTTTTTTCATAATTGTTCGTTGGTTTAATCGTTTCAATCGTGACATCTATTTGACGCTTTATGCTCCAAATCGTTTAATGTATTTCGACAGAAATGCGCATTTTATAGATGAAAGGGGCAAAAAACAGAGTATTCGCCCTTATCTCTCCCACCCTTTTTCATAACTTCGCGGGAAGTAATTCAGAAAAAAACGATGAAAAGCCTTATAGAATGTCGCGACGCCGAAATTGGCGTTTATTATCTGCGCCATGCCTCGAATATGCGCCACGTGCGCATTGCCTTGAAAGGAGGGAGGATCGTGGTGAGCGGGCCGCCGTGCCTGTCGCCCGCAGAGGCGGCGGACATCGTGGCGGAGAAACGGCTGCTGCTGCAACGCTGGTTGAAAAAGACGGAAACGAACGCGGGCAGCGTGCCGCGCACGGGGCGCGTGGCCGACGGCACGTTTTGCATCGCCTCGCCCTTTATGCGCTTTTCGCTGAAAATCGTGGACGACAGTCCGGGAGAACTGTACGTGGTCTATAAGCGCAGCACAGTGGACGCGCCGCCTGCTTTCGGACGCGCACTGCCGGGGGAGCGCGGCAAAATGGTATTTACAGAAGCCACGGGGTGCTTCGGGCGACAGGCGTTGGAGCGGTTGGACGGGACGCAGAGGGGCTTAATGGCTTGCCGCATGTATGAGGCGGCGGCGCGGAACGTGTTTGCCACGGCTTACGAAGGGCGCGTGGCGGCGTTGGCGGAACTGCACGGTTTCAAGTACTCAAAGGCGGCCTTTCGCCGCGTGTCATCGCGTTGGGGCAGTTGCTCGGCGCGGGGCGGCATCAGCCTCGCCATCACCCTGCCGCTGCTGCCTGTGGAACTGTCGGACTACGTGGTGCTGCACGAACTGACGCACACGGTGCATTTCGACCACAGCCCCGCCTTTTGGCAGCGGCTCGATGCCTGCTGCGGCGGACGCGCCGAGGAACTGCGCGGCAGACTGAAAGCCTTACGCCCGGAAACGGAGTTTTTTATCGGGGATTGAAAAAGCAATACAAAAAGCAATGTCCGCCAAGAGGCGCGCGCACCTCTTAGCGGACATTATTGTGTATTTGAATGATGTTATCTTTTTATTTTGCAGCGGGCGCGGGAGCAGCCGTGGCGGAGATGCCGAGTTTGGCCATCACCTTCTTCGTAACGTCTTCGCTGAGCGTTTCGTTGATGAAGAGGTTGCTGTTGGCGGCGGCGGACTGGTCGAACACGTAAACGTAGTTGCCTTCCTTGGCAATGGCGTTGACGGCATCGGCAATCTTCTGCATGATGGGCTGCGTCTTCTTGACGCGTGCCTGCTCGAAAGCCTGCTGGTTGTCCTGGCGTGCCTGTTCGAGGCGTTCGCCCATTTCCTGAATTTCCTGCTGGCGGCGCGTGCGGATATTCTCGGGCGTTTCTTCGGTCACTTCTTTCTGATATTTCTCATATTTGGTTTGCAGTTCTTTCTGCATGCCTTCGAGTTCGCTCTGGTACTTCTGTCCGAGGGCTTCGAGTTCGGTCATCGCGGTTTTGTATTCCGGCATAGCCTGCGCAACGGTGGCGTAGTCGAAATGGGCGAATTTGGCTGCGCTCTGTGCGCAGAGCGTAAGGGGTGCTGCAAGGAGCACGGCAAGAATGATTTTCTTAAACATTGCTTTAATTATAATAATGTGGGTTATTTAGTATACGGGTAGACGAGTGCTTCTTCATTTGCTTATATGCAAACGGCGGCAAAGTTATATATTTTATTTAGAATAGCCTAACTTGGATAGCACTTCGTTGCTGATGTCGATAGTTGGAGAGGCGAAAATGATGCCGTTGTCGGCGGCGCGGTCGAGCACGAGCTGGTAGCTCTTTTGCTTGGCAATGGCCTTTACGGCGTTGTAAATCTCGTCCTGAATAGGTTCTATGAGGCTGGCGCGTTTCTTATAAAGCTCGCCCTCGGGGCCGAAATATTTCTTTTTGAGTTCGGCGGCCTCTTTCTCTTTGTCCACGATGGCCTGCTCGCGCTCTTTCTTCTGCGCTTCGGAGAGGAAGACCACTTCGTTCTGATAGTTCTTGTAGAGCTGCTGCGCCTTATTGTTGAGTGCTTCAACCTCAGCCTGCCAAGCGCGGGAGGTTTGGTTGAGCTGCTCGTTGGCTCGCTCGTAGGCGGGAATGTTTTGGAGGATATATTCCATATCCACCAATGCGAACTTCTGGGCGGAGGCGCTGAGCGCACAGCCGCAAAGCGTAAGGAGGAAAATGAGTTTTTTCATGGTTGATGTGTTTTTTTTGTAGACAACTAAACAAATTGGTGCGGTCCCCCCGGGGAATGGGAGGCGATTAAAATTCCTGTCCGATGATGAAGTGGAACTGGCTGCCGCCGGCTTTCTGTCCGTTCACGTTCTTTTGGAAGCCGTAAGCCCAGTCAACGCCCATAAGGCCTACCATAGGCAGGAGGATGCGCACGCCCACGCCGGCAGAGCGTTTCATGTCGAAGGGGTTGAAGTCCTTGATATTTGTCCAGGCATTACCGCCTTCGAGGAAAGCGAGGGCGTAGATACTGGTAGACGTTTGCATCATCACGGGATAGCGCAGCTCGAGGGTCATGCGGCTGTAAGCGTAGGCGTTGCTGCTGTAACTGCCGGCGAGCGAGCCGTTGTCGTAACCGCGCAGGCCGATGGTCTCGGTGGCGTAGCCGGAGGAATAGCCCGACGTGCCGTCGCCGCCCACATAGAAGGCCTCGAAAGGCGACTTCTTATAGCGGCTGTACGAACCGAGGATACCAAACTCGACGCGCGTCATCAGGACGGGGGTCTTGGCAATGCTCATCAGCCCCGTGAAGGAGCGGAACTTGAATTTCCACTTGTTGTATTCAATCCAGCGGTATTTCTCTTTCGCCTCTGCCTGATAGGTGGCACTCTGGTAATTGTTGGCGAGATTCTTATAGTCCTTGCCGTCCCAGAGCGAATAAGGCGGGGTGGCGGTGACGGAGAGCAGGAACTCGGAGCCCTTTGTGGGGAAGAAGGGGTGGTTGGTAGACGAGCGGGAGAGCGTCAGCGAGAGGTTGATGTTGTTGCAGTTACCATCGGTGATGAGGAAGTACTGCCAGGCTTTCAGCATATAGCGCGTGTAGGAGAGTT
>JALFJC010000119.1:0-6860 GCA_022775595.1 Bacteroidales bacterium | reverse complement strand
GGGTCGGCAAAAGCAATGCGTCCGTGGTTCACCTGATTACCCGTGTTGCTTTCCCAAGTACCCAAAACGCGGCTTGAAATATGGTCGCCTGCATAATAATTGGGATGTGCGGAATTATTAAGGCGTAAGCTATAAGTCGGTTCGCTGTGTTCTGCACCTGTCGTGCCAGTCCAATCCACTACAATCCAGGTGGACTGATTGTCGGCAAGGGTTGCAGAATTGGAGAGCGTAATTGTGCGGTAAGAATCATTATATGTGGAGAAATTGCCCGTATAAGCGAGCTTCATGCTTGGATCGGCATACGAATATACCTTATAGCCGTTGTACCAGTCGCCAACGAAGGCCCAAATAAATTCACCATAGTCGGAAGTTGTGGCATCAACATACGAAAGTTTCGTGGAGCTGCCAGAACCGGCAATCCATGTGCCTTCATCGTAGGGCTTTGCCACGCCATCGGGATTACCATCCTTAGAAAAAAGCAACTTCATGGTGGTCCATTGTGCATTTGCCAGTGAAGTGGAGAACTTAAAGGGAGAGTCAGCCTTGGTAGTCGTGGCAATGGTATATGTGCCGCCGCCTTCTTGCACCGTTTCAGGCACAGTAGGATATGTGGCAGAAATATATGACGGAATGCTAATGGTTGGCGAAGGCATTTCCTGACCCACTGTTGCGGTAAAGGTTTCAGAAGCAACGGTGTTCCCGTCAAAGGTGTAATTATATGTAATGTTAGCTGAGGCTAATGATGTAGTTACCTCTACGTCAATATCGTACGCAATGCCTTTATTTAAATCGGTTACTGTCGCTGCGGGCCAATCTTTCCAAGCATTGGTATAAATCATACGAATGCGAGACGTGCCAGCAGGAGCTTTTTCTGGCACCGCAATGGTAGCCGTAATCGTCATGACATTATCATAGTTACCATACACGTTGTCCGAGGGCGGTTTGCTGCCCCATGTTTGGGCTGCACTGCCAAAAGAGCCCGTGAGATTAAAGTCTGTAAACAGAGAAGCATGGCAATAGCGAATATCTTCACGAACTGTGGAGTTGCTTCCTTCGCCCAGGGAATAGGCCGTAAAGGTAATTGTAAAAGTAGTGCCAGCCTCTACCCGAATACCCTCGGACAAATGGACATAAGTAGAACCAGGGTGACTGGAAGCCGTATAATTGATATTCGTATCAGCTCCAGAAGAAGTAATCGCGGTAAGATAGTTGTTTGCATAATACCCACCGCTTGGCGTTCCATAGTCAGCCCAAAGAGGCAGAACTGAAAATGCTGACATCAGCAATAATGACAGCTTGAAAATTAGTTTTGATTTCATAAGCTAATAGTATTAATTATTAATATTGTGATGAATTGCATAGGACATCCCTATCTGCCTTACACGAAGCAAAGCGGCAGAAAGGGAACGCTAATAAAGAATGGTCAAAATGACAGAAAATGTGCTAATAGTAATTGAAATGCTCTGCAAATTTCTGAAATTATCCGCTAATATAATTAGCAATTCTTTGCAAATCTTTCTTCGTTATGTATTTTTATATTTTACCCCCCCCCAATTTTGCAAATTTCAGTTTACAAAATAAACACATATTTCAACAAATAAGGCATTATATCCCGCATTTATGCCTCACGTCTATGCAGAAGAGCGAAATCATCTGCCATACATTTAAACACGAAAGCGGGCGCGGCATTGATTTGCCGCGCCCGCCGGTAAAGTGGGTTATGGGATAAGACGGAGATTAGAGGCTCCAGTCTTCCTGAGTCTTACGCACATAGCTCTGGTAACGCTTCTTGGCGGCAGCCTCCGTGGCGGCGAAGAGTTCGTCAGCCTCGGCGGGGAATGCCTTTTTCAGAGAGAGGAAGCGCACCTCGCCGGCGAGGTAGTCCTGGAATTTGCTCCAATCGGGCTCCTTAGAGTCGAGGGTGAAGGGGTTCTTGCCCTCGTCGGCCAAAGCGGGATTGTAACGCCAGAGGTGCCAGTAACCACATTCTACGGCGCGGCGTTCCTCTTCCTGGCTGCGGCCCATACCACCCTTGATCTTCAAACCGTGGTTGATACAGGGAGCATAGGCGATGATGAGCGAAGGACCGTGGTAAGCCTCGGCTTCCTTGATGGCTTTGAGGCATTGTGCCTGGTCGGCGCCCATAGCCACCTGTGCCACATATACGTAGCCGTAAGTAGCCTGCATGAGGCCGAGGTCCTTCTTCGTGACACGCTTGCCGCTGGCGGCAAACTGTGCGATGGCACCGATAGGCGTGGCCTTAGAAGCCTGGCCGCCGGTGTTGGAGTAAACCTCCGTGTCGAGCACGAGAATGTTTACGTCCTCGCCGCTGGCAAGCACGTGGTCGAGACCGCCGTAGCCGATGTCGTAGCTTGCGCCATCGCCGCCGATGATCCACTGGCTGCGCTTGGTGAGGAAGTGCGTGAGTTCTTCGAGTTGCTTGCAAGCGGGGCAACCCTTGGCTGCGCTCTCATGGATAAACGGCACGAGTTTCTCGGCTGCCGCGCGGCTGCCTTCGGCATCGTTCTGAGCGGCAATCCATTCCTTGGCGGCTTCCTTGTAAGCCTCGGGAGCGTGGTCGCTGGCAATCATCTCTTCGAGCAGAGCCTGGATGCGGGCGCGCATCTTCTTGTTGGCGAGTACCATACCCATACCGAATTCGCAGAAGTCCTCGAAGAGCGAGTTTGCCCAAGCGGGACCCTGGCCCTTTTCGTTGGTGGTGTAGGGCGTGGAGGGGATAGAGCCGGAATAGATAGAGGAGCAACCCGTGGCGTTGGCAATCATCTGACGGTCGCCGAAGAGTTGGCTGACGAGTTTTACGTAGGGCGTTTCGCCGCAACCGGAGCAAGCGCCGCTGAACTCGAAGAGCGGGGTGGCGAACTGGGAGTTCTTCGGATTGAGTTTCACGTCCACCTTGTCCTGCTTCGTGCCCACCTGCTTCACGCAGTAATCCCAGTTGTCGGCCTCAGGCAGTTCGCCTTCGAGGGGCACCATGGTGAGCGCCTTGTTGCCGCGCATACCCGGGCAGACATCGGCGCAGTTGCCGCAACCGAGGCAGTCCAGCACGTCTACCTGCATACGGAAGTGCATGCCCTTCAACGTGGCGGGGGCTTTCATTTCGAGCGTGGGGGCAGAGAAGCCTTTGAGTTCTTCCTCGTCGAGGACGAACGGACGGATGGCAGCGTGGGGACATACGAAGGAACACTTGTTGCACTGGATACAGTTTTCAGAGTTCCAAGTCGGCACGAAGGCTGCCACGCCGCGCTTCTCATAGGCGGCAGTGCCCTGCTGCCAAGTGCCGTCGATGCTCACCTTGTAGGCGCTGACGGGCAGGAGGTCGCCGTTCTGGGCGTTGATGGGGCGCACGAGGTCGGAGATGAAGGCCGGTTCGTCGCGAACAATCTTCTCGTCCTCGGGAAGCGCGGCCCAAGCGGGGTCGATGGCGAGTTGCTTGTACTCGCCGCCGCGGTCAACAGCCTGATAGTTCTTATTCACAACGTCCTCGCCCTTCTTGCCATACGACTTGACGATGAATTTCTTCATCTGCTCGACGGCGAGGTCCACGGGGATCACTTCCGTGATGCGGAAGAAGGCCGATTGGAGAATGGTGTTCGTGCGGTTGCCGAGGCCGATTTCCTGTGCAATCTTCGTGGCGTTGATGTAGTAGACCGTAATGTTGTGCTCGGCAAAGTAGCGCTTGGCGTTGTTGGGCAGGTTCTTTGCCAACTCCTCGCCTTCCCAGATGGTGTTGAGGAGGAAGGTGCCGTTGTCGCGCAGGCCGCGCAGCACGTCGTACATGTGCAGATATGCCTGAACGTGGCAAGCCACGAAGTTCGGGGTCTTAATCTGATAGGTAGAGCGGATGGGCGTGTCGCCGAAGCGGAGGTGCGAGCAGGTGAAGCCGCCCGACTTCTTCGAGTCGTAGGAGAAGTAAGCCTGGCAATACTTGTCGGTGTTGTCGCCGATAATCTTCACGGAGTTCTTATTGGCACCCACCGTACCGTCTGCGCCGAGGCCGTAGAACTTGGCTTCGAAGATGCCTTCGCCACCGAGTGCCATTTCCTTTTCGAGGGGCAGGGAGCGGAAGGTCACGTCGTCCACGATGCCCACGGTGAAGTGGTCCTTCGGTTCGTTGAGGGCGAGATTTTCGTAGACGGAGATAATCATTGTGGGCGTGGTGTCGCAAGAGCCGAGACCATAGCGTCCGCCCACGATGAGGGGACGATTTTCTTCGTTGTAGAAAGCGTCCTTCACGTCGAGGTAGAGCGGTTCGCCGTTGGCACCGGGTTCTTTCGTGCGGTCGAGCACGGCGATGCGCTTGCACGTCTTGGGCACGGCGGCGAGGAGGTGCTTGGGCGAGAACGGACGATAGAGGTGCACGCTCACCATGCCGACCTTTTCGCCCTTGGCGTTGAGGTAGTCGATGGCCTCGCGGGCAGCCTCGGTGACAGAACCCATGCAGATGATGACGCGCTCTGCATCTTCTGCGCCATAATAGCTGAAGAGCTTGTACTCGCGACCGGTAATCTTGCTCACGGCAGCCATGTATTTCTCAACGATGGCGGGCACTGCATCATAGTATTCGTTGCATACTTCGCGGTGTGCGAAGAACGTTTCGGGATTCTCGGCCATGCCTCGTGCTTCGGGGTGCTCGGGGGTGAGGGCGCGGTTGCGGAACTCGCTCACCTTGTCCATCGGCACGAGCGGACGGATGTCTTCCATATCCATCTCCTCAATCTTCTGATATTCGTGAGAGGTGCGGAAGCCGTCGAAGAAGTTGATAAACGGCACGCGGCTTTCGAGGGCGGCGAGATGGGCAACAGCAGAAAGGTCCATGACTTCCTGCACCGAGCCTTCGCAAAGCATGGCAAAGCCCGTCTGGCGGCAAGCCATGACATCGCCGTGGTCACCAAAGATACAGAGCGAGTGCGTGGCAAGGGTGCGTGCCGACACGTGAAACACACAGGGCAGCAGTTCACCGGCAATCTTGTACATGTTGGGAATCATCAGCAGCAGCCCCTGCGAGGCCGTGAAGGTGGTGGTGAGCGCACCGGCCTGCAGCGAACCGTGAACGGCACCGGCGGCACCGCCTTCCGACTGCATTTCCTGTACCTTCACCGTGTCGCCGAAGAGGTTCTTGCGACCCTGGGCCGACCATTCGTCTACGTGCTCTGCCATAGGCGAAGAGGGCGTAATGGGATAGATGGCAGCAACTTCCGAGAACATATACGCGATATGCGCAGCGGCCTGGTTGCCATCACAAGTGATAAACTTTTTGTTTGCCATAATTATTTTATAAGTAAGTATATATGGTTAGATATATTTTTATTGTAAAGCGGCGATGTCGGCAGATGAAAGCCCGGTGGCTTTCGTGATGCTCTCCATAGGCAGATGCATCGCCAACAAATGCTTGGCGATTTCTATGGCTTTGGCGCGTTCACCTTCCGCACGACCTTCCGCCCTGCCTTTCTCCTCCGCGCTGTCGATGCAGTTCTTCACATCGCGGAAGGCTTTGAGGCTGTCCTCGTAGTGGCGGAGCTCGGCAGGGGTGAAATGCGCGATTTCCGCCTCCTTGAACACGCGGTCGAACACCTTGTCGCGCAGCTCCTTGGGCTGGCGTTCCAGGCGCGAGAGGTTTTTCAGAACAAAGAGCCACTTGTCGTAGCACGTCTCCAACTTATCGAGCGGCTTGTCGAATTTTGCGATTTCAACGTACTTGAAGGTGAGTTTGTCGTTGAACACGCGGTGCGTCTTCTTGTCGAGCAGCCCCACGTCGTGGTGTATGTCCTCCTCGGCAAAGGCGGCCTCCTGCAAATCGTAGTTGAGCAAAGCCACCACGTAGACGTGCTGCAGCTGAAAGTCCCACGCGGAACCCTTCGGCGCCTGCTCGCGGATGGGGAAGGTGGCGTAGTAGAGCGAGCGGTCCTTGAAATACGTCTGGTAGGCGTTCTGCATCTCCACGATGAATTTCTCGCCGCGCTCGTTCTCGCAATATACGTCGAATATCGCCTTGCGCTCCGCATAAACGTCACCCACGTGCTCGCTGTTGAGGTACGTCACGTCCCTGACCACCTGCTCGCCATCGAAGAGGGCGTTGAGGAAGTCGATGAGCAGCATCTTGTTGGGCTTCTTGCCGAAGATGCGCTTGAACCCGAAATCGGTCAAAAGGCTGATATATTTTTCTTCTGCGGGACGCATAATCATTACGAGAAATTTAAGACAACGACGATAGTACTGCCTCCGAAAGCCCGGTGGCTTCGCATATATCAGGCACACTGAAACCTGTGGCAAGCATTCTGCGTGCTATTTCTATTTTTGCCTGATCAACGCCGATTGCAATTCCTTCGGCACGACCTTCGGCACGACCCTCTTCTCGTCCTTCCGCCCTGCCTTTCTCCTCCGCGCTGTCGATACAGTTCTTCACATCGCGGAAGGCTTTGAGGCTGTCCTCGTAGTGGCGGAGCTCGGCAGGGGTGAAATGTGCAATTTCCGCCTCCTTGAACACGCGGTCGAACACCTTGTCGCGCAGTTCCTTGGGCTGGCGTTCCAGACGCGAGAGGTTTTTCAGAACAAAGAGCCACTTGTCGTAGCACGTCTCCAACCTCTCGAGCGGCTTGTCGAACTTGGCGATTTCAACGTACTTGAAGGTGAGCTTGTCGTTGAACACGCGGTGCGTCTTCTTGTCGAGCAGCCCCACGTCGTGGTGTATGTCCTCCTCGGCGAAGGCGGCCTCCTGCAAATCGTAGTTGAGCAAAGCCACCACGTATACGTGCTGCAGCTGAAAATCCCACGCGGAGCCTTTCGGCGCCTGCTCGCGGATGGGGAAGGTGGCGTAGTAGAGCGAGCGGTCCTTGAAATAC
>JALFJC010000035.1:0-22412 GCA_022775595.1 Bacteroidales bacterium | reverse complement strand
AATGTTGGGTTGACGTTTTGTCATCTTTTGTTTTCTTTTCGGTCTCAATCGTAAGTCTCATCGGTCACGTAGCCCGCTACGCTCCCTCTTCCACTTACAATTTATCCTCGAAAATAAATCCAAAATCTGCCAAAGCGAATTAATAGAACCCACCTTAAAGATTATACCCAAATAACTATGCTTGAAATAAAAGACCTGCACGCCGGCATCGAAGGCAAAGAAATCCTGCGCGGCGTGAACCTCACAATCCGCGACGGCGAAGTACACGTGCTCATGGGGCCTAACGGCTCGGGCAAAAGCACGCTGAGCAATGTGCTCGTGGGCAACCCTAAATACGAAGTGACGCAAGGCAGCATCATCTTCAACGGCAAGGATTTGCTCGCGCTCTCGCCCGAGGACCGCTCGCACGAAGGCATCTTCATGTCGTTTCAGTCGCCGATTGAAATACCCGGCGTGTCGATGACCAACTTCCTGCGCGCAGCCGTCAATGCCCGCCGCAAATATCAGGGGCTCGACCCGATGCCCGCCCCCGATTTCCTGAAACTGCTGCGCGAGAAGCGCAAGCTCGTGGGGCTCGACGCGCACTTTATGAGCCGCGGCGTGAACGAAGGCTTCTCGGGCGGCGAGCGTAAGCGCAACGAAATCTTCCAAATGGCCGTGCTCGAACCGCTCTTTTCCATTCTCGACGAGACCGACTCGGGGCTCGACGTAGACGCGCTGCGCATTGTGGCTGAAGGCTTCAACACGCTGCGCGGCGAGCGCACCTCGGCCATGGTGATTACCCATTACCAGCGAATGCTCGACTATCTGAAACCCGACTTCGTGCATGTGCTCGTCGATGGCCGCGTGGTGCGCGAAGGCACAGCCGCGCTCGGCTACGAAATCGAAGAGAAAGGTTTTGACTGGATTAAAAACGAAATCGCGCAATGAGCATTCCTGCCGACAACATAAAACGCGCAGCCGCTGCCTTGCAGCAGTATGCCGCACTCTACAAGGAGCAAGGCGAACTCCTGGCCGCCCACACGCCGGCCGCCTTGCGCCAAAGGGGCGACGGGGATATTTTGGCGTATCTCGACAACCTTTGCCAAAAGGGTTTCCGCGATGAGTGCTTCAAATATACCGACATCATGCAGGCCCTCGCGGCTGACTACGGACTGAACCTGAAACGCACGCCTGCCACCGACAACCCTGAGAAGCGCTATCACTGCAACGTACCCTCGCTGGGTGCCAGGACGCGCTATGTGGCCAACGATGTGCCCGCCCCCGATGCCGCCGCTGCGCCCCTGCCCGCCGGCGTGCGCTTCGGCGCTGCCTCGGAAGACGAAAGTCTGGCAGCCAGCGCACATACATATATATATAATGGTGCGCTCCCCGTGTTCGACCCGCGCGACCCCTCCGACGCGCTTTGCCAACTGCTTTCGCAGGATGCGTTGGTCGTTGACGTGGCCGACGGCGTGGCGTGCGGCGTGCCTTTGCAAGTGGTGAACGTGGCGGACGCGCGGGTGCCGATGATGATGAACCGCCGCATCGCCGTGAACGTGGGTGCGGGCGCCGCGCTCGACCTCATCGTATGCGACCACAGCGTCAGCCACTGCGACACGCTTTCCACGCAAAGCATGCACATCTGCCTCGGAAGCGGCGCGACGCTGCGCCTCACGTTTATCGAGGAGAACGCCTCTACAGCCACGCGCTTCAACAACGTGAAGGTGAACCAAGAAGACCGCAGCCGTTTCGTGTGCAACGTGCTCTCGCTCCACACTGGGCTGTCGCGCAACACAATCAATATTTTCCAAAACGGCACGCAAGGCGCATATGCCGAAGTGAACGGCGTGGCCATTACCGATGAAACCGAACATTTCGACAACTATGTGAAAGTGCACCACCTCGGCGGCATAGATAATGAGAGCCGTATGCTGATGAAGTACGTGCTCGGCGGCAGTTCCACGGCGGCTTTCACGGGCGAGGTGTATGTGGGCAAGGACGCGCAGCGCATTCATTCGGAACAATCCAACGCCAACCTGCTCACCTCCGATGCGGCGCGCATTCTCTCGCGCCCCGTGCTCGAAATCTATGCCGACGACGTGCAGTGCAGCCACGGCTCGACTATCGGCAAACTCGATGAAAACGCGCTTTTCTATATGCGCCAGCGCGGCATTCCCGAAGCCGAAGCCCGCTTGCTGCTGCAACACGCCTTTGTGAACGAAGTGCTGGCACGCATTGAGCCGGAACCTTTGCGCGAGCGCCTTTCCTATTTGGTGGAAATGCGCTTCCGCCGCCGCTTGAAGCAATGCGGCTCATGCACGCTGTGCAAACCCAATAAGCAATAACCCTCATGCTCAACATCGAAGAAATACGCAAGGATTTTCCCATACTCTCCCGCACGGTCTACAACCGCCCGCTGGTCTATCTCGACAACGCGGCCACCACGCAGAAGCCCCGCGCTGTGGTGGAGGCGATGACTGAAGAATATTATTCGGTGAACGCCAACGTGCATCGGGGCGTGCATTATCTGTCTCAGCAAGCCACGGAGTTGCACGAGCAGGCGCGCGCCAATGTGCAGGAGTTTATCAACGCCCGCAGCGAGGCGGAAATCATCTTCACGCGCGGCACGACGGAAAGCCTCAACCTTGTGGCGTTTTCTTTCGGCGAGGCTTTCCTCAAAGAGGGCGACGAAGTGCTCGTGAGCGTTATGGAGCATCATTCCAACATCGTACCATGGCAGATGTTGCGCGACAGGAGAGGCATCGTCCTTAAAGTAATTCCGATGACGGACGAGGGAGAGATTGACCTTGAAGCATACAAAAACCTGTTTTCACCGCACACGCGGCTCGTCTGCATCGCCCATGTGAGCAATGTGCTCGGCACGGTGAACCCCGTGAAGGAAATGACGGCCATCGCCCACGCCCAAGGCGCAAAGGTGCTGGTAGACGGGGCGCAGAGCGTGCCGCACCGCCGCGTGGACGTGCAGGACATCGACTGTGATTTCCTCACTTTCTCGGGGCATAAAATATACGGGCCAACGGGCATCGGCGTGCTTTATGGCCGTGAGGAAATCTTGGAAAAGATGCCGCCGTATCAGGGGGGCGGCGAAATGATAGCCCGCGTGTCGTTTGAAAAGACTACTTACGAGCGGCTGCCTTTTAAGTTTGAAGCAGGCACGCCCGATTATGTCGGCTCGCACGCCCTCGCCGTGGCATTAGACTACGTGAGGCGTATCGGCCAAGATGAGATTGCCGCGCACGAGGCGGACCTCACGCGCTACGCCATGGAACAGTTGAGCCTTATCCCTGAAATGAAGATTTACGGCACGGCACGCGAGAAGGACGCCGTCATCTCTTTCAACGTGGGCAACATCCACCCCCTCGACCTCGGCACGCTGCTCGACCGTCTCGGCATTGCTATCCGTACCGGCCACCATTGCGCCCAGCCGCTCATGGCACGCTGCGGCGTAGAGTCTATGGCGCGCGCCTCTTTCGCGCTCTACAACACCCGCGCCGAAGTAGACGCGCTCGTCGCCGGTATCGACCGCGTCAGAAAGATGTTTTAAGAAAAGAGAACCCGGCTTGCCCGGATATTCCGGATTTTCCTGATTATCCGGATAATCAGGCTTTCAAATACCCTCTAAAAAATGCTCCTTGCCCGCTACAATCCCGACATTTTGCTCGAAGCCGGCTGCGACGAAGCCGGTCGCGGCTGCTTGGCAGGCAGCGTGTACGCCGCTGCCGTTATCCTGCCGCCCGACTATAAGAACGAGCTGCTCAACGACTCTAAGCAACTCTCCCCTGCGGTGCGCTACGCGCTACGCGAAGAGATAGAGCGCGTGGCTTTGGCGTGGGGCGTAGGCATTGCCACAGCGCAGGAAATCGATGAAATCAACATTTTGCGTGCCTCAATCCTTGCGATGCACCGCGCCCTCGACCAACTCGACCCGCGCCCCGAGCGCATCATCGTGGACGGCAACCGCTTCTCGCCTTACGGCCTCACGCCTTGGAACACCATCGTAAAAGGCGACGGCAAATACATGTCGATAGCAGCCGCCTCAATCCTTGCCAAGACTTACCGCGACGACTATATGAAGCAGCTCCACGAGGAATTTCCCCATTACGGCTGGGACCACAACGCCGGCTATCCCACCAAAGAGCACCGCGAAGGCATCAAAGTCCACGGCCTCACCCCTTATCACCGCCTCACGTTTCATCGGGGGTGATGATTCGTCTGCAATCTCATTAGAAAGATATCTCTAAAATAACGGAGGCACGCCCGAACAGGTTGCCTCCGTTTGTATTTCAAACAAACAACCACGCCCGTCCTGCAAAGAATTTTTGGCAATATTGCCACTTTTGCTTTGCAGGACGGGCGATTTTGATGCGCGAAACGGCGGGAGGTGGAGTTTGACGGATTAAAGCGGAATTTGCTGCGTTGAATTTTTTATTTGCCGCAAGATAATTTTTACGGAATCGCTGAGAGTTTTTACTATCCTATAAGAAAAAGTTTGTTACAAACTTTGTAACACATATTACAAAGTTTCTAATACATGTTACAAAGTTTGTAACGCTTGTTACAAACTTTGTAACAAACTTTTTCTGCGCAGGCACAAAAAAATATCTTGCTGAAAGGGAAAATTATCAGCAAGATATTGAAAATTATGTGCCTGAAACGCGCGCCTGCAAGGCTTTGTTTTCGGCGGCTTCCATAATGGCGCGCTCGCCGGGGCCTTTGTCGTTGATGCCGCAAAGGTGGAGAATGCCGTGGATTATGACGCGGTGCAGTTCCTCGTCGTAGGCCGTGCCTTGCGCCTCGGCGTTGCTGCGCACCGTGTCGAGGCTGATGAAGAGGTCGCCCGAGATGGTGTCGTCCTCGCAATAGTCGAAGGTGATGATGTCGGTGAAATAGTCGTGGTTGAGGTATTGGCGGTTCACTTCGAGTATTTTCTCATCGTCGCAGAAGATATATGCCACCTCTCCCACCCTTTTGCCGTAGCCCGCCGCCACGCGGCGCACCCACGCCGACACGTCGCGGCGGCGAATGGGCGGCATCTTCACGTTGAAGGTTTGGTAAGAAATCATAACTATTTTAGTAAACAAGTAAACGAGTATACAAGTAAACAAGACAGAGAAGTCTTGCTAATTAAATTTTACATGAGTAACTTGTCTCGTATACTCGTTTACTTGTAAACTCGTCTACTAATAAATGAAAAATTTAGTTTTCGGTGAATAGGGACGGCTGCATGGGCGTGCCGCCATAGGGGTTGCGGCCGAGGTGCTGATAAGCAAGGTCGGTGACTTCGCGGCCGCGCGGCGTGCGGCGTATAAAGCCCTCTTTGATGAGAAACGGCTCGTAAACCTCTTCCACAGTGCCGGCGTCCTCGCCAATGGCGGTTGCAATGGTGGAAACACCGACAGGGCCTCCCTTGAACTTGTCGATGATGGTGAGGAGTATTTTGTTGTCGATTTCGTCCAAGCCGTATTTATCTATATTGAGCGCTTCGAGGGCGAAGCGGGCAATGGCGAGGTTGATGCTGCCGTTGCCGCGAACCTGTGCAAAGTCGCGCACGCGGCGTAACAGGGCGTTGGCGATACGGGGCGTACCTCGGCTGCGCCCTGCTATCTCATCGGCAGCACGGGATTCGATGGGCACACCGAGTATGTCGGCGGAGCGCGTCACGATGTGCGCCAGCGTGGCGACATCGTAGTATTCGAGATGCAGGTTGATGCCGAAACGGGCGCGGAGCGGGGCGGTGAGCAGGCCGCTGCGCGTGGTGGCACCCACGAGCGTGAAGGGGTTGAGGTCTATCTGTATGGAACGCGCCGCCGGGCCGCGGTCGATCATGATGTCGATGCGGTAGTCCTCCATGGCGGAGTAGAGATATTCCTCCACCACGGGCGAGAGACGGTGAATCTCGTCGATGAAGAGCACATCGTTCTTTTCGAGGCTCGTAAGCAAGCCCGCCAGGTCGCCCGGCTTGTCAAGCACGGGCCCCGAGGTTAGTTTGAAGCCCACGCCAAGTTCGTTGGCGATGATGTTGGAAAGCGTGGTCTTACCCAGTCCCGGGGGGCCGTGCAGGAGCGTATGGTCGAGCGGCTCGCCGCGATAGCGTGCCGCCTCAACGAAGATGCGCAGGTTGTCCACCACCTTCTTCTGTCCGCTGAAATCGTCGAATGAAAGCGGGCGCAGCGCGTTTTCAAAGTCCTTTTCCGCAGGCTGCGGGGCTTGCTGCTGGGCGCGAATGTCGAATGTATCGTCTTTCATAGCGGCAAAGTTAGCAAAAAAGGATTGGCGGCACGGCTTATCTTATAAGAAAAGCGCGTTTTTGGCGGTCGGTGCATACGTTTTTATTTAACTTTGCACGATTATAAAGCACATTTTGTTAATGTTCATTTGGCAGAACAGCGCGATACGCCCCTGCCCGATACACAATATATATAATATGGTACTAAATTATATCTGGATCTTCTTTTTCCTTGCGGCGTTCGCCATTGCCTGCGTACGCCTGCTGTTTATGGGCGACTACGACGTGTTTCCCGCAGTCATCAACTCTACGTTCGACTCCGCCAAGACGGCGTTTGAGATTTCGCTCGGGCTCACGGGCGTGCTCTCGCTATGGATGGGCATCATGAAAATCGGGGAGCGCGGCGGCGTGGTGAATGCCCTGGCGCGGGTGCTCGGCCCCGTGTTTGCGAAACTGTTTCCCGAAATTCCGCGCAACCACCCCGTCATCGGCAACATCTTCATGAACCTCTCCGCCAACATGCTCGGCCTCGACAATGCCGCCACGCCGCTCGGCCTGAAAGCAATGGAGGGGCTGCAAGAATTGAACACGAAGAAAGACACTGCCTCTAACTCCATGATTATGTTCCTCGTGCTCAACACGAGCGGGCTGACCATCATCCCCGTGAGTATCATGGTGTATCGCGCACAGATGGGCGCGGCGCAGCCCACCGACATATTTCTCCCCATATTGCTCGCCACGTTTTTCAGCACCCTCTGCGGCATCGTCGTCACGGGGCTGGTGCAGCGCATCAACCTCCTCTCGCCCGTGCTGCTGCTCACGCTCGGCGGCTTATCGGCGGGAGTCGGCGGTCTGCTGTGGCTGTTCAGCAAAATGGACGCGGCGGCGATGAACACCGTGGGTACCACGTCGGCCAACGTGCTGCTATTTTTCATCATCATCTGCTTCATCGTGGCGGGCATCAGGAAGAAGGTGAACGTTTACGATGCGTTTATCGAGGGAGCCAAAGGCGGTTTTGAGACTGCCGTGCGCATCATCCCCTACCTCGTAGCCATACTGGTGAGCATCGGTGTGTTCCGCGCCTCGGGCGCAATGGACTGGGCGATAGAAGGCATCGCCGCGCTGGTGAGAAGCACGGGGAGCGATGCCGAGTGGGTGGGCGCACTGCCCACCGCCCTGATGAAGCCGCTCAGCGGCAGCGGGGCGCGGGGCATGATGGTCGACGCCATGCAGACCTTCGGCGCAGACAGCTTTGCAGGGCGGCTTAGCTGCATCTTCCAAGGCAGCACCGACACGACGTTCTATATCCTTGCCGTTTACTTCGGCTCGGTGGGCGTGAGCCGCACGCGCCATGCCGTGGGCTGCGGCCTTGCAGCCGACCTCGCGGGCATGATAGCCGCCGTGTTTATCGCATATCTGTTTTTCTAATGGGTCATTTTGACAAAAACAATCAAAACCGCTTGTCCTGTGTGGGCTATCGCCTGCCTTATCCGATTAAGCCCCAGCCTAAAAGTCTGTCGACTTTCGTCTTGTGCTTAATCTGCTAAGGCTGCGGTCGGTTCCCGCCCGCCCACACAGGACAAGCAAAAAACAGAAAAAAGCGGACATTATTTTTCCCTGTAAAAAGTAAAGAAGAAATGCATTACTTTTTTCTGTTTTTTGCTTGCGAAGTTTGAAGCGGGCGGGCACCGACCGCAGCCGCAGGGATTAAGGGCGGGCGTGAGCCGTTTAGGCTCACAGGCTCGGCGTTAAGCCCGGCGGCGTGCCCTTGGGCTTCAAACAAAGCAAGCGGTTTTTATGGTTTTTGTCTAAAATCTTAGGACTAACTCCAATAACATAAATCACGACAACCATGTCTTCACTCTCTTCCTTAGTAAAAGATACGGCCATCTACGGGCTTAGCAGCATTATCGGGCGCTTCCTCAACTATCTGCTCGTGCCGCTCTACACCACCGCGCTGGCGGCCTCGACGGGCGGCTATGGCGTGATAACGGAAGTGTACAGCTACGTGGCCTTGCTACTCGTGCTGCTCACCTTCGGCATGGAGACCACCTTCTTCCGCTTTGTAAACAAAACCGAGGAAGACCCCATGCGCGTCTATGCCACCACACTCATCGCCGTGGGCGGCGTGGGGCTGCTGTTTGTTGCAGCCGTGCTCGGACTGCTGCCGCAGATAGCCGCCGCGCTGGGCTATGCCGACCACCCGGAATACCTCGGCATGATGGCCGTGTGCGTGGCAATCGACGCTTTCCAGTGCATACCCTTCGCCTATCTGCGCTATCAGAAGAAACCCATAAAGTTTGCCACGCTGAAACTGCTTTTCATCGTGCTCAACATCAGCCTCAACCTCATCTTCTTCCTGCTGCTGCCCGCGCTCTACGCCCTGCCCGCGACGGGAGAGATTGTGGCGAAATTCTACGACCCCGCCGTCGGCGTGGGCTACGCCTTCGGCATCAACTTGTTCTGCACGGTGCTGGTCACCTTCTTCTTCCGCCGCGAACTGACAGGCTTCCGCTACCGCCTCGACACGCGGCTGCTGCGCCGCATGCTCTCCTACGCCTGGCCGATACTGATACTCGGCATCGCCGGCATCCTCAACCAAACGGCCGACAAGATGCTCTTCCGCCACCTCGTGCCGGGCGAAGAAGGAAAGGTGCAGCTCGGCATCTACGGCGCGGCGGTGAAGATTGCCATGATTATGGCGATGATCACGCAAGCCTTCCGCTACGCCTACGAACCCTTTGTGTTCGGCAAGCAAGCCGACAAGGACAACCGCGCCACCTATGCCAAGGCGATGAAATACTTCCTCATCTTCACCCTCCTCGCCTTCCTGCTGGTTGTGGGCAACATGGAAATCCTGAAACACCTCATCGGCAGCGACTACTGGCCAGGACTGAAAGTAGTGCCCGTGGTGATGGCCGCCGAAATCATGATGGGCATTTATTTCAACCTTTCCTTTTGGTACAAACTCACCGACCGCACGATTTGGGGCGCATGGTTCTCGGGACTGGGTTGCCTTGTGCTTATCGGCGTAAACGTGTGGGGCATTCCGCGCTTCGGCTACATGGCTTGCGCCTGGGCAGGCGTGGCGGGCTACGGCACGGCTATGGTGACGAGTTACCTCGTGGGGCGCAAGTACTACCCCATCGCCTATCCGCTGAAAAGCATGGCAGCGTACGTGCTGCTCGCCGCCTTCTTCTACGCGCTGATGCAGGGCTTCGCGGCCTATTGCCCGAACGCCTGGCTGCAACTCGGCTTCAACGAAGTCTGCATCGTGCTCTTCGCCGCCCACATCGTCTACCACGACCTGCCGCTCCGGCAACTGCCCATCGTGGGAAGGTTTTTTAAGAAATGATTTTTGGGAAAACACAACCAATGGCTCACTATACAGACATCTTGCCCAACGGCCTGCGCCTCGTTTGCGAGCGCACGGCCTCCGACGTAGTGTATTGCGGCTACGTGGTCGGCGCCGGCACGCGCCACGAAGACACGGCCGACGAGGGTATGGCGCACTTTGTGGAGCACCTTTCGTTCAAGGGTACGGCGCGGCGCAGCTCGGCAGCCGTGAATAATGCGCTCGAACGCTACGGCGGCGACCTCAACGCCTATACCAATAAGCAGGGCACGGTGTATCACGCCACGGTGCTCAAAGCCCAGTTCGCCCGCGCCGCCGACCTGCTCACCGACATCGTGTTTCACAGCACCTTCCCGCAGCGCGAAATCGACAAGGAGGTAGACGTGATTTGCGATGAAATCGAGAGTTTCAAGGATTCGCCGAGCGAACTCATCTTCGACGAGTTCGAGCAACGCCTCTTTGCAGGAAGCTCATTGGGGCGCGATATTCTCGGCACGGCCCGGCGCCTCAAAACCTACACCACCGCCGATGCCCTGCGCTTCACGCGGCAGCACTACCACCCGGAAAACGCCGTGTTCTTCCTGAGCGGCGACATTGATGGCAAGAAAGCCGCGCGGACGCTGCAAAGGCTTTTTGAAAAATATCCCATCCCCGAGCCCGAGCCCGCTGAAAAGGCTTTTGCCGCCGCGCCCTCAGAGCAAATCCCCGCCCCCGCGGCGCACTGCTTCGACGTTTCGGTAAACAAAGACACGCACCAGGCGCACGTGATGATCGGCGCGCCGACTTTCGGCGGCGAAGACCCGCGCCGTTTCGCCTTGCTGCTGCTCAACAACATGCTGGGCGGGCCTGGCATGAGCTCACGCCTTAACATTGCGCTGCGCGAACGGGCCGCGCTGGTTTATTCGGTAGATTCTTATATTTCCACCTATCCCGATGCCGGCTATTGGCACGTGTATTTCGGCTGCGACGGCGCAGACGTGCCGCGCTGCTGCCGACTGGTTCAGCGCGAATTGCGCCGCCTTGCCGAAAC
Source organism: Bacteroidales bacterium (assembly GCA_022775595.1). Classification (GTDB taxonomy): domain Bacteria; phylum Bacteroidota; class Bacteroidia; order Bacteroidales; family Bacteroidaceae; genus Alloprevotella. Next base: position 11,798 of record JALFJC010000035.1, on the reverse strand, counting down.
GCCGCTTACGCCCGCACGGCTGGCGGCGGGAAAGGCGCAGCTGTGCGGACAAATCGGCATTGCGCAGGACAACGGCGAGAGCCGAGCCCTCGCCCTCGGGCGCACCTACGCCGAATACGGCACGGTGCGCGACGTAGCCCTCCTGCGCCGAAACATCGAAGCCGTGACCGCCGAGGACATCCGCAGCCTCGCGGCAGAAATCTTTGCGCCCGAGCGGCTCTGCCGCCTCGTTTATATGCCAAAAGCAGAGGAATAACTTGTTTTTTGCCCTTATCTTATAAGATAATTGCGCTTTTTTGCCGTGACACTGCCAATTTAGTTGTAAATTTGTGCGTTTTATTATGTATTGTGGATAAGTCTACCCTATAATTACTTATGCAAAGCAGAAAGAAACGCAGCACGGGAAGCTTCAACACCGCGACCTCCTGCATCAGCACGACGCTGGTGCTCATTTTGCTCGGCACGGTGGTCACCTTTGTCACGATGGCAAACAATTTCAGCCGGCAGCTCCGCGAGGAGTTCACGGTGACGGTGCTCGTAAACGACACGACCTCCAATGCCACGCAATATAAGTTGCAGGCAGCGTTGCGCCAGATGCCTTACGCCCGCCACGTGAATTATATTTCAAAAGAAAAGGGCACAAAGGAACTCAACGAGGCGTTGCAGGGCGACATGGGCGACTTTATCGGCGCAAGTCCCATTCCGGCAGAGTTTGAAATCTATCTTAAAGCCGACTACGCCAACGAGGATAGCCTCAACCGCTACGTGCCCGCCTTGAAAAGCCTGCCCGGCGTTTCGGACGTCGTATATCCGAGAGAGGAGATACAGACGCTGAGCAAAACCATTCCCACCGTCAGCCTTGTGCTGCTTGCCTTGGCGGTGCTGCTGACGTTCGTGTCTTTCTCGCTTATCAACAACACGGTGCGCATGAACATCTACGCGCGCCGCTTCACTATCCACACCATGAAACTCGTGGGCGCCAAGTGGCGGTATATCCGCCGCCCGTTCCTCGCGCAGGCCTTCCGCATCGGACTGGTCGCCGCCCTCCTGGCCGGCGGGCTGATTGGCGGCGGGCTGTATTACATGCAATATGTAGTTGGCGGCGGCGAGGTATATTTCAACCAACTCGTAACGCCCGCCGTGTGGATTGCCACGCTCGGCACGATCTTTGTGTGCGGGCTGCTGCTCACCATTCTTTGCGCCTTTATCTCCGTCAACCGCTTCCTGAAAATGAGCGGCGCGGATATGTATCTGAAATAAAGTAAACAAGTAAACTAGTAGACTAGTAAACAAGACAAGTTACTCATCTATAATTTTAATATAGTTAGCAGGACATTCCTGTCTCGTCTACTCGTTTACTTGTCTACTCGTTTACTAAAAAACAAAATACTCCATGTCTGAAAATCAAAACAAAACCCAAGTGTTTGCGTTCGACCGCATCAACTTTATCCTGCTTGCCATCGGCATGGCCATCGTGATTGCCGGCTTTATCCTCATGTCGGGCAGCGGCTCCAACGAAACGCAGTTCAACGCTGCTATCTTCGACGCCCGCCACATCAAGGTTGCGCCCCTCGTATGCCTCGCCGGCTACCTGTTCATTATTTACGCCATCATTCGCCGCCCGAAGACGGCGGCAACAAAAGATTAAAGCCTTATGGATACACTCGAAGCGCTTTGGCTCGGCTTGCTGCAAGGACTGACCGAGTATCTGCCCGTAAGCAGCAGCGGGCATCTTGCTATTGGCTCCGCCCTCCTCGGTATCGAAAGCGAAGAAAATCTCATGTTCACCGTGGCCGTTCACGTGGCTACCGTGTTGAGTACGCTCGTGGTGCTTGGCAAAGAAATCGTGTCGCTGTTCAAAGGCACGTTCAGCCCCTTGCAGGACGGCACGGGACTAGCCCGCCTCAACGGCGACCAGCGGTATATGCTGAATATCGTGATTTCGATGATACCTATCGGCATCGTCGGCGTGTTTTTCAAGGATACGGTTGAAGAAGTGTTCGGTGCGGGGCTGCTGATTGTGGGCTGCTGCCTGCTCTTCACCGCCGCCCTCCTCGCTTTCTCCTACTACGCCCGTCCCCGTCAGCGCGAAAACATTTCCGCTTGGCACGCCTTTATCATAGGCTGCGCCCAAGCCCTTGCAGTATTGCCCGGCCTGAGCCGCTCGGGCACCACCATTGCCACGGGCCTTATCCTCGGCAACAACAAGGAGCGCATGGCGCAGTTCTCCTTCCTCATGGTCATTCCGCCCATTCTCGGCGAGGCATTGCTCGATATCGTCAAAGCATCCAAGGAAGGCTTTGCCGCCGCGTTCGGCGACCTTACCGTCAGCGCCCTCCTTGCGGGTTTCATCGCCGCTTTCATCTCGGGCATCTTGGCCTGCAAATGGATGATAGGCATCGTGAAGAAAGGAAAGCTCATCTACTTTGCCTACTACTGCATCGCTGTGGGCATCATCACGATCATCGCCAGTCTTTAAGGGACGTTTTGAAACTTAAATTTTTCAAGTGAATTTCTTAAGCGGACAAATACTTTGCTTCGACAAGCCCTACGGCATGACGTCGTTCCAGCTGGTTGCCAAGGTGCGCTGGCTGCTCACGCGGCGCATGGAGGGACGGAAGATTAAGGTGGGACATGCCGGCACGCTCGACCCCCTGGCCACGGGCGTGATGATCGTCTGCACCGGCCGCGCCACGAAACTCATCGAGCAGCTGCAAGGGGGCGCGAAGACCTACGAGACTACGCTCAAACTCGGTGCCACCACGCCGAGCTTCGACCTCGAACACCCCATCGACAAGCGCTTTCCCACCGACCATATAACAGAAGAAGAAATACGCCGCGTACTCGCCGAGCAATTCACGGGCGACATCATGCAAGTGCCGCCCGTGTTCTCCGCCTGCAAGGTCGACGGCAAGCGCGCCTACGACCTCGCCCGCAAAGGCAAACAGCCCGAACTGCAAGCCAAGCCGCTGCGCATCGACAGCATAGAACTCACGCGCTGCGACCTCGATAATTCTGAAATCGACCTGCGCATCTGCTGCTCCAAGGGCACATATATCCGCGCCCTTGCCCGCGACATCGGCATCGCGCTCCGCAGCGGCGCACATCTCACTGCCCTGCGGCGCACCCGCGTGGGCGAGGCCGACATCAGCCGCTGCTTCGCCACGATTGACGGCTTTGAGCAATGGCTCGGCGGCATCGAAGTGGAAACGGAACTGCCCGCCAACCCCGAAGAGCGCGCACCGATAGGGATTTATCCCGAATAGGGGCGTTTCGCAAAAAACGCACGCCGGCCTATTTCTAAAGAAATAAAACAATAAAAATACAGGTACAATGAAACTTTCCCAATTTAAGTTCGACCTGCCGCAAGAGCAGATTGCCCAGTATCCCGCACCTCATCGAGACGAATGCCGCATGATGGTGCTCCACCGCAAGACGGGCGAGATAGAGCACCGCATGTTCAAGGATATCCTCGACTTCTTCGACGAGCACGATGTCTTCGTGTTCAACGACACCAAGGTGTTCCCCGCACGCCTCTACGGAAATAAAGAGAAGACCGGCGCACGGATCGAAGTGTTCCTGCTGCGCGAACTCAACCAGGAACTGCGCCTGTGGGACGTGCTGGTAGATCCCGCGCGGAAAATCAGAATAGGCAACAAGCTATACTTCGGCGAAGACAACTCCATTGTGTCGGAAGTTATCGACAACACCACGAGCCGAGGCCGCACGCTCCGCTTCCTCTACGACGGCGACCACGACGAGTTCAAGCGTTCGCTCTACGCCCTCGGCGAAGCGCCCATTCCCCGCTTCGTAGGCCGCGAGAGCGAGCCGGAAGACTTGGAGCGCTTCCAATGCATCTTTGCCAAAAACGAAGGCGCAGTCACCGCGCCCACCGCAGGCATGCACTTCTCACGCCAAATCATGAAGCGCATGGAAATCAAGGGCATCGAATTTGCCTACATCACGCTCCACTGCGGCTTGGGCAACTTCCGCAGCACCGACGTGGAGGACCTCACGAAACACAAGATCGACTCCGAACAGATGTTTGTCGAGGCCGATTGCTGCCGCATCGTGAACAAGGCAAAGGACGGGGGACATAAAATCGTGGCCGTAGGCACCACCGTGCAGCGCGCCCTCGAGGCGGCCTGCGGCACAGAGGGACGCATCAAGGAATTTGAAGGCTGGACCAACAAGTTTATCTTCCCGCCCTACGATTTCTCTGTGGCCGATGCCATGCTCTCCAACTTCCATCTGCCTTATTCTACCCTCCTGATGCTCACAGCCGCTTTCGGCGATTACGACTACACGATGCACGCCTACGACGTGGCGCTCCAAGAAAAGTATCAGTTCGGGCCTTTCGGCGACGTGATGCTGATTGTCGACTAAGAATTTTTAAGTAGGAGCGTTGCCAAGCGCTCCTATTTGTTTATAAAAAAATAACGATTTTAGTAAACAAGTAAACGAGTAAACAAGTAAACAAGACAGAGATGTCTTGCTAATTCATATTTTACATGAGAAACTTGTCTCGTCTACTCGTTTACTTGTAAACTCGTCTACTAATAAACGAACATGCAGACAGAAACCCGGCTTTTGTACGTTTCCCTCGGCGCGAACACAGGCCGCCGCGAAGAGAGCATCGGGCACGCCGTGGCGATGATGGAAGAAGAAATCGGGAAGTGCACGGCCTGCTCGCGCCTCTACGAAACAGAGCCGCAGGGCTTTGCCTCGCCCAATAAATTCCTCAACGCCGCCGCCGCTTTCAGCACCGCGCTGTCCGCCTCGGAAATCCTGCAAATCACGCAGGACATCGAGCGCCGCCTCGGGCGCACCGCAAAGAGCACGGGCGGGCACTATGCCGACCGTCCTATCGACATCGACCTGCTGATGCTCGGCGATGAAGTTTCAGACGAGCCGGGGCTAAGGCTGCCCCACCCGCTGATGGCGGAGCGGACATTCGTGCTCGAGCCGCTCTGCGAGATTGCGCCGCAGGCTGTCGTGCCGACAACGGGTCAGACCGTGCGCCAGTTGCTCCATGCCCTGCAAAGACCCGCCATTGTCCGCGCGGAAAGCGCCACGGAGCAGCTGCTCGCCGGCATCAACCGCCTGCTGCCGCAACTCTCATCGTCGGCAGCGCCGCTTACACCCGAATGCCTTGCCCGCCTCCTCCGACGCGAGGACACCTATATATATATTGTCCCCGACGCCCACGGCACGCCGCAGGCCATGGCCACGCTCTGCCTCTGCGCTTCGCCCACGGGCACAAAGGCGTGGATAGAGGACGTGGTGACCGACCGCGCCGCACGCGGCAAGGGCTACGGCCGCGCATTGATACTCCACCTGTGCGCCGAAGCGAGGCGCATGGGCGCAAAGAGCATCAACCTCACCTCGCGCCCCGAGCGCGAGGCTGCCAACCGCCTCTACCGCAGCCTCGGGTTCGAGCAGCGCGACACGAACGTTTATCGACGCAGATAGCGGCAGGCATCTTATAAGCGCCGAGCAATTTTCCCGGTGCTATTTTTTTCGCTCTGCGCAGACAGTTTTTCCTGTCTGCGCAGAGATTTTTTATTTTCTCGGAGATATTTTTTATTACAAAGTTTGTAATGCTTGTTACAAAGTTTATAATACGTGTTACAAAGTTTGTAATACATGTTACAGACTTTGTAACAAAAGCTTCCGCGCAGATAGTGAAAATTGTCTGCGCAAAGAGGAAAAATTATCTTGCAGAAAGGAAAATTTTTCTCGGAGCTCGTGCGACCTATCTAGATACGTCGCACGCTCATATAGGAACGTTTGTGCAAGGCGAGTGCAGAGACCGACAAACTTGTTTGGTCGGGCTATGCCGAGCCGCCGCCAATTTTCGTGCAAGCGAGTGCAATATAGCTTGCTCATATTGCCGAGTGTAGCCGAAAATGTCAAGAAAAGGTGCATTTATATGAACGTTTGAACGGTCTGCGGTTAAAACTTGCCGCAAACTATATCCCCCGCGTACAGCTTCCATAGGAAATATTGTTCTTTTGCTCAAATTTTATTAAATATCGTTTGGAAAAGCGTAGAAAATAAGTATATTTGCTGCGAATAAAGCTTGCAAAAGCACTTTTTTGGCAATTCTCTTTTTTGAAAACGCTTTTGTGAAATCCTGTATTGCACCTTTTCTCAAACAGATTTCACGGAATTTATATAAGATAATATTTCATTCATCCTTAAAATCACTTTCATTATTATGGCACGCAGAACAACTATCAAGCTGCTCGCAAAAAGCCTTTTGTGCGCGGTCTGCGGTCTTGCATTCACGGGCTGCGTCGACGACAAGTACGACACAGACAGCATTGACCTTACTATGGGACTCGGCAGCGACGGGCTCGGCATGACGCTCGGCGCAACCGAAAAGATTTATTTGGGCGATATGCTCAACGTGGACGAGGACGACCTTTGGCACGTGGACGGCAACAACCTTTTCTACCTCGTGCAAAACGGCACTACTTCATTTAACTACCACGTGCAAGACGTGACGACGAAAATCGACGAAGCCAAGCTGACGCCTACCGTAGAGGTGTTCAACTTCGACAGAACAGGTTTCCCCGTTCCAGTTACGCTGGGCGCCGGCAACTCGCTGTCCCAAATCCCGGGCTTCGATCTTTCAAAGGTAGAAGCCAAGGAAGACTTCAATTTCAGCATGAGCGGCATCATGGGCGACATCGTATCGCTCAAGAGCATCGTGCCGAAGGAAAGTTCGAGCCGCTTCAAACTCATTCTCGAAATCCTCTCAAACTCTGGGACGCAGGACTTTTACATCAAAAAGATTGAGGGAATGAAAATCACCTTCCCCGACTTCATTAAGAGTAACGAACTGACCGGCCAGACCAAGACTTTCGACGACCTGTCGCCTTCGGCACAGACCAACCGGCTGGAACTCGGCACCGTATCGCTCGACGAAGTGAGGCTTTCGGAGGACGAACTCGGCATGACTATCGAAAACGAACAAATCGAACTGGCGGGCGAGATTAAGATGGAGGGTAAATTCGACATCTGCACCAAGCGCAACGTGACGCTCAGCACGGGCTCATTCATCAACGTGCGCCTCACCGTAGCCCTCGAAGGCAGCGCGCCCGAAAACGGGAAAATCCTCGTAGCCCTAGATAAGGTGAGCGGCGTTTACAATCCTACGGTACACGTGGGCGACGTGGCACCCTTCAACATCGCCGAGCAGCTGCCCGACTTCTTGAAAGACAACACGGTTAAGATCGACGTGGCCAACCCGACCATCAAGTTTAATGTAGACCTGTCGGAAGTGCCGATGTCGTTTGAGTTCCAAGGCAAGATGTGGGGGCTTGACGAGAACGGGCAGCCTACCTGCGACCCTATCTACTTCCCGAAACAGACGGCAGGCTATGCCACACTGAACAAGCACGACCGCGCGGGTGTTTACTTCTATCAGGGCAACAGTCCCTACGACCCCGATGGCGTGGAAGCAGGTGCCAACAGCTACGATGTGCCCAACCTCAGCAAACTCATCGACCCCATTCCCGAAAACATCAAGGTTGATATGCCCGATGGCAGCGTGCGCATCAAGCAGGACGAACTTAACACCATCACGCTCGGCAGAGACTACAACGCCGGTATCGACTACGAAATCTTTATCCCCTTTGAATTCAACAGCAAGTTGAGCATCGTTTATCGCGATACTACGGACTGCATGAACGACGACCTGAAAGACTATCAGGCAAAGGGTGTTACCGTGACGGCAGAGGCATACAATGAAATTCCCTTGAAACTGATTGCCGAACTCAAAACGCTCGATGTCAACGGCAACGAGATACCCCTTGCCGCACCAGCAACGGCAAACATAGAAGCCGCGCCCAACAACGGTACTTCTAAGACCACGCCCATTACCATCAACGTGACTTTCAACGACCAAGCCGACCTCTCGCGCGTAGACCGCTTCGTATTCAGAATAACGGCGGCTGCCAGCCAGGCAGAAGGGCAGTCGCGCAAACTGCTCTCCGACCAGTACTTGAAGTTGAGCAAAATACTCCTGCGCCTCAACGGTTCAATAGTAGGCGACTTCAACTAATGAGAAAAGACCGCTATATGTGTAATATCCATTAAACGACTCTACAATTATGAAATCGATTATAAAATCACTCGCCGCCCTCACTCTTGCGGCAGCAGCCGGTCTTTCTGCCACGGCACAGGAACTGCGCTCCTCCTATTTCATGGAGACTTCCAACTTCCGCCATCAGATGAACCCCGCCCTCCTCGATTCGGCAGGCTACGTGGGCATACCCTTCCTCGGAAATATCAATATCGGAACGACGGGTAACTTCGGACTTAAAAATTTCGTGTACGACCTCACGCCCGGAATGCCCGGCTATGGCAATGGCAACACGCTGACGACCTTTATGAACCCCGGCGTGGACAAGAACAAGTTCCTCGATGAGCTGCACGACAACACGCGCCTCGGCCTCTATCTCAACTACAACCTCTTCTCTGTGGCTTTCCGCGCCTTTGGCGGCACGAACCTCATCGAACTTAACCTGCGCTCGAATACCAACGTGAACCTGCCTAAGGGCCTCTTTGAACTGATGAAGGAAACTGGCTCGCAGGAACAGTACTCGCTTACCGACATCGGCCTGCGCACGCAGAACTATGCGGAAATTGCCCTTGGGCACTCGCATAAAATCAACGATAAGTGGAAAGTCGGCGCAAAGATGAAATTCCTCGTTGGTCTTGCCTACGCTGACATTCAGTCGGAACGCCTCGACCTGACCATGCGCAACGACCACTGGGCTGTCAACGGCGACATTCGCGGAACAATGGCCTTCGGCAAAATGCCGTTTGAGTACGAAGATGCCTCGAAAAACGACCCGCGCACCGGCCGTCCGCGCATCTCGGGCTTCGGCGATTACTCTTTCTCGATGCCTGGCTTCGGCTTGGCCTTCGACCTCGGTGCAACCTACAAGGTGCTCCCCGACCTCACGCTTAGCGCCGCCCTCACCGACCTCGGCTTTATCGCTTGGAAGAACGTGAACAAGGCATCCTCTGCTGGCCAATGGGAGTTCGACGGATTTAAAAATCCCATACATGTAGACGGTGAAGAGGGCGAAAAGCTCGGCGACCAGTTCGAGAACATCGGCGACGATCTCGAAGAACTCTTCTCTATCTACGACGACGGCACTGGCAAAGAGACCAAAGCACTCGCAGCCACGCTCAACATCGGCGCGGAATATACGCTGCCCGTTTACCGCAAGCTGCGCTTCGGCTTCCTCTACACCTCCCGCTTCGCCGGCATACACAGCTGGCATCAGGGAATGTTGTCGGCAAATATCCGCCCCGCGAAATGGTTTGAGTTCAACCTCAACGGCGCACTCTCTTCCACGGGCGGCTCTTGGGGTATGGTGGTGGACTTCCACGCCAAGCACTTCAACTTCTTCATCGGCACGGACCGCTGGATAGGCAAACTCGCCAAGCAAGGCATTCCTCTCAACCACATGAACACCAATATCAACATGGGCTTCACCTGCCCGCTCTAAGGCAGACAGGAAAGCATAATCACCGGGCGGCGGACAAGGCAACGAACTTGTCCGCCGCTTTGCGTTGTGAGGGACGCGGTACAACGCCCACTTTATACAAACTATCTGCCTTGAACTCCTGCCTTTTTCCTAACTTTGCAGAGATTTAATGCTGTTTTTATGGATTGGCAACAACTCATTTCTTCCAAACGCTGGGGCAAAGCGGGCACGCAGCGCTCCGCCTCGGAGCGGCGCACGGAATTTCAGCGCGACTACGACCGCCTTATCTTCTCGTCCGCCTTCCGGCGCATGCAAAACAAAACGCAGGTGTTTCCCCTGCCGGGCAGCGTGTTCGTGCACAACCGCCTGACGCACAGCCTCGAAGTGTCGAGCGTGGGGCGCTCGCTGGGCACCGACGTCGCCGATGTTTTGAAAAAGCGTTATCCTGATTATCCCGATGAACTTTGGAGCGAATTCGGCGCAGTGGTTTCTGCCGCCTGCCTCGCCCACGATATGGGTAACCCGCCTTTCGGTCACTCGGGCGAGCGCGCCATTCGCAGCTTCTTTTCGGAGGGGCGCGGCGCAGAGATGAAAGACACGCTCGACTTCACGCCTGGCGAATGGCACGACATCACGCGTTTCGACGGCAACGCCAATACCTTCCGCCTGCTCACGCACCATTTCAACGGGCGGCGGCGCGGAGGCTTCGTGATGACCTATTCCACCCTCGCCTCTATCGTAAAATATCCTTTCAGTTCTTCTCTTGCCAAGAAAGCCAAGTTCGGCTTCTTTGAGTCGGAACGCGCCACCTTCGAGCACATTGCCCGCGAGCTGGGCATACCATGCCTTGAAGAAAAAGGCGGGGAGGGCGTGCGCTATGCGCGGCATCCGCTGGTGTATCTCGTCGAGGCGGCCGACGACATTTGCTACGAAATCATGGATATAGAAGATGCCCACAAGCTCCGCATTCTCTCCAACGAGGCAACCGCACAGCTGTTTCTCGACTTTTTTGCACCCGAAGAGCATGCGCGGCTCATGGCGGCGTATGAGGACTGCACGGACGCCGACGACCGCATCGTGTATCTCCGTTCCTGCGTGATCAATGCCCTTGAACGCGCCTGCGTGCGCATCTTCACAGACCACGAGGCAGAAATCCTCGCCGGCACGTTCCAAGGTTCGCTCATCGACCACCTACCCGAGCCATTGAAGTCGGCCTACCGCCGTTGCACGGAAATAGCCGCCGCGCAGATTTACAACTGCAAGGGCGTGACGGACATCGACCTCGCGGGATACCATATTATATATACGCTCCTCGGATTGATGACAGAGGCGGTGCTGTCGCCGCAAAAGGCATACTCCGAACTGTTGCTGCGCCAAGTCTCGCCGCAGTACGAACTCACGGCCGAGCGGCCCGCAGAGCGTATCTTCGCCGTCTTAGACTATCTCTCGGGCATGACGGATGTCTACGCCCTCGACCTTTACAGAAAAATCAACGGGCACTCCCTGCCGGGAGTATAATGCTGATGCCTCCCACTTCCTACAAACATATTCTCAAATACACGGGGCTGTTTGGCAGCGTGCAGGTTGCCACCCTGCTCATTTCCGTGGTGCGCAACAAGTTCGCCGCGCTGCTCATCGGCACGGCAGGCGTAGGGCTTGCCGACCTCTTTTCGCGCACCGCCGAAATGCTTAGCACGGCCACGGGCTGCGGACTTTCGCTCTCGGCGGTGCGCCGCCTCTCGGAACTGCACGAGGCCGGCGACGGCAAGCGCGTGGCGCGGCAGGTGCGACTTATACGCTCGTGGCTCGCGATAACGGCGCTTTTGGGCATCATTGCCGGCATAGCGGCCGCGCCGCTGCTGAGCCGCTTAGTGATGCACGATGCCGCTTACACCGTCCACTTCATGCTGCTCTCCCTACTCGCGGCATCCACTACGCTGACGGGCGGCGAGATGGCCATACTGAAAGCCCTGAGGCAAATGCGGCTTTTGGCACGCATCACGACCACCGGCGCACTCAGCACGCTGTGCATCTGCGTGACTTGCTACTGGCTTTGGGGACTGGACGGCGTGCTGCCGTCGCTTGTGCTTTCGGGCGCGGCGCTTTACCTGCTTTTCCTCGCCGCCACCGTGCGGCTCGTGCCGTGGGCAGTGACGCTCCGCAGCGTGCGCTACCTTAAATGCGGGCTGCCGCTGCTCAAACTCGGCATCGGTTTCGTAGCTGCCGGCGTGCTTACGGCTTTGGCAGAACTGATTGTCAGAACTTATATTTCCTCCTCTTCTTCTATTG
>JALFJC010000025.1:0-5601 GCA_022775595.1 Bacteroidales bacterium | reverse complement strand
AATGTTGGGTTGACGTTTTGTCATCTTTTGTTTTCTTTTCGGTCTCAATCGTAAGTCTCATCGGTCACGTAGCCCGCTACGCTCCCTCTTCCACTTACAATTTATCCTCGAAAATAAATCCAAAATCTGCCAAAGCGAATTTGTAGAACCCACCTTTATCAATATCTTGTAAGGCTTATTTCACATAAACCTTCTTGCCATTTACGATATACAGGCCGCGCTGCGGCTTGCCAGCAACCTTGCGGCCGTCGAGCGTGAAGGTCTGGGAAGCAGCGGGCGTTGCTGACGTGATACTGCGGATACCGGTTTTTTGGGCAATTTTCTCGATAGCTGCGGCACTCTCTGCCGTTACGTCGAGTTCGGCATTAGGTGTGAGGCGCCAAGCGCAACCGCCGTCGTCAACCGTCCATTGGCAAACAGGTTTGCCAGAAATCTGCGGAGAGGCGCACATCCAGTCATTCTCGCCGCCTGTGGTAGAGAAGGCAAACTTGTAGTCGCCGAGTGCCTGAATGGTAATGGCGATAGGCTCATCTTGCAGGGAGGTGTTCACAGAGCCAGCGAAAGCGTTGACCTTAACAAACTGGCCGGCACCGGCGTTGTAGAGATAATACTGCTCATTGAATAAGATAACCAGCCAGTTGGCGTTCTTGCTCGTGAGATCTACGTCTTGGCTGAAATTGGAGTTGCTGGACGCGCCGAGCCACATCATGCCAGAATGAGCCTCATCGTAATAAATCGTACCAAAGCCGTTGGCATTCTTAATCGTGTAAGCCATCGTGTTGCTCAATTCGTCGAGCGAAGCAACAGGCTGCACTGCCGGGCCGGTCACTGTGTAGGTCAGCGTAAACTCGGGGTTGAAGGTGGCGTTTGTATCGTCGTAATCGTTGCCGCTCCAAACGATATTATTGTCGTAGATATAGCCTTCGGGAACAGTGATGCTATACGTGCCCGGAGTGATGATCTCCGCATCGAGCGTGAGCGTCACGACAGGCGAACCGCCGTCGTAGTCTTCCCAATAAAGATAGGCATCGGTCACCTTCTCGCTGGTGGCGGTGTTGATTACCTCAATCGGCTCAAAATATTCTATGGATTCGCTGCATACCGAATAGGTGAGGCTAATCTTGGAAAGCGATTCCACCTCGCTGTTGTTCTCGGGGCTGACGGAGAGATAGTTGAACGTGTTCTTCGGCGTAGCCGTGCCCGTCACGGTGTAGGTGAGCGTAAACTCGGGGTTGTAGGTGGCGGCGGAGTCGTCGATGGTATCGTCGTCGTTCCAGATTATCTTATCGTCGTAAATCAAGCCTTCGGGAACAGTGATGCTATACGTACCGGCGGCAGTGATAGCGGCATCGAGCGTAAAGGTGATGACAGTTGAGCCGCCCCAATAGTCCTCCCAGTAGAGCGTGCCTTGGGTAACCGTTTCGCCCGTGGCGGTGTTGATTACATCGATTGACTGTTCATAGTCGACCGACTCGCTGAGGACGGGGAAGGTCATGCGGATTTTGGAGAGCGTCTCGACCGTGCTGTTGTTCTCAGGCGAAACCTCGGTATAGACAAACGTGTTCTTCGCCGTTTCGCCTGCGTCTTCGGGTACAACTTCAACAAAGCGGACGGCAACGGTGACACTTGCGTTATAATATAGGTTGCCAGCTCCGTCATAGTCTGAGCCGTCGTTGTTGATAACTGTATAGCCACTGAGATAGCTGCTCTTGCTCGAGTCATAACCTCGGCAGCTGAAAAGCGTCATATAGCCAAACAATTCGTCAAGTTCGGCTTCTGTCTTGTCGTCCTTACCCATGCGGGCTACGGTGATGTTGCAGAATTGCTCGCTGTAAGTGTCATCAAGTCCTGTTGTCGAACTTTCCGCAAGCCAACTCACTCCTGCATACTTAGAGTGGTTGCGGAACCACTTGCTTTGGGGCGAGAGGAAAGAATAAGTGCCGTCGGCGTTAGCGCGGCATTCAAAAGCCGTGGCAGCAGAGGGCGTGCCGTCAAAAGCAACGAGGGACACGTCTTCGGCAGAAGGCGAAAGCAACCACTGCGCACCCGACTGCGTCATCATGACGAGGTTGTAGTACTTGCCGGCCTCAGGCATCTGGATACCCTCGGTGGCACTCTTGTAAGCCGTTTCGGCAGTTTCGAGAGCGTCCACGTAGTCCGTTTCGGGATTTTCATAGGCGCGTGCCTCGGCGATGGCGGCGGCGAAGGCAGTGTAAGCCTCGCTTTCGGTGGTGGGGTAACCCACGCCGCGCAGGTTGAGCACCTCCTCAGCCTGGTTGGCGCGCTCGAGCACGGCGGCCGGTGCTGTGCCTTCGGTCGTGCGTGCCGTAGCCGTGCTGAAAGAAAGCAGCGCGGCGGCGAGCATTGAGAATAAGTAGGTAGACTTTCTCATAGATTTAAATAGATTAAGGTTAATAATAGGTACAATTAAGGTAACAAATGAATTAGCACGGCACACGCGCCTCTTCATACGGCAAAGTTATTAAAAAGTTCCTTTGCTTATATAATAATATCCTCTCTAAACCCAGTGTCTATGTCCCAATACGCGAATTTTGACGATGAATTAGCAAAAAGCAACGACGAAACGCCCTTAGGCCGCCTGCAACTACTAATGAAAGGTTGCTGAAAGGTTTAGAGGACGATCCATTCATACGCAAACTACAACGTATCAGGCACTTAAAAGCAAAATGAAGGGTATGAATAGTTTTTTGGGGAAAAATTTACGTATAGGGAAAGCAGTAAATCGCTTAGAGCAGTAAGCGAAAATCGCACAAAATCGCTTATCGCGGTAACCTTTTTCTACTGTTTTTTTGGTTATTACGATAAGCGTTCTGAAGAATTCAGGAAGACAGCCTGCGATTTCCGTAAGGACGAGCGCATCACTTTTGAAGTGGGCGGCGAAAGCAAATCGTTTGCACAGATTGCCGATCTACCCGATTCCTATATCCTCGCCGATAACATAGAGTTCCCCATTGGCAAGAAACTGCCTATTTGGCTTTTAGGGCTGATTTATTGAGTTTGAGCCGCAATATCTCCCTATGTTTCTTTACGCGCTGATTGCCGTATTGACTTGTGCGGGGTCGACGGGCTGCTCGCTCTGGCGCGAATAGCGGCTGACGCTAAGCATCATGCCAAAATAGGCGCAGGTGATGAGAGTGGACGTACCACCGCGACTGATGAGCGGCAAAGGCTGGCCCGTGACGGGGAAGAGGCCGACGGCTACGAGCATATTGAGGAAGGCTTGCGAAACGAGGAGCAACGCAAGCCCCATCACAAGAAAGGCGGGGAAGTTGCGCTCGCACCGCCCGGCAATGATGCTCGCTCGGAACAATAATATTAAATAGAGTGCCATGACAATGAACGCGCCCCACAGCCCCATTTCCTCGATGATGATGGCAAAGATAAAGTCGGAGTAGGCCTGGCTGAGAAAGTCGCGCTCTACGGAGTTGCCGGGCATTTTGCCGATGCCGTTGCTCGACACGATGGCTATGTTGGCGTGGGCTATTTGCCCGTCTTTGTCGATGTCGTATTTGTCGGGCGTAGGCCGTTCGTCCGCGCCGTGGCGCACAATGCGGTTTTTCCAGGTGTGCATGCGCCCCATGCCGGGAAGTTCGTAAAGCGGACTGTCGTCGGGCGTGACGGCAACGACGGCAACGACCAGTCCCACGACCAGCGCCAGCGAGCCAAAGAGTTTGCCGAGTTGCTTGTATGGCACGCGGCCGATGAACATCATCAGCACCACAACGCCGAAGAGCAGCGCGGCGGTGGAGAAGTTTTCGGGCAAAATCAACCCGCAAACCAGACCTGCGAGGATAAGGATTACCTTAAATGCTTTCGGATCCGTGCCTTTTTCAGTTTGCTGCACGGAGAGGATCAGCGCAACGGTGATGATGAGCGTGCCTTTGGCGATTTCGGAAGGCTGAAACTGCACAAAGCCGAGGTTAATCCAGCGCGCGGCATCGTTGGTCTTGCCGCCAAAAAGCGTAATGAACAATAAGAGCAGCGAAACTGGATAGAGCAGCAGCGGCAAGGGACGGAAGTGGCGGCAGGGCACGGCATGAATGGCGAGCACCACCACGGTGCCGCCGGCAAGAAACGCCGCCTGCTTCAAAAGCGGTGCCCAAAACGTCCCCGACTTATAAGCCAGCGTGCTGCCGGCACTGAATACCTCTATCAGGGAAATAAGGCAGAGGAAGAAATAAATAATCCAAATGACGCGGTCGCCTTGGAAAATCGATGTGAGTTTCTGCATATCGGTGCAAAGGCTTATGGGGTTATAGAGGATATAGATATCTATAGTGTCCTATATATTATATATTGTATGGTCAGGCATCGACTATTTGCTTCATGCGGTGCGCCCATTCCTTGAACAGGTTGCCGCGCTCTGCCATGCCGTTGAAGAGGTCGAAACTTGCGCAGCAGGGACTAAGCAGCACGGTGTCGCCGGGACGGGAAAGGGCGCAGCAGGCAAAGACGCAGCGGCTGATGCTGTCGGTGTCGCAGATGGGCAGTCCGCAGTCCTTGAACACAGCCTGCAACTTGCTATTGTCTGCGCCGAGGAACACGAGTGCCTTGCATTTTTCTTTCACCAAATCCATAATGGCAGAGTAGTCGTTGCCCTTGTCCTTGCCGCCGAGAATGAGAACAACGGGCGCGGCAACTGCTTCGAGGGCCACGCGGCAAGCGTCTACGTTGGTGGCTTTGGAGTCATTGATGAATAATGCGCCGCCCACGGTGCACACCTTTTCGAGGCGGTGGGGCACGCCGGTGAAGTCTGCCAAACCTTCGCGCACGGTGCTTGCCGGCACTCCGGCGGCGAGGCAAGCCATTGCCGTTGCCATTGCGTTGCGCAGGTTGTGGCGGCCGATGAGCGAGATGTCAGCAACGGGCATCTCAAAGTCCGCAGGTGCTGAAAGGCGCAAAACGCCGTCCTGGATAAAGCCTTTGCTGCCACTCTCGGGCGCATCGCTGAACGGCAGCGGCGTGCCACCTATCGGGTGGCGGCGCAGTTCTTCGGGCACGTGGTCATCGTCTTGCCAATAAATAAAGCTGTCGGCCGTGCACTGGTTGCGCGTGATGCGCATTTTGGAGTCCACGTAGTTTTGCAACTCGAAGTTGTAGCGGTCGAGGTGGTCGGGCGTGATGTTGAGCAGCACAGCGATGTCAGCGCGGAAGTCAAACATATCGTCCAGTTGGAACGACGAAAGTTCTATAACGTAGCAGGCGTGCGGGTCTTCTGCCACTTGCAGGGCAAGGCTGCGGCCGATGTTGCCGGCAAGCCCCACGTCGATGCCTGCCTTCTTCATGATATGGAATATCCACGAAGTGGTGGTGGTCTTGCCGTTGCTGCCGGTGATGCAAATCATCTTCGCGTCGGTATAGCGTGCGGCAAATTCTATTTCCGAGATCACGGGAATGCCCTTCTTGCGCACTGCCTTTACCATGGGCGCGTCTTCGGGAATGCCGGGACTTTTCACGATTTCATCGGCGTTGAGCACGAGGTTTTCGGTGTGCCCGCCGTCTTCAAAGGGAATGTCGTGCTGCGTGAGGAGGGTGCGGTATTTTTCGCTAATCGTTCCTGCGTCCGACACAAAAACGTCA
>JALFJC010000016.1:0-2264 GCA_022775595.1 Bacteroidales bacterium | reverse complement strand
TGCACGTCTTGCACGTTGAGCCGATTAGTTTTCAGGAACTCCGTTTCGGCGGCAGTGCGCTGTTCAGCCGGGTGCACGAGTTGCGCGGTGGGCGTGAGTTTGCCGTCGGCGAGCCGGGCGTAGTAGAACGAGCCGTTTTCGGCCTCGCATACGGGAATGCCGTCTTCGGTGGTGTGGAAATGGAAATGCTCATCGCCTGTGAGCAATACGGTGACAACAGTTCCGTCGGCCTGCGTGCGCTTTACCGGCACGCGCTTCGCCGGACCGGCATACAGCAAGGCGCTTGCCAAGCCGATAGCCAAAGTAAGAAGCAGACTTCTTTTCATGGTTGTTTTTAAGTGTGTGTAGTTGTTTGTTATTTTGGATTGACAAATTATTGTGGCGGGCTGAAAGCCCAAATGTTGCTCATAGCCCCGGGCAACGCCCGGGGTACGGCGTAGTTCATTGATTAAAGCGTCGCGCTCTGAAAGAGCAGCCTGCCTTATGAGGGGCAACGCCCCGTGGCATTGCAGACGAGATTACGCGCTAGAAGCGCGTGGCATTTTTGCCTTGCAAAAATGCCGAATGTGTTAATCGCGGCATACGTTTTCCCCGGGGCGTTGCCCCGGGCTGTGGGCAACAATTGGGCTTTCAGCCCGCCTCAGGCATACCACGAGCAACAAGACATCTTATCCTTAGCACACGCTGCTGCCGGCTGCCACTTTGCGCTCAGGCGTGATGACGCTCAACGTGCCGTCGCAGTTCACGGCGGAGAGGATCATGCCTTGGCTCACGAGGCCGCCCTTAAACTCGCGCGGCGGCAGGTTGGCAATGAAGCACACCTGCTTGCCCACCAAGGTTTCGGGCTCGTAGTGCATGGCGATGCCGCTCACGATGGTGCGGTTTTCCAGTCCGTCGGCAATCTCGAATTTCAGGAGCTTCTTCATCTTCGGCACGCGCTCGCAGGAGAGCACCGTGCCCACGCGGATGTCGAGTTTCTCAAAGTCAGGGAAAGCGATGTCGGCCTTCACGGGCTCTGCCTTGTAGGCCGCCTCTGCCATTTCCTTCTTGCACAGCTGCAGCTTGGCCACCTGCGCCTCCACCACGCTGTCCTCGATTTTCTCAAACAGCAATGCCGGTTCGCCGATTTTGTGGCCGGCGGGCAGCAGGTCGGTTGCGCCGAGCGATGCCCACGACAGGCCGTCCACGGCCAGCATTCCTTTCAGCCTTTCCGATGAGAAGGGCAGGAACGGCTCGAAGGCGATGGCAAGGTTGGCCACGAGTTGCAGCGAGAGGTTGATGATGGTCTTCACGCGCTCGGGGTCGGTCTTGATTACTTTCCAAGGCTCTGCGTCGGCGAGGTATTTGTTGCCGATGCGGGCGAGGTTCATCGCCTCTTTCTGCGCGTCGCGGAAGCGGAAGCCGTCGAGCAGGCGCTCCACGTCGGCCTTCACGTTCTTAAACTCGTCGATTGTGGCGCGGTCGGTGTCGTTGAGTTCGCCGCAGGCGGGCACAATGCCGTCGTAGTATTTCTTGGTGAGCTGCAGGGCGCGGTTCACGAAGTTGCCGTATACGGCCACGAGTTCGTTGTTGTTGCGTGCCTGGAAGTCCTTCCACGTAAAGTTGTTGTCCTTCGTTTCCGGCGCGTTGGCGGTCAGCACATAGCGCAGCACGTCCTGCTTGCCGGGCAATTCTTTGAGGTATTCGTGGAGCCACACAGCCCAGCAGCGCGAGGTGCTGATTTTGTCGTCCTCGAGGTTAAGGAACTCGTTGGCGGGCACGTTGTCGGGCAGGATATACGACCCCTCGGCTTTAAGCATGGCGGGGAACACGATGCAGTGGAACACGATGTTGTCCTTGCCGATAAAGTGCACGAGGCGCGTGTCGGGGCTTTTCCACCACAGTTCCCAGTCGTCGGGCCTGAGATCCTTGGTGTTGGAGATGTAGCCGATGGGCGCGTCAAACCACACGTAGAGCACTTTCCCCTCTGCCCCTTCCACGGGCACGGGGATACCCCAGTCGAGGTCGCGGCTCACGGCACGGGGTTTCAAGCCCATGTCGAACCAGCTCTTGCACTGCCCCATCACGTTGCTGCGCCATTCCGTGTGGTCCTTCGTGATCCACGGCTCGAGCCATTGCTGGTGTTTGTCGAGCGGCAGATACCAGTGTTTCGTCTTTTTCATCACGGGCACCGAGCCGCTCACCGTGCTCTTGGGGTTGATGAGTTCCTCGGGCGAGAGGGCTGTGCCGCACTTCTCGCACTGGTCGCCGTAGGCGCCCTCTGC
>JALFJC010000006.1:0-5434 GCA_022775595.1 Bacteroidales bacterium | reverse complement strand
ACAATGGTCGCGGCATTCCCGTAGACATGCACCCCAAAGAGCACCGCTCCGCCTTGGAAGTGGTGATGACCGTGCTTCATGCCGGCGGTAAGTTCGACAAAGGCTCTTACAAAGTCTCTGGCGGCTTGCACGGCGTGGGTGTGAGCTGTGTGAACGCCCTTTCCAAGAAAATGGTATCGAAGGTGTTCCGCGACGGCAAGATTTACCGTCAGGAATACGCCAAGGGGCATCCGCAGACCCCCGTCACCGTGGTGGGCGAAACCGACCTGCGCGGTACGCGCCAGCACTTCTGGCCCGACGAGACCATCTTCACCGTAACGGAATACCGCTACGATATCCTCGCGAACCGTATGCGCGAACTGGCATTCCTCAATGCCGGCATCACCATTACGCTCACCGACCTGCGTCCCGATGAAGAGGGCAACACGCGCACCGAGACGTTCCATTCTGACCTCGGCCTGCGAGAGTTTGTGCGTTACATCGACTCCTCGCGCACGCATCTCTTCGACGATGTAGTGTATATCAATACGGAAAAGGCAGGCGTGCCTATCGAAGTGGCAATCATGTACAACACTTCTTACTCCGAGAACCTCCATTCTTACGTCAACAACATCAACACCATCGAAGGCGGCACGCACCTCACGGGCTTCCGCGCCGCTGTGACGCGCGTGTTGAAGAAATATGCCGAGGACACCGCCGGCAAGCAAATCGAAAAGGCCAAGGTGGAAATCACCGGCGAGGACTTCCGCGAGGGTCTCACCGCCGTAATCTCCGTAAAGGTTTCAGAGCCGCAGTTTGAGGGTCAGACCAAGACGAAGCTTGGCAACAGTGAGGTGACGGGCGCAGTGAACCAGGCCGTGGGCGAAGCGCTCTCCAACTACCTCGAGGAGCACCCGCGCGAAGCAAAGCTCATCGTGGACAAGGTAATCCTTGCTGCAACGGCTCGCGTGGCAGCGCGCAAGGCCCGCGAGAGCGTGCAGCGCAAGAGCCCCCTCTCGGGCGGTGGACTGCCGGGCAAACTGGCAGACTGCTCGTCGAAAGATCCCGCAGAGTGCGAACTCTTCCTCGTGGAGGGTGACTCCGCAGGCGGCTCCGCCAAGTCGGGACGCTCGCGCAAGACGCAGGCTATCCTGCCCCTGCGCGGTAAAATCCTCAACGTCGAGAAAGCCATGTGGCACAAAGCATTCGAGAGCGACGAGGTGAACAATATCATCCAGGCACTCGGCGTGCGCTTCGGCCTGGGCGAGGACAGCAAGGAGGCCAATCTCGACAAGCTGCGCTACCACAAGGTGATCATCATGGCCGATGCCGATGTGGACGGCCAGCACATCGCCACGCTCGTCATGACGCTCTTCTATCGCTATATGCCGCAAATCATTCAGGACGGCTACCTTTATATCGCCATGCCGCCCCTGTATCGCTGCAAGAAGGGCAAGATTGAAGAATATTGCTACAACGACCGCGACAAGCAACTCTTTATCCAGAAATATGGCGACGGCAGCGAGGAGGGCATCAGCACGCAGCGTTACAAAGGTCTCGGTGAAATGTCTGCCGAGCAACTTTGGGAAACCACCATGTGCCCCGAAACGCGCCTGCTCAAGCAAGTCACCATTGAGAACGCCGCCGAGGCCGACTACGTGTTCTCCATGCTGATGGGCGATGACGTAGGCCCGCGCCGTGAGTTCATTGAGAAGAATGCGCTCCATGCGAATATTGACGCGTAACCTATATATATAAATAATGAGTACAACCGCCCCGGGCAACAGCTCGGGGCGGTTTGTTTCGTCATATTGCCGATTTGCCCCTGTTAGTGCAAAATTTGCACGCCGTATTTGGTTTATAATATAAGAAAGACCTATTTTTGTAGGGCATATACTATACGCACGCGAAAAATCCTTTTAATCTTAATCCTTAATATCCTTATTTTTTATGATTGATGCTCCATTTCTGGTGATTGCGCTCGTAATAGGCGCATTCGTCCTGTTGTCCATCTTCTTCCACTTCGTACCCTTCTTCCTTTGGATATCCGCCAAAGTGTCGGGCGTTCACATCTCGTTGCTGCAACTCTTTCTGATGCGCATCCGTAACGTGCCGCCCAACATCATTGTGCCGAGCCTCATCGAGGCGCACAAGGCGGGGCTGAGCAACATCACGCGCGACAACCTCGAGGCGCACTATATGACCGGCGGCCACGTGCAGCGCGTGGTGCACGCACTTGTCAGCGCATCGAAAGCCAACATTGACCTCTCGTTTGAAAAGGCCACGGCCATCGACCTCGCCGGCCGCGACGTATTTGAAGCCGTGCAGACCTCCGTTAATCCCAAGGTCATTGACACGCCGCCCGTTGCCGCCGTTGCCAAAAACGGTATCCAACTCATCGCCAAGGCTCGCGTCACGGTGCGTGCCAATATCCACCAACTCGTGGGCGGCGCAGGCGAGGACACCATTCTTGCCCGCGTGGGCGAAGGCATCGTGTCGAGCATCGGCTCTGCCGTGTCGCACGAGGAGGTTTTGGAAAATCCCGACTCTATCTCCAAACTCGTACTGAAGAAAGGCCTTGACGCTGGCACGGCCTACGAAATCCTTTCCATCGATATCGCCGACATCGACGTGGGCAAAAATATCGGTGCCACGCTGCAAATCGACCAGGCCAACGCTGACAAGAACATTGCGCAGGCCAAGGCAGAGGAACGCCGCGCCATGGCTGTTGCCACCGAGCAGGAAATGATTGCCAAGGCGCAAGAAGCCCGTGCCGAGGTGATTCAGGCAGAAGCCGAAGTGCCCAAGGCACTGGCGCAGGCTTTGCGCGACGGCAACATGGGCTTTATGGACTACTACCGCCTCGAAAACCTCAAAGGCGACACCGCCATGCGCGAAAACATTTCCAAACTCACGAAAAACGATTTGGGAAGCTTGATAAAGTAGTGGGGCGTACGCCCCTCCGGAAAATCCGGAAGATCCGGAAAACCCGGAATTTCCGGATTTTCCGGCAAATCAACACTAAAATCCTTTATTTATAAATCTAATCCATTCAAAAACCTTTTATGAAAAAAATCTTCTCATTAGTGGCTCTATGCCTGTGCCTCGCGGGGCAGGCGGCGGCCGAAAAGATTCAGGTGTCTACCACCGCCCCCGGCAGCGGCACGCCTGAACATCTCTATTCCATGAAGAACAGCAATGGCCAGTATGCCAACGGCACTACCGCGCCGACATTCAACCCTGCCAACTACGGGCAGTTTGCGTTCTACGAATCGGGCACGGCCAATGCCTACTACATTTATAGCTACACGGCTGAAAAGTGGCTCACCTACACGCAGGCTTCAAGCTATTCCAACAAAATTAGCTTCGTGACGCTTACCGACACAAAGCCGACCAATGCCTACTTTAAGTTCAATAATTACTCGGGCGACCTCTACGAAATATCTCCCGTTACCTCCTCTGGCAGCACCGACAAATATCTTAACTGGTATCAGGGACTCGGTTCAAATCCCGCTGATGGTACAACAACGCTCGGTCTGTGGCAGCAAGGCGGCTCGCAAGACGCAGGCAGCAGTTGGACTTTCTCGCAAACGGGAGAAATCAGCATTCCGTTCACCTCTGACAACGGTTCTTGGACGGCAACCAATGCGGCTGGCACTTGGGCTGCCTCTTGGCAATCCACACAGTCCGACCCGTTCGTGACCGTCTCCACTTCTAAGAACAACATGATGAACTATGGCGGCACTAGCAATATCCAGCTCTTCTCCGGCGAGAGCGGTTTCGACTACACAATCACGGCGCAGAGCGGCTACGTCGTGACAGGCTACTCGTTCGACTTCACCAACTCTGACGCGTCTGTCAACATGAAAGTAACGCCCTCTGGCGGCACGGCTGTAACCTGCTCCGGCAGCAGCACGGCGCACGTGAGCGTAACGGGGCTGGAAGAGCAATCCACAAGTTTCAACGTCATCCACCTTTCAAGCGAAAAGAAGTTTGTCAATACCTCCAACTTCATCATCACCGTGAAGAAGAGCACCGCGCCCGTAGAGGAGCAGACAAACATCTTCATCACGCAGCCGGGTCAACTCCCTTACCGCATTCCCTCCATCACGACGGCTAAGAACGGCGACATCCTTGCTGTGGGCGACTATCGCTATTGCGGTGCCGACATCGGCTACGGCCGCGTAGACATTCACGGCCGCATCTCTAAGGACAACGGACAGACGTGGGGCGCAGAGTTTAAGATTGCCCAAGGTTCGGGCACAAGCGGAGCGGTAGACTGCGGCTTCGGCGATGCAGCTACCGTGACCGACTCTGAGACCGGCAAGATGATGCTTATCAGCGTTTGCGGCAACACCGTTTACGGCGCTTCCACCACAACGCGCAGCAACCCCAACCGTGTGGCACGCTTCTACAGCGAAGACAACGGCGCTACTTGGACCAGATATCAGGAAATCACAGAAAACATCTATTCACTCTTCGACCAAAGCACGCTCGGCGCAGTGCAGAGCCTCTTCTTCGGTTCTGGTCGCATCTGCCAGAGCCGTCAGATAAAGGTTGGTTCGCACTACCGCATCTACGCCGCCCTCTGCGCACGCCCCAACGGCAACCGCGTGGTTTACTCCGACGACTTTGGCCAGACGTGGCACTCACTCGGCAACATCAACATCTCGCCCGCGCCCTCTGGCGACGAGCCTAAGTGCGAAGAACTGCCCGACGGTTCCGTTGTGCTCAGCAGCCGCGTCAACGGCGGACGCTATTTCAATATCTATACCTATACCGACCGCGCCACGGGCGAAGGTTCTTGGGGCACGGTAGCCTTCTCCGGCAGCAGCAACAGCGGCACCGTGGCACAGAGCAACGCTACCAACGGCGAAATCCTCATTCTCCCCGCCCGCCGCAACAGCGACAACAAGAAGCTCTACGTGGCCTTGCAGTCTGTTCCCTATGGCCCCGGCCGCACCAATGTGTGCATCTACTATAAGGAACTCACCACGCCTGCCGACTTCGCTTCGCCCGCAGCATTCGCAAGAGACTGGGACGGCCGTCACCAAGCCAGCCAGATGGGTTCTGCCTATTCTACGATGATTATGCAGAGCAACAACACCATCGGCTTCTTCTATGAAGAGTCTACCTTTGGCGCCGACTACACGCTCGTTTATAAGAATTACACGCTCGAGCACATCACCGACGACGCTTACACCTACGACCCCACCGTGACCTATCAGGACTACGTGGGTTCCAGCGTACGCGAACAGGTCAATCAGTTCTTTGAAAACAGCAACGGCTACGTAGGCAGCCCCGACCTGTCCACGAAGCCCGCTATCGACAACATGGTAACGGTGTATGAGGCAAACCCTACTGAAGAGGCATACCAAGAAATCATGACGGCCCTGAACGCCGCAGTCGTGACGCTTCAAGAGGGCAAATGGTATCGCCTCGAAAACACTGCCCG
>JALFJC010000069.1:0-3811 GCA_022775595.1 Bacteroidales bacterium | reverse complement strand
CGTATTCTATGCCCACCACCTGCCGCGCCTGCCGCGCCACGAAATTGGCAATGGTGCCCGTGCCGGTGTAAAGGTCGTAGACGAGTTCGTCGCCGGTGAGGGCAGCAAAATCGCGCGCCACCTTATACAGTTCGTAGGCCTGCTCGGTATTTGTCTGGTAAAAACTCTTCGGTCCCACCTTGAAGCGCAGCCCTTCCATGGTTTCGTAGATAAAAGGCGTGCCGGCGTAGGTCTGGACATCGAGGTCGCCTATCGTGTCGTTGCACTTCGTGTTGTTCACATACAGCAGTGAGGTCACTTCGGGGAAGGTAGTGTGCAGATGCTCCAAGAGCGTTTTTGCCTGCGCCTCGTCGTCCGCGCCGCGCATGCAGAACTGCATGAGGAGCATGATTTCGCCCGTGGCGGAAGTGCGGATCATCATGTTGCGCAGCAGACCCGTCTGCTGGCGGAGGTCGAAAAACGTCAGCCCGTGCGCAAGGGCGTATGCTCTGATGCCGTTGCGCAGGCGGTTGTTTATATCGTCCATCAAATGACATTCTTCGATGTCGAGAATTTTATCGAATGCGCCGGGAATATGAAAGCCCACGGCGTCCATACAATCGAACTGTACGCCCGAGGCTACCTGCTCCGAGGTGAGCCACTTTTTGTTGGAAAAACCGAATTCGAGTTTGTTGCGATAGCGGGCAACGTGCTTGCTGCCGAGTATGGGCATCATTTCGGGCAACTCTATCTTGCCGATGCGCGTAAGGTTGTCCGCCACCTGTTTCTGCTTGAAACGCAACTGTTCTTCGTAGGGCAGGCATTGCCATTTGCAGCCACCGCACACGCCGAAATGCTTGCAGAAGGGCTGGGCGCGGAGTTCGGAGTATTTTTTTATGGCAATGGCTTCCGCCTCTGCGTAGCTGTGTTTCTTGCGCTTGATTTGAAGATCCACCACATCGCCCGGCACGACGTAAGGCACGAAGATAACGAGGTTGTCCACCTTGGCAATGGCCTTGCCCTCGGCGGCGACGTCTGTGATGAGTATGTCGGTGAGTATGGGAAGGGGCTTTCTCTTTCTTGACATGGGAAAGTTTTTTTTATTTCTACTGTTTCTCTAATGCTTTTTGCAATATCTTTTCCACGAGGCGCGGCACGGGGAGTGCTTCCAGCGCATCGCAACTGTACGGGCTGCAACCGGCAATCTGCGGTTCTGCATCTTCGGGCAGCAGGGCCTCGTAGCAGTCGGCCACAAGCCGCCGATGCGTGAGCCGGTGCGTGATGCCGGCAGCCACGGGGCGCAACACCGTGGCGGGCGGCAGCAACTGCGCGAGGCGTTGCTGCAAAGTGGTGAACGATAGCGGCGCATCGCTCTCGATGAGCAGCGGTTCGTAAAGCCCCTGCCATATATCGCCTTTCGGGCGGCGGCGCATAAAGACGCGCTCTGCCGCACGGCACACAATATAATATAGGTATCGGTCGGTCACCTTCGCACCTTTCGCCTTGCGCGGCAGTTCCCCCACCCTGCCCTCCGCCAGCGCGGCACAACTGCCCGCAAGGGGGCAATCGTTGCAACGTGGGCTCTGCGGCGTGCACTGCATTGCGCCGAAGTCCATCAGGGCCTGGTTGTAAAGCCCCGGCGCGTCCTTGTCGAGCAAAGCGTGCGCGAGGGCGGCAAACTCTTTCTTGCCCGCCGTGGTATCTATGGGCGTGGCGATGCCGAAGTGGCGCGACAGCACGCGGTAGGCATTGCCGTCCACGGCGGCGCAAGGCAGGTTGTAGGCAAATGCACAAATGGCGGAGGCGGTGTAGTCGCCCACGCCAATCAGCCCGCGCACGTCTTCATAAGTTTGCGGGAAGCGTCCCTGCCACTGCTCCATGATTTGCCGGGCAGCGCGTTGCATGTTGCGGGCACGGCTGTAATAGCCCAGACCCTGCCACAATTTCAGCACCTCGGCCTCTTCGGCGGCGGCGAGCGCGGCCACGTCGGGAAAGCGCGCTACGAAACGCTCATAGTATGCCCATCCCTGCACCACCTGCGTTTGCTGCAAGATAATTTCCGAAACCCATATCTTATAAGGGTCGGCAATGCCGCGCCAAGGCAGTTCGCGCTTGTTGGCGGCATACCAATTCTCTATCGCGTGTTGCCAGAAACGGGCTTCTGATTGCATTTTTAACGGTGGGGCGTAGGGAGAGGGGAAATTAGATAAACAATTTAATGAAAAAGTTTAATGCGCTGTTCTTCCGAGAGTTTGCAAATAAGCAAAGTTCCGTCTTTCTCGGCCACGACATATCCGTCCAAGCCTTGCACCACCACTTTTTTCTCGCCCGTGGCATGGACGATGCAGTTGTAGGTTTCGTAGAGGTCGATGTCCGGCCCGATGCAGGCGTTGCCATAAGCGTCTTTCTGCACCTGTTCGCGCAGCGAGCCCCACGTGCCGAGGTCGCTCCAGCCGAAGCGGGCGGGATAGACAAAGATTTCCTCGGCATGCTCCATAATGGCATAGTCCACGGAGATATTCTCACACTCGGGGAAGAGTTTGTCAATCATTTCCTGTTCCTGCGGCGTGTCGTAGACGGGCAGCAAATCCTCGAAGATGCGCGACATGGCGGGCTGGTACACGCGGAATGCGTTGACAATCGTGCTGACATTCCAGATAAAGATGCCCGAGTTCCAGAAATAACTGCTTTGCTTGAGATATAGTTCTGCCGTCTCGCGGTTGGGCTTTTCCTTGAAGGCATCTACGCGAAACATATTGTTTTTGCGCGAAGAGGCAAAACTAAGGTCGGCCTTGATGTACCCGTAGCCCGTGTCGGGGCGCGTGGGCTTAATGCCGAGGGTCACGATGGCATCGGTTTCTGCGGCGTATTCCAGAGATTGCGTAATGGCTTCGGCGAATTTCTTCTCATCGGTCACCATGTGGTCGCTCGGCACCACGGCGATGTTTGCCTTGGGGTTGCGTTTCTTTATCTTCCAACTCACGTAGCTGATGCACGGAGCAGTGTTTCTCCGGCACGGCTCTGCGAGAATGTTCTGTGCGGGCACCTCGGGCAGTTGCTCTTTCACAATTGAGCAGTAATTGGCAGAGGTTACAATATATATATTGTCCTGCGGAATGATGTCGCGGAAACGGTCGGCAGTAAGTTGGAGAAGCGTGCGCCCCGTGCCGAGAATGTCGAGGAACTGCTTGGGCAGCTGCTCGCTGCTCACGGGCCAGAAACGGCTGCCTACGCCGCCCGCCATAATTACGAGGTAGTAGTTTGAATTCATATAGGAGGAAGAATAAATTATTGCTCTGAAACCATATCTCCCTCAACATAAATGCGCACCATCTCGTTGGAGGCGTTGGAGCGCACCGTCACGGGCTTTTTGAAATGTCCGGGAAATTTGCCCTTGCCATTGTAAGTCACGGTAATCTTTCCCTTCTCGCCCGGCTGGACGGGTTCTTTGGAAAACGTGGGTACGGTGCAGCCGCAGGAGGCAAAGGCCTGCTGGATTACAAGCGGCTGGTCGCCCGTGTTGGTAAACACGAAGGAATAAGTCTGCGGGGCAGACTCCTTAAACTTTCCGAAGTCGTGGCTGGTCTTGTCAAACTTGATAACGGCCTGTGCCTGCGCCGTGAGCGGCAAAAGTGCCGCCATGCAGCACACAACGAATAAAAGACGTTTCATAATAAAATCGCGTTTATTTATATTGTCTTATAAGCAAAGTTTGAAATGCAAATGTAAAACTAAATCTTGATATAAGAAAATTTTACAGAAAATAACAGCGGCGTATTGCCTTGTTTCGTAATTTTGCTGCGCAGAAAGTTATTGCGCCCCGCCCTTCCGC
>JALFJC010000067.1:0-19288 GCA_022775595.1 Bacteroidales bacterium | reverse complement strand
GAAAAAGATATTTGCACTCCTCATTGCCGCGTTGCTCGGTGCGACCGGCCTCTCCGCACAGGATTACATCACAACCGATGGTAAGTGCGGCAAAGACGTAGCGTGGACCTTCGATGGCAAAACACTCACGCTCACAAATACCAACACCAAAGGCTTCACGGCCATTATGGACAACTACGACGCGCAGAAGCACCTCGCGCCGTGGATAAAGAAAAAACTCAACGTGCAGGCTGTGCGCGTGGGTCGCGGCATAGAAAACATCGGTTCGTGCGCCTTTGCCGGCTGCCGCGTCCTCACGGAAGTCATCTTCGACGACAACGTTTGCAACAAAATCGGCTGGGGCGCATTCATGGACTGTGAACGCCTCGTGAATATCTCTCTGCCCAAACAACTCAAAAGCATCGGCACCATAGCCTTTGCCAACTGCCGCTCACTCACCTCCGTGAAAGTGCCCGACCAGTGCCACGTGCAGGACCAGGCCTTCTTAAACTGCAGCAGCGTCCGCTCCATTGAGGTTAGCCCCACCGCTACCCTCGGCCGCTACGTCTTCGCCTCCGAAATAAGGGTGGACGGAAAGGTGCGCCACACGCTCTACAACGACGAGGTGCGCCGCTTGCCCATTCAAATCAACTCGCGCAACGGCCACACCTACGGCTTCTCCAAAGACGCCATCGAACGCTATCGCAAGGGCGGCAACTCTAACGCCCTCGCCGACTACGACTACATCACCTCCGAGGTAGACAGCATTATCCCGAGCAATATCTACGTGAAGCGCGACACCTACGCCCTCATTATCGGCAACGAAAACTACCGCTTCGTGCCGCAGGTACCTTATGCTATACACGATGCACGCGTGTTCCGCCAGTACTGCGAGCAGACGCTTGGCCTGCCCGCTGAGCACATCCACATTTGCGAAGACGCCACCAAGCAGATTATCCTTGAAGATGAACTCCCCTGGCTCGAATCGATACCCAATCGCGACAGCAAGAAACTTATCGTTTATTATGCCGGGCACGGCGTGCCCGACGTGAGCCAGAAGAACAAGGCATATCTCCTCCCCACCGACGTGCGCGGCACGAAGCCGGCTAACGGCATTGCGCTCGACGACTTCTATGCCCGCATCGGCGACTTGGCTTTCAGCCAGACCTGCGTATTCCTCGATGCCTGCTTCAGCGGTATCGACCGCGACAACCGAAGCGTGAACGAGGGTGAGCGCGGCGTGGAAATCGCCGCAGAGGAAGGCACGCTCACTTCTGGCAACGTCATCGTGTTCTCTGCCGCGCAGGGCAATGAAACGGCGCAGGGGTATCAGGAACAGGGACACGGCCTCTTCACCTACTACCTGCTCAAATCGCTGCAATATACCTCGGGTTACGTTACTTTCGGCGAACTCTCCGACATCCTGCGTGTTAATGTGAGCAAGCGCGCCTTAGAGCTCAAGCAGCGCAAGCCGCAAAACCCCTCTACCTCTGCCTCGCCCGCTGTCAGCGAAACTTGGAGATCCTTGATGTTCTAAGATCATTGCTGTTCGGTACAACTTTTTGTGACGGATAAGAATTAGGGCTGACACCTCTTTGGAAGTGTCAGCCCTTTTAGTTGTCTTTGTATTTGAAAAGAGATATTTCTAATTATCCAGAGCTTCGCCCTGGATCATATGAAGCTCTGAGTTTTGCCGGACAACAATAAAAAATTATTACTTTTGCGGTAGGCAAAAACTGAGGCTTCAAAAAAAAATCGTTTTTCCTTGTAACTTTTTACCCGTTCGCCCGTCTTCCAATTAGAGAGCAATGAAAGAAATAGACTTCCGCCACGACCTTTTACCCCTGAAAGATAAAATCTTTCGCCTTGCCCTCCGCATTACGCTCCGAGCCGATGAGGCCGAGGACATCACGGAGGAAACGCTGGTGCGGGCGTGGGAAAAGCGCAGCGAACTCGCGCAAGTCAATTCTCTCGAAGCTTATTGCCTCACGGCGGCACGCAACCTTGCGCTCGACACCATAGCAAAAAAGGAGCACCAAAACCTCTCGCTCGACGAAGATGCTTTCGACCGTCCCGATGCCAGTCGCACGCCTCAAGAGGAATTGGAACACAGCGAAAAGCTGGCGAGCGTGCGGCAAATAATCAATTCCCTGCCCGAAAAGCAACGCACCGTGGTGCAACTTCGCGACATTGAAGGACTCCCTTATTCTGAAATTGCGGCCGTAACAGGCTGGACGGAGGAAGTAGTAAAAGTCACGCTGCACAGGGCCAGGAAATTTATCAAATCCGAATACTTAAAAAAAGAACATCATGGACTATAAATATATCGAACAACTCTTGGAACGCTACTGGGAGGCGGACACCACGGCAGAGGAGGAGCGCATTTTGCGCGCTTTCTTCGCTCAGGACATCTTGCCGGCACATCTTGCCCGGTACAAAGAGTTGTTCGCCTATCAGTCGGAAGCCGCCGGCGAAGCACTCGGCACAGAGTTTGACGAGCGCGTGCTTGCCCGTATTGGCGAACCGGCCGCACAGCCGCAAATCGTGGTGAAGGCGCATCGCATCACGCTTGCCAACCGCCTGCGCCCCTTGTTCCGCGCAGCCGCAGCAGTGGCCATCGTTTGCCTGCTGGGTACTGCCGCGCAACATTCGTTCGACAACGAGAACGCCGATGGTGTGCCTGCCGCTTCGCAGCAGACCTATCAGGCGCAGCAGGAAAATCTTCCCGAAGACGCCGAGCGCGCTGGTTTCTACAAGGAAGCAGGTCCCAAGACGGCAGCGGCAGACTCTCTGCGCAAGCAGGCTGCCGAATAGTCCAAAGATTTTTGATAAGAAGAATAAAAAAGAAAACTGACTTTATATGTTTGCCGAAACGCGGCAACAGCGGTAAAACAACATTTGCACTATTAAAACACTTCATTTATCCAGCGGGATAAACAAAATAAAATCGTCAAGCCTCGCAGACTTGACGATTTTATTTTTGCTACGTTTCTTAAACCAACGTAAACTTAGAAACGATAAGTTACGGTAAGGCCGAAATTATAGAAGCCCGTAGAAAGTACATCGAATTCATCACCGAGCACAAAGGCAACCATAGGACGATAGTCTACACCCACAGTGAGAGGCAGTTTCTTTGGCGTGAAACCAAAACCGACCGTGCCGACAGGACCGAACATAAAGTCGTGGTATGCGCCGATGCCTGCGCCGACACCTGCCCAAAGTTTCCAGGTCGCAAATTTGGGCGTCCAGTCACCCCACTGCTTCACGTTCCAGTTGTAGATTCCTTGTGCGGCAAAACCGTCGCCGAAGTCAAAGATACCGGCCGTAACGTCAAGGAAATTCTTGTCGCTTAAATGATACTGATACTCAACGTCTACGGTCGCGCTGCCAATGTGCACGCCAAGCGCGTGCTTCGTGCGCTGTGCCGACATCGTCAGGGCTGTCATGCAAAGCAGGACTGCGAGAAAAAGTTTTTTTGTCATAATGTAAGGGATTAAGGGTTTGTATTAGATTAGGGAATTATCCGATAAAAATAGATAATGAGTATTCCGCCCATGCAATTCAGGAATAGAGTTTACTCATATTGCCAAGCACAGCCCCAAATCTTTAAATGGCCTCATTGTAGCCTCTTTTGTAGCCTTCGGCATAGCGCGCACGTTCTCTTAAAGTGGGAAAAACGCTGTTTTCATCGTAACTGGCACGGGGCGTATGGGCTGCGCGGTCGTAGGCGGCGGCAGCGCGCCCGTCTTCATAACCCGCCTCATAAGCAGAACGGCTGTCTTTTGCCTGGCAGTTTTCAGTTTCAATATTTTCGAGGGTTGGAATAGTGTCGGGCACGGCATTGCCGGCACTGCTGCTTAGGTGGTGCTCGATAGCCGTATCGGCCTGCGGGGCATCGTTGCTCTCTATTTTAAGCGTGACGACCGCTACAACCGCAATGAGGAAGAGGACGAAGATGGATAATTCGTGTTTCACGGTTCAAGAGGTAAATATCTGTTTGAAGTCTCATCGATGAGGCGGACGTGGGCTTACGCCTCTGCTTGTGACCAAATCCTTTTGCAAAATTGAGACTTTGCTGCCAAATCGCTGTGCAAGTTTCTCAAAACTTGATGTTTCAAAATTACAAACAGATAATATTCAGCCTCTTAAAGATATGTTTCCCCCTTATTTGTTTTGCACTTGTTCTTCAAATATTGTAGGCGGGCAACCGGCGATAGCCGTGAAATTGCGCCATGCCGCACCGCGGGAGCGATAGCCGGCTTCAAAGAACAGGTCCTGTATCCGCTCATGCTCCGGTTCTTGCAACTTTTGCCTGATGTAGTTGACGCGCAGGTTGTTGATGTACTCCTTAAATCCGCCGTAGCCCAACTCTTGTATGGCTTGGGTGACATACGTCCTGTTGCTGCCTACGGCGCGAACCAAGTCGTTGAGCAGCAGATCCGGCTCGCGCCACAGTTCCTCCTCTTCCACAACCTGCCGCACTTTTCTCTGTAGCTCGGAAATATGCCCCGCACTGTTGCCATTGGTCGTTGACGAAACCTGGACTTGCGGGGCTGGCTTGGAAGGCAACAGTTGCATTTTCGGAACGGGTATGCGAACGAATAGTTCGATATAAAGCACGTACAATGGATATATCAGATAGATTATGGCATGAAGCGTACGCCAGGTCACGCTGCGCGTCAGCATATTGCCAATAAACATGATGACGATGAGGGAAAGCACATAGGTCATGCGCCTCAACCACGGCTGCCCGGCACTGCTGTACTTTTTGTCATAATAGATGGTCCATACAAATTCGTAAGGAAACATCAGGCAGAGCATCAGCAAACGCGCGACGACGTCGGGTTTGTCTATGTTCAGCAGAAGGTCGTTGAAGGTGTGCAGCGGCGTTTCGTGGAAATGGAACAACAAGCCGTAAAGCCCAACTATCGCCGTCAGGCACACAAACCCGCCGTAAATATGCCGCGCCGACAACCAGTTGGGACGGGCTACCTCTACGGGATAAAGCGTAAACAGGTAGCGGCAAAGCAGTCCGAAGCAGATTTCCCGAAAAGAAAGCACATAATAATAATCCTGTATCTCCTCTGCCAGCAGCATAAAGAACATCTTTTGAAGCAGCGCATAGGAACTGACCAGTGCGAAAATGCCGAAGAAGAGGCGCGAGCGGTCGCTATGCTCCTTGCGCGTGGCTATCATATAAACGCCGCTAACCAGCAAGAAGAACCATAGGATAGCGACCAGCATGAGGATAAGCAGGTTGGCCATAATGCTTGGACCGTTAAAGAGGGGAAATGGATAGATATATAGAAAACGAGTAAGCAAGGTGCTCTTGGCATTTGGGTAAATGCACTCTGCCTTGCTTACTCGTTAGCATGACAATATTATTATAAAGATCTTAGCTCAAGAATACCAGCAGCACCACTTGCGCCACAAGGATACGCAGGAACATGGCCAAGGGATAGACGGTGGAGTAACCCACGGCAGGCGCATCGTTGCCGGCCGTCTGGTTAGCGAATGCCAAGGCGGGAGGGTCGGTGTTAGAGCCTGCGATCAAGCCCATGAGCGTAAAGTAGTTCAGCTTCAAAACCTTGCGTGCCACAACGCCCATAATCAGAATGGGGACAATGGTGATGAGG
Source organism: Bacteroidales bacterium (assembly GCA_022775595.1). Taxonomy (GTDB): domain Bacteria; phylum Bacteroidota; class Bacteroidia; order Bacteroidales; family Bacteroidaceae; genus Alloprevotella. The sequence continues at coordinate 13,673 of JALFJC010000067.1, read as the reverse complement.
AAGCCTGTCCACACGTAGGTCAGGCCGCCCGCCATAATCGTTTCCCAGAAATGTGCGCCGGCCTGTATGCCCACGCTCGAGAGGAAGAGCAGCAAGCCCACTTCGCGCAGCATGAGGTTGGCGGAGGTGGAGGTGTAGGTGTTGATTTTGTAACGGTAGCCGAATGCGCCGATGAGGATAGCCACGACGAGCGGACCGCCGGCGAGGCCGAGCTTCATGCCCATGCCCAAGGGGATTTGTCCCACGAGGATACCCAGCATGATGCCGAAGAAGATGGCGCCCACGTTGGGGTGGTCGAGGCGTTTCACGCTGCTGCCGATGGCGCGCTTCACGGCTTCCACGTTCTCTTCCGTACCCGTCACGAGAATGCGGTCGCCCACCTGCAGGCGCAGGTTGCGGTCGGCGAAGAGGTCCATGCCGTTACGCGTCACGCGGGTGACGTTCACGCCGTAAATCGTGCTGAAATGGATTTGGCCGAAGGTCTTGCCGTTGATTTCGGGCTTGGTGATGACGAGGCGGTGAGAAACGTACTTCTGCTTCTTGTCGATGTCGTCCTTCCACGTCTTGCCCTCGATGTTTTCGCCGATGAGCACGGAGATAGGCTCTGCTTCGTCCTCTGCGCAAACGAGGTGGATTTCCATACCGATTTCAAGCTTCGTCTCGCCGTTGGGGATAGACATCACGCCGTCCTTGATGCAGCGCACCACGACGAACTGGCGGTTGAGGAAGTTGTGCAGGTCTTGCAGCGTGCGTCCTGCCACGGCGGCGTTCGTTACGCGCAGCACGAGGTGCTTAGGCGTGGCGTGCGGATTGCTTTCCTGCTCCTTGCGGATTTGCTCCTGCTCCTTTTCCAGTTTGATGTTGCAGAGATAGCGCACGAGGATAGTGGCAAGAATGATGCCCACAACGCCGAGGGGATAAGCGCAGGCATAGCTCGAGGCGAGGTCGGGCACTGCGCCGCCTGCGCCCCAGTAGAAGCCGGGCTTGCTCGTGAAGTCGGCCACAACCGTGTTGGCTGCGCCGAGACCGGGCGTGTTGGTAATTGCGCCGTACATGGTGCCCACCATCATCGCGAGGTTGTAGTTCGACGTGTCGAACACGAGGAAATACAGACCCAGCATCACTGCCACGTTGAGCAGCACGATGCCCACGGTGATGAGGTTCATGCCCACGCCGCCCTTCTTGAACGTGGCGAAAAAGCCCGGGCCTACTTGCAGACCGATGCAATAAACAAAGAGAATCAAGCCCAATTCTTTTACGAAGTCGATCGTGGCTTTCTGTTCGGCGTGGTCGATGCCGCCGAAGTAGTTGAACAGATGTCCCGCCACGATACCCATAAACAGGACGAACGTTACGCCGAGGGCAACGCCGCCGAACTTGATTTTCCCCAATTTCACGCCCAGGCTGATCACGATGGCATAAAGCACAACAAGGTGGGCGATGGAACCGGGGCTCGTCAGGATATTAATGAACCATTCCATAAATATAAAAAATTGATTGATATAGCTTTTTCAAACGGACCTATTGCCGTACATGCTGCAAAATTAGAGATTTTTTAATAGATGGCAAAAGCAAAAAGCGGTCTCTAAGGGCAGATAGTGCATTTAAGGCGGTTTTGCTTTGACAATTTGCGGCATTTTTTGTTACTTTGCAGAAATTAGGAGCCATCTTAATGCGCTCGTCTACTAATTAGCGTGACTTTATTATGAAGAAGCAACTTGTTTTTCTCGTTTTATCCTTTTGCGCGCTGTTTGCATGTGCGCAGCAAAATCAGGAAACGCGGCGCACCAAGAGCGTCCTGCTCTTTCCCGAGTTTCGTGAAGGAAAGGTCGTGCAGTCATTCGGCAGATTTGTGAAGGCGAAGGTGAATTTCGCCCTTACCAGCGGCAAACTCTGCGACATGGACAACGGCAAGGTGCGCGAGGTGGACGTTTCGCGCATCTTTAGCGTGGAGTTTCCCGATGCCAAGTTTATGAAAGTGCAGGGCGACATGATGGGCGAGGTCGTCGGACAGGACGGCTATAACTTCCTGCTCAAGGTCACCCTGATAGATATGGAGCGGGTGCGCCGCGAAACGGCAGACGGGCTTGATCAGAAAGCGTTTTTCGTGGAAGGCGCGATGCTCGACCTCGAACGCGAGGGGCAGTCCGCCAACGAGGGTTATCCCTTGATTGACAAATACTACTTCAACATTCAAGGCACAGTTATCCCCGCCAACGAAAGCGCGTTCAAGAAGCACGTGGTGCCAGAGCGCAAAAAGGAATTCAAGAAACTGATGAACGAGCATTATTGGAGCTGGCGCGACGAGGCTTCGCTCAAGCAGCTGTTCCAGTTTTTGAAGAAATAGGGCATTTATAAAATAACACCATTCCCCCTCCTCATGTCCGTCAAAATTGAACCTACTTGGAACGAGCGGCTGCGCGACGAGTTTGCCGCGCCTTATTTCAGGCAGCTCGTCGACTTTGTGCACGCGGAGTACCGGCAGGGTGTGTGCTATCCGCCCGGACGACAGATTTTCAATGCCTTCAACCTTTGCCCGTTCGACAAGGTCAAGGTGGTAATCCTCGGCCAAGACCCTTATCACGAGGAGGGCCAGGCGGAAGGTCTGTGCTTCTCTGTGGCCGACGGCGTGGCTTTTCCGCCGTCGCTGCAAAACATCTTTAAGGAAATCGCCGACGACTTGGGTCGCCCCGTGCCCGCTTCGGGCAGCCTGCGCCGCTGGGCCGAACAGGGCGTGCTACTGCTCAACGCCACGCTCACCGTCCGCGCCCATCAGGCAGGGTCGCACCAGGGACACGGCTGGGAGACGTTTACCGATGCCGTTGTTCGCCGCCTCGCCATGGAGCGCGACGGACTGGTCTTCATTCTTTGGGGCAGCTACGCACAGAAAAAAGGCGCTTTCATCGACCGCTCGCGCCACCTTGTGCTGCAAAGCGCACACCCCTCGCCCCTCTCAGCCTATCGTGGTTTTTTCGGCAATCACCATTTCTCTCTCACCAACGATTACCTCTTACGGCAAGGCAAAACGCCGATTGAGTGGTAATTCCTTTCAAATCGCATTTCTCAACAAATGACTCCCCAAAGACTTCCCTTGCTCCAAGTGGGCGACGTATTGATAACGCCCGACCTCCTCACCGAATATTTCTGCTGCGACCTCGCGGCGTGTGGCGGCGCATGTTGCATAGAAGGCGATGCCGGCGCACCCTTACTGCTCGAAGAGGTAACGGAGATTGAAGACGCGCTTGACGCGGCATGGCCCCACCTCAGCGCCTCGGCGCAGGCAGTGATTGACAAGCAGGGCGTGGCATACGCCGACCCCGACGGCGACCTCGTTACGAGTATCGTGGGCGGCCGCGACTGCGTGTTTACCTGTTACGACAACAACGGCTGCTGCCTCTGCGCCCTCGAAAAGGTATGCCGCGAAGGCAAGACGGCATGGCCGAAACCTATATCCTGCGCTCTATACCCCCTGCGCGAAAAACGCCTTTCCAACGGACTTGTCGGCCTCAACTACCACCGTTGGAGCATTTGTGACGGCGCGGTCAAGAAAGGCCGCGAACTGCGCCTTCCGCTCTACCGCTTCCTCAAAGAGCCCCTTATCCGCCGCTTCGGCGAAGCGTGGTATGAGGAACTGGAAGCTGTCGCAAGGGAAATTGATTTACAGAACTAAAAAAACGTAGGTTTAAGGAGCCGGGCGGGCAGATTTCACGCGCGCGCGTTACGCATTTTTTTATCCCCAAAAACTATTCAACCCTTCATTTTTCAACCTAACTATCTGTATTAAAATAGGTTGCGAATGAAGGGTTTGTGCTTAAAACCTTTCAGCAATGAAGGGTTGGGAATTTGTGTGTGTCTTGTCCTGTCTTTATCCTGAAAAAGTTGCCCCGATTTTCCTGAATATGGTTGCCCGTTTACCAGTTAAGTTGACCATCTACCACGAATACCTTCTTCTTTCCCCTCGCAATTAGCCTACTTTCAGCAAGATAGTTTTCACTTTCAGCAAGATAATTTTTACTATCTGCTTGATAGTTTTTACTATCATATAAGAAAGTTTTTGTTACAAACCTTGTAACGCTTGTTACAAACTTTGTAACACATATTACAAAGTTTGTAATACATGTTAGCAAGTTTGTAACAAACTTTTTCTGCGCAGATAATGAAAAATATCAGGGAGAAAGGAAAAAATAGCTTGGGGCTAGCAAAAAATATCTGCTTCAAAATTTGGTATTTTCGGTTGTGTCGGCAGTAGGGAAAATGGGTGCTGCATTAGTTAAGCCTTGCGGTGCACACGGCGGGCGTATACAAATGCCCCATGAATAGTTGTGAAGGGTTTGTCTTTCAAACCCTTCAGCTTTAAATCCTTCATACACAAATAAATAAAGTATGGAATGAAGGGTTGAAAGGTTTTTTGGGGTAAAAAATGCGTATAGGATACGCGCATATGAAAAGCCTGGCTACACGAAATCAACCAAGATGATGCTTGGCATGGAGAGTAAGCAAGTTGAACTATATCATCTGGGCGAAAATTGGGTCATACACGACGCGACTTGGGTGATGCATGCCGAAAACTGGGAATAATACAATTGCGGTCTGCTCAAACAAAAATGAGCCGACCGCAATTGTATTTGGTTTTATAGATTTACCTTTATTTCACCACCTTCTTCCCGTCTATTATATAGATGCCCCTCTCGGCGGGTTGCACTACGCGGCGACCGCTAAGGTCGTAAGTGGGTGCGTTGGGGCGCGCGGCGGGCGCGGCAGGGAGGGCGGCGATGCCGCTCTGCGGCGCAGGCACGACGATGGGGGCGGAAGGCAGGGAGAAGAGGTCGCCCTGCGTGCCGTAAACGCGGTAATAATAGTGCCCGGAGGCGGAAAGGCCGCTCACGGCATACTGTGTGGCGCTGCCCACACGCAGGCGGTCGTAGGGCGGCACGGCGTGCCACACGGGTTCGCCGCCGTGGCGGACGCACACGTCATCGACCGCCAAACCGCCACTGCCTACGCGGCGGTAGGTGAGGCGCACGGCAGTGCAGCCGTCGGGCAGCACGGTGGTGCTGCCGGCGGGGGCGTCGGCGGTGCAGGCAAGGGTGTAGGTGCTGCCGGCGGAGGGCGCGACGTCGGTGAGCCACAGCGTGTCGGCGTGCTGCCAGTCGGCACTGCCGGCACAGAGGGCGTCGATTACCACATAGTTCTCGCCACAGGGAGCGTTGCGCTCGCGATACCAGAAGGTGAGGGCGCGGATGCCGTCGGCGTAGGGCGCGCTCTCGATGTGCATATTGTCGGCAGAGAGGGAGGCTGACGGGGCCGCCTCGCCATAAGCACCGGCGGTGGAGAGCGTCATCTTGCAATTCGTGGTCCAGCCTGCGGGCAGGTTTTTAAGACCGTCGGTAAAGTCGACCGTACTGCTTTCAGGGTCGGAGAGGGTGCGAGTGAGCACGTCGAGGGCGTAGCCTGTGGCTTCCGGCATAGCCTCCCAGCGGGCGGTGAAGCCCGTGGCAGTCACGTCGGCGGGCTCTAAGGCTGTGGGGGCGGAGTAGGCAAAGGTGGCAGCGGGCGTGGTGACGCTCACGGCTTCCATCGTGCTGCCGGTGGCCGATGCGCTTTGTGCCTTGACGGTGAAGAAATATTCTGTCTCGGCTTGCAGGCCCGTTACGGCGCAGTGCGTGGCGGTGACGGTGCAGGGGTGGAAACCGTCTACGTAACTATTGCCCCGGTCCGTGCGTGTCCAAACGTCCACGGCGTAGGCCGTTGCGCTCTCCACGGCGTCCCAACGGGCTGTGAAGCCGATGGGCGTGACGTCGTCGGCGCGGGCATTCTCTACGGCGGGCAGCGTGGGTTTGCCGCCTGCGATTTTAAGTTCAATGAGTCCGCTCTTTTCCTTAATCTCCGTAATAGGCACGCCCGTGGGGAGTCCGTCGCTGTCGCGCAGCGAGGGCGTGGTGTCGTCGGTGAGGGAAGTGACGTTGTCCGTGCCAGGGAAGGCATCGGCGGGGCGCGTGGCATCGCCCGCACTGCCATCGGCTTCCACGAGGTCCACGCCTTGCAGCCACGGCGTGGAGTTCACCTTGTTGGACTGCCAAAGGTCGGCATCGTACGTGATGTGCCAAACGAGCATTCCGTGACCGGGCAGATAGGTGTCCCAGCCCGTTTGCTGGCGGTTTTCGAGCAAGAAGTATTCGTCGGCGCCCTGCTGCGTGGGAATACGCAGGGCGTGGCCCGTGGTGACGTTTTCAAGCACGATGTTGCGCGGCGCGGCATCGATGTCTTCTGGCGTGAGCCAGCCGAGCGAGAGGCGCTCGTAGGCGGAGTAGGTGGGCGGCGTGTGCGCATGGTTGTTGTGCGAACCCACGTCCATGATGGTCCAGTTGCCGGGCGTGAGATAGCCCGAGCCGGAGGTGTCGTAGAGGTCGGGGAAACCGAGTACGTGGGTGAACTCGTGGCACACGGTGCCGATGCCTTCGAGGTGCATCTCCGACGCGCCCGTGGCGGGATTGACGATGGGGCGCAACTCGTTGGAGCAGGCGTAGCGGTTCACGCGCACGCCGTCGAAGACATACTGCTTGCCCGTGATGGCTTCAATCTCTGCCGCGTGCTGCCACACGGTGTAGGCAGGGCCGCCCGTGGCCTCGCCCTGGCCGGCGTAGAATATATATATATTGTCTACCGCCCCGTCCTTGTCGCGGTCGTAAATGGAGAAATCAATTTCGTCGTCGAGTTGCGTGCAAGCCTCTATGGCCATGTTCCAGGCGTTGAGGTCTTCGCCCTGCACGCTCTGTCCGTAGAAACTGATGTCCTTGCTGAGGACTACCGGGCCGTAGACGTCGAAGGTGAGGTTGAACTTGCCGCCGGAACCGTCGATGAAGTAGTCGTGCACGCTGCCCGTTGCGCCGTCGTAGTCGAAGCCTTCCTTGTTGAGCATGTCGCTGAACGTCTGCCGGGGATTGGGCACGGTGAAATCCGTTGCCTCGCCGTCGGCTGTGGTCTTGGGGAAACTCACGAGAATGGCCAGTGCGCGCTGTGCGCCCGTGGTGGGGTAGGCCTGCGTGCCGACTGTGCCGCCTTTGATGCCCAACTGCTTGCCGGGGGCGCGGCGCAGGCTGGCGCGTGTCTGCCTCAGGGCATCGAGCGCGGCGGTTTTGTCGAAATTCTTTACAAAAGAGATTTCCTCGGGCGTGCGCTCGGCGATGTTGCGGGCGCGGAGGGCGGTGGCGTTGAGGTTGCCCTCGCCCACCGTGGCGTAATAGAAGAACCCTTCGCGCTGCACCAGGGGTAGGCTGTCGAGGGAAAGGTGGTAGTGGAAATGCTCATCGCCGCAGAGGCGCACGGTGAGGGTGCTGCCGTCGGGCTGCACTATGCGGCGCGGCGCGGGGTCGGCCGGCAGGGCGCGGAGCATGGGCGCGGCGGCGAAGAGCAGCAGGGAGAGAAGGAGGTTGCGGGTGTTCATGGGGAAGGATTTTTTGAGTAGGGACGTTTGCAAAACGCCCCTACTTTTTTTATTTCACAAAAACTTTCTTGCCGCCAACGATATAGATGCCTTTGCCTGCGCGGGTGACGCGGCGGCCGCTAAGGTCGTAGACGGGTGCGGGCTGGCTGGATCTTTCAGGCATGAGGATAGTGCCGATGCCCGTGGGGCTGACGAAGGTGGCAGGCGAGAGGATTGACTCGCCGGTAGTGTAAACCACCGAAACGGCATAGTTGTGCTCGCCGGCAGGCATCGTCTCGCTGTAAGCAGGCTCGGCAATGGGCGCAGCGGTGAGTTTCTCGCCGTCTCGGTAAACATTGTAGCCCACGAAAGTGAGGCCGTCGGCGGCGCGGCGGTAGGCGATGTCGTCAATATATAATATATACTGGTCGTTGGACACGCAGCGGATAGCAAAGCGCTGGGCACTCTCGGGCAGGTCGAAAGAGATTTGCCGCCAAGAGCCCGGCACGGTGATGGTGCTGCCTATCTTGGTGAAGTCGGCTGCATCGGTGCTGCCCTCTGAATAGAGCACCTCGATGCTCTCCACGGTGCCGTAGGTGTTGTTGCTGGGGCTCTTTGCCCAGAACGTCACGGTCTGGCCGCCGTTGACGGGCGGCGAGATAAGCCAGTCGTTGTTGGCGGCAAGGCGGCTGCTGGTGAAGGCGGCAAGGACCTGCTTGCCCGAGTGGGGCTGCCAAGTGGCGGCGGTGAGTCCCGCTTTCGAGGGATTGAACACCTGATAAGCCATGGCGGCGCCGGCGTTGGGGTAGTCGATGTAATCGCCGTAGCCGTTCTGAATGCCGGCCGTGAGGCGGCCGTCGCCGTCGTAGAGCGTCCATTGCCCGAGGTTCTGGATAGTAAAGGCGGTGTACGACTCAAAATCTTCTACCACGTCTGTAGCTTCGGACGGCTCGTTGAAGAAAGGCTTTTCCCAAGAAAGCGTGCAAACTCCGTCGGCATAATTCGCTGTGACGTTGCTCACAAATGGCAGGCCGGGCAGCACGGTGACGGTGACGGAGTTGGAGAGATTGTCTGTCTCGGTATAATCTCCTTCGGCCACGATGCGCGCGCTATAAACGCTCGATTCGGCGGCGTCGGAGTTGGGCGTGTCGGTGAGCGTGATGCTTGCCGGCGCGTCGGGGGCTACTTCCGCGCCCTCGGCGGTGAAGACCACCTTGCCGTCGCGCAGCAGTTCTACGCTGTAATCCGTAGCAGGCAGCGAGCCGTTGTTGCGATAGGAGAGGGTAAACGTATTGGTCTCGCCCACTTTCACTTCATTCTTCTCGGCAGTGAGCGTGCCTGCGATGAGATCGTGCTCGTGCCAGTCGAAGACGGAGATGTTGTCTACATAAAGCACGTTCATCAGTTCGGGAGAGAGGTGCCCGAAGGCTTGGAACTGCACTTGTATGGGACCTGCGGCGGCATAGGGCGCGAGCGAAACGTAGTGGCGCGTCCATTCCTTTTCAACGTCTGCACCGCTCATCTCGTTCTCTTTGAGGCGCAGCACTTCGTGGCGATTGCCAGCGCCGTCGCGTATGATGACGGCCAGTTCGTTCATCGCGGCGTGGTGGCGGAAGAAATGGAAGCGCAACGTGGGATTTTCTGCGCCGGCGAGCGAAATTTTCGGTGAAACCAATGCGCCCGTGGTGCCTTCCGCGCCGTTGATGTAAGCCATGAGGCCGCCGTCGTTGTCCTGTGCGTCGGAGTAGCTGCCCATCGCGAGGTATTTCCATTCAAAGACATCGCTTTCCTGAATAACCCACGGCCCGCAGTCGATGCCGCGTTTGCTGAACGACTCGGCGTAGGGCAGGGCATAGGCATCGCCAACAAATACCGTGTCGGCGGGCGTTACGGGGCCGTTGCCTTTCAGGCCGCGCGCCTGAATGCCAAACCATGCCAGCGTCTGCTTGCCCGCTGTGGGCGTGACGGTTGTAGAGAAACTGCGTTGGCTGGTTTCGGTCTTCTGTCCCTGCATGTCGGTTACGTAGTAGGAGAGCGTCGCGGCATTGACGTAGCCGCCGTGCGTGCCGACCGACGGCGCGTCCCAAGAAAGCGAGATGTTGCCGGAGGCATCGCAGTTCACCTTGATGTTCTCAACATTGCCCGGCGTGTCCTCGCCCACATAGGCTGTTGCCTTTGCTACAAGGCCTGCGCCGTAGGCGTTAGAGGCGACGACGGTATAAGAGAAATTGCCGTTGGAGGTTGGCGTGTCGTTCACCGTAATAGTTTGTCCGGGCGTGACGTCGGTTAGCGTGGCGATGGTCTGCGTGCTGCGTTTCACCACAACCTGCGTGAGCGCTTCGAGCGGTGCGCCGCTGATGTCGGTCAGCGGCAGCGTGCAGGTAATCGTTGCGCCCAGTGCGCCGGCAGCGGCAGCCGTTACTTGCACGTCCGTTGCTGCTGCGGGGGCATGCACGGAAGCCAATTCGCGGAGCTGCAAATCATCGATGGTGAGGAAATAGCCCGCTTCGTAAGTGCTTGCAGCGTGCAGACCGATGCAGGCGCGGCCGTCTGCTTCGGGACGGAACATGGCAGTGAGTGTGGTGGCAGATGCCTTGTTTACCTCCGTTTCGGGCAGGACGTTCTGCGTCATTGCCCCCGACTGCGGGCGTGTGCCGAGCCAGGCGGAGATGATGTCGGCATAGCCGTCGCCCGAGGCAGCCTTGAACGAGAGTTCGTAAACGTGCTCCGTGTCGAGGAGGAAGGGCGGCGAAATGAGCCAGTCGTCGCCGTCGAGCATCGATGCTTCGGCGTAGGCATACGTCACGCTGCCTTCTTCGTAGAACCAAGTATTGTTGTCGCCGTTGGTGTCTTCAATCGTGAACGACATCAGACTGCTCGGCGTGTTGAACGTTTCCTTGTAGGGCAGGGGCACTTCCTTGCCGAGCACGATTTCCTCCGTCGTGGCGGTTTCGCCCTTCACATCGCCCCAATAACTTTCCACATCGTAGGTGTAAACGCCGAAGCGCGCAATCTCTGCCGCCTCGGTGCAGGAGGTGGCGTTGCCCTCGTAGATGGTTGCGCCGTCGGGTTGGCGCACCACTTTATAGGTAACGGCCGTGCCGTCCACGTAACCGCCGTGCGTGCCCTGCGCCGCGCCCCAAGCCACCGTGACAAGATTGTCTGCGCCGAGCGTGGCGGTGGGGTTGACAGCCTTGGGCGTGTCGCGCCCTATCCATACGCGCTGCACGTACACGGGGCAGCGGCCGGCGGCGTTGCTGGCATCTATTTTAATAATGTGTGCGCCTTCGGCCATCGTGGCAGGCACGCCGACGCTGCTGCCTGCGGCTGCGGTGCCTTCGGCAACGACGTTGCCGTCAATGCGCACGCGGTAAGCGAGTGTTCCGGAAAGGGCATCGCCGCCAAAGGTCTGGCTGGGCAGCGTGAAGCGCACGGTGCCGCTCGTCGCGCCTTGGGGAAAGTCGGCGGTAACGCTGCCGATGCGCCCGGGAGCGCCGGCGGGGGTGAAGGGAGAGGTGGTGTAAAGACCCACAAACTCCATGTGCTTGTCTACAACCGTGAGTTTCTCGGCTGCGCCCGTTGTGAGGTTCACTTCGCATACCTCAACGTCCTTCTCCGTGCCGTGCGGCGTCATCACCCAGAAGAGGCGGCCCGTGGCATAGTCGAACGTGGCGGACTGGTCGTATTTGATGTTCTTGCCCGTGGTGCCGATGAGCGTCAGCGCGGCGGTTTCCTTGTCAACGCGCATCAGTTCGGCATATTCGCTGATGCCGTAGAGTTCGCCCTCCTTGTTGCAGGAAAGGGTGAAGAGTTTTTGCGAAAGGTTGCCGATGGGCTTCACTTCGCCTGTGAACACGTTGAGCGTGCCGAGGTAATAACTGCGCCCCGTTTCGTCGTTACCCAGTCCGAAGCAGCCGAACACCTGGTCGGTCACGGGGTCGTAGGTGAGGTCGGAGGCGATGCCCGTGGTGTTTTCGAGCGGCGTGTCGCTGATGAGTTTCCAATTGTCACGGGTGTCGTAGGCACGCAGCGAAACGGTAATCGCGTCAGAATATGTTTCATAGCTGACGATATAATATATGCCGTCGATATACACGCCGCCGCCGTTGGCTTTGAGCTCGGGCGAGACGTGTACGGCCTGCGGTGCCGTGCCGTCGTTGGCGGGAATAGAATATACGCCATACGGCGGTTGCTGCATGTCGCCCCAGCCGTAGGCAAAAATCACGCCGCCGTAAAGTGTGGGATAGTCGGCGGTCTGCGCGATGCCGCGCCCTGCGCCTGCGAAGCAGCAAAGCAGGAGACAGGCGATTTTGAGTAGATAGTTCTGCATATTAGGGTTTTGAGTTTCAATCTATTTGTCCACGAAATGTTATTGTCGTTTGCGGTTCCTGAAAAGTAATAATTGCCTGGAAAGCAGAACGTGCTGCCTTCCAGGCAATTTCGCAATCAGTCGTCAGTGTTCATTACGGTACGCGCACCGTGACGCCCTTGCCGCCGCCGATACGAACCACGTAGATGCCGCTGCCCGTGGCGATGCGGTTGGAGGCATTGCCGTTGAGGCTGCCGATGCGGCGGCCATCGGTGGCAAATACTTCTACGGGCAGGCCGTTAGCGCCTTGCACCACGATGCAGCCCTTGGCTGTGCCGATGCGCATCTGCTGCGAGGTGAGGCGGTTGATGCCTGTTGCCACAATTTGCAAGGCTTCGGAGAGTTGCGACTCGCCCTTGTCGTAAACGGCGGTCACCTGATAGGAGTAGTTCGTGCCTTCCGTCACGTGGTCGTCATACCACACGGTTTCGGGCAGAGGCTCGGCGTTGGCCTTCACGCCGTCGCGGTAAACGTTGTAGCCCACGAGCGAGAGTTCCTCCGTCGTTGCGCCTACGGGAATGTAGGTGATGTCGTCGAGCATGAGGGCAAACTTGCTGTCCGAAACGCAGCGGATAGCGAAGTAGCGTGCGCCTTCGGGCAGTTCCACCTTAAACTCTTCCCAACCCGATACGTTGGCGATGTCGTAGGTGTCGCCAATCTTTGTAAAGGCTTCTACGGTAGGCGTGGTCGTGGAGTAGAGCACCTCGAAACTTTCGGGCGTATAAACGCCGCCCATGCCCGTCTTGGCGTAGAACGAAATGGTCTGTGCCGCGCCGTTGAGTTCGGGCGAGATGAGCCAGTCGTCGTTGGGCGTTTCAGTCTGTCCCTCGTCGGGCGAGGCACATTTGAAGGCCACGAGCATCTGGTCGCCGGTGCGGGCATCCCAGGTGCTGAAGGGGATTCCGGCCTCGAGCGAGCTGAACACCTGGAAGGCCATGGGCTCGCCGGCATGGAGATAGTCGAGCGGAGCGAGCATGTCGCTGAGCATGATGCGGATGGTGCGTGCACCGTCGCGGTCTACGGTTGTCCAGTCGCCGTAACCTTCGATGGCAAATGCGGGATAGTCCTCAAAACTGTCGGTGGTGCTTTGGGCCGGCATGGTGGAGAGGTCGGGCTCCTGCCAGTCGAGGCGGATGCTGTGGCCCGTCCATGCACCCTCGAGGGCAGTGGGGCAAGGATAGTGGGGCAGGATGATTCCTACGCTCACCTCGTTGCTGCGGTCGTTCTCGGCATTGGTATCGCCTTCGGCCTTCACCACGGCATAGTATGTACAGGTCTCGTTGTCGTCGATGGTCGGCACGTCGGAAAGCATGATGCTGAGGGTGCCGTCGGTGGCTATATTGCGGCCCTTGGCGGTGTGGCAGAGCGTGCCCTCCTTGTAGAGTTCCACGGTGTATTTGCTGCCGTCTACAGGCGTTTCGCCCATGTTGCGCACTTCGAGGGTGAAATATCCGCGTTCGCCCACCTTGATCTTTTCAGGTCCTTCGAGCAGCGAAGCCTGGAGGTCGCAGCCCGACGCCTCCTTGATGGCAAAGTTGTCGAAGGCAGTGATGCTTTTCCGTGTCTCCACACTCACACCCTGGAAGGCAATGCGCACAAATCCCTTGTCCTTCCAGCCCGTGAGGTCGCAGGTATGTCGGTGCCAGCCCGGCGTTTCGGCGTCCATGGGCAGTTTGAGGAGCGTTTCATATTCGCTGTAGTCGGCCGAAAGTTCCACCTTCAGCGAGTCCTTCGCACCGGTGTAGTATGCCCAGAAGCTGAGCATGGGGTCCGAAAGGCTGGCGATGGATATTTTCGGCGAGATGATGCGGCTGGCCACTCCCGTCTTCGAGGAGTTGAACACCAGTGTTCCGCCGTCGCTGTCCTGGCTTCCTTCGGCAA
>JALFJC010000040.1:0-3924 GCA_022775595.1 Bacteroidales bacterium | reverse complement strand
GAATGCCCAAACATCTGCGCCACGTCGAGGTCGAAGGGGCGCTGGCCGTCGGCCTGCACAAACGAGAAGTGCGCGTCGCCGGTCGTCTCGCCCACCACATACATCGGGGCGCGCTCGCGCTCGGCAATCTTGCGCACGTGGTCGAGGTGTTCCTCCTGAATGAGCAGACCCATGCGCTCCTGGCTCTCGTTGGCAATGATTTCCTTGGCCGAGAGCGTGGGGTCGCCGATGGGCAGTGCTGCCATGTCGATGCGGCCGCCGCATTCCTCCACGAGTTCCGAGAGGCAGTTCACGTGGCCTGCCGAACCGTGGTCGTGGATCGACACCACGGGATTCACCTCCTCCTCGCAAAGGGCGCGGACGAGGTTGTTGGCACGCTTTTGCATCTCGGGATTGGCACGCTGCACGGCGTTGAGTTCGATGCCGCTCGAATAGCGTCCCGTCTCGACCGACGACACGGAGCCGCCGCCCAAGCCGATGCGATAGTTGTCGCCGCCTACCACCACTACCTTGTTGCCCTTCTGGGGCGTGCCTTTCAGGCAGTCGCGGCGCGTGCCGTAACCCACGCCGCCGGCCAGCATAATCACTTTGTCGTAGCCGTACTGCTCGCCGTTCTCGGCGTGTTCGAAGGTGAGCACGGACCCCGTGATGAGGGGCTGGCCGAACTTATTTCCGAAGTCCGACGCGCCGTTGGAGGCCTTGATGAGGATTTGCTCCGGCGTCTGGTAGAGCCAGGGGCGCGGGGCGAGGCTGTGGGCGGTCTGGGTGGACGACGAGGCGAGCGGGGAGCGATAGGCTGTCATGTAGACCGCCGTGCCGGCTATCGGCCACGAACCCACGCCGCCGCCCATGCGGTCGCGTATTTCGCCGCCCGTACCCGTGGACGCGCCGTTGAACGGTTCCACGGTGGTGGGGAAGTTGTGTGTCTCGGCCTTGATGGAGATGACGCTGTCGATGTCGGTCACGGCGAAATAGTCGGACGTGGAGTGGTCCTTCGGAGCGAATTGCTCGATGCGCGGGCCTTCGGCGAACGCCACGTTGTCCTTGTAGGCAGAGACTATCTTATGCGGATTTTCCTGTGTGGTTTTCTTAATCATCGCGAAGAGCGAGGAGGGCATCTCCTTGCCGTCGATGATGAACGAGCCACCGAAGATTTTGTGGCGGCAGTGTTCGGAGTTGATTTGGGCGAAGCCAAACACCTCTGAGTCGGTGAGTTTCCGTCCGAGTTGCTCTTCCACGCCGTGGAGATACTCTATCTCGGCGGGCGAAAGGGCGAGGCCTTCCTGCTCGTTGTAGGCGTCGAGGTCTTCGATGTAGATGATGGGCGCGGGCGTGTGGTGCACGGTGAAGATGTCCTGATCCAGTCCGTCGTAGAGGCGTTGCAGCATAGGGTCGCAGCAGTCGTCGCCAGCGTTGTCGGGCACGGGGAAAAACTCCTCTATACGCGCAATGCCGCAGAGGTTCATGTTTTGGGTGATCTCCACGGCATTGGTGCTCCAAGGCGTTATCATTTCGCGTCGCGGGCCGGCGAAGCGTCCTGCGAGCGTATCATTTTCAAGCAATTCGGCATTGCCGTAAAGCCAGCACAACTTCTTGCTTTCTTCTTCCGAAAGCATGTGGTCCACCTGCGTGGCAATGACGCTGCCTGCGGGTGTGCGGAAAAACAAAATCTTCATAAGGGGAGACAAAAAGGCTTTTGTAAATATTATATGTGTGCAAAATTACGACTTTCATACGAGATAATGAAATTTAGCGGCGATGCAAATTCTTCCGCCGTGCCTGCTGCATGTGGCGGTCGTTTTTACGTCCCTACTTCCCCGGGCGCATTTTGCCGGTATTAATATTTTACCCCACGCGCTGCGCCTTCAGCCATTCCAATGGTTTCATGCCTGTAAACTTGTGGAAATTGCGGTAAAAAGATTGCTCGCTTGAGAAGCCCGATTGCGCGGCGATGGCAGATATCTTCACGTTTTCAGTGTTCGAAATCAGGAGCATCTTGGCATGGTCTATTCTCAGGCTGTTGATATAGTCGGAGAAGGACATGCCCTTAGTCTGATTGATGTAGTTTGACACATAGGTGCGGCAAATACCCGAGGCTCTTGCTACGTCTCCTATCTTGACGTTCGGGGTGAGATACAGCTTTTGGGCGGTAAAGAGCAGTTCCACGCTTCTCCCCACCTCGCTTCCCTCAACGGTCGGCGCGCTGTCGGCAGGCTCCTCAGAGCCATCCTCTCTGTCGGCGGCAAACTGCTCGAAAGAGAAGTCGCGGGTAAACCCAATGTAACTCAACGCGAAGAGCATCACGGAGAATGGGGTGAGAATGCCCAGCACCAGCCAATCGCTCTGCGCAAAGTATTGCTTGCCCAAAGCATTTGCCACCGCCGAACACAGCGACGTCATCATGAACGCGATGAGCAGATGCTTCACGGCCGACGTGTCGCGCCCTTCTGTATCGGCATACACATTGGCTATCTCACGATCGAAGGCACGAAGTTTGCGATATCCGAAATATACTACGGCGAAAACCTGAACAGCAAAGAGCAACTTGCGTGCATCGTCCGCCGCATCGCCCGGGAAGAGATATTTTGCTACCGCCACGGCGGTGCCGGGCAGCAGTATGAGGAGAACCCTGCGCGAGGCTTTCGGCCGCGACACAAGGTGGCAGATATAGATGTAGTAGAGAGGATAAACCGACAGTGAGCACAGCGTCCAGAGACACTCCATCTCGTGCGGCAGCCCCACGGTGAAGTAAAGCGCATGGCATAAGTAGAGCACAGTGCATGTGCCCAGAAATAATGTCAATATCTTTTTGGGCAGGTCGCTCTTCCTATAGTGCACGATAAAGGCGATAAGCCAAAACAGGCACACATAGAATGGTATGAAACTAAGCAGCGTTCTAAGCATCGTTGAAGATTTTTAGTAAACGAGTAGACGAGTTGGCAAGTAGACAAGTTTTGTTCTTTTTTTTTTACGACAACTTAGACAACTCTTGACAACTTTTTTTCTGTGCTGCCATTTTAATATGACGACAACTGGGACAACTTTTGACAACTTACAGTTGTCTTCCAGCGCTGCGAGCGGGCGTATAAAATACGCCCCGTTGTCTATGTTGTCGTCATATTAAGCGCAAATTGTCAGACTCGGAGTTGTCTTTTGTTGTCTAAGTTGTCGTAAAAATAAAAACGTTGGAAATTCCGATACAAATATCTCGCTTTTTCCCCATTTTCACCTTATAAAGCCGCAAAAATAACGCCTATTTAATTTATTGATTTTTAATTGTATGTACGATATAGGAGTTAATATGTATGATATTTGAGTGATAATTGTAGGATTTGAGAGTCGAATTGTGGGCTTTGTCCTTGCGTCATAGCGGATAATTATCAAATTTGCGTTTGACATCTCGGAACACAAACAAATCCCAACAGATTCAAAAAAACAAACCTTCCTTGCTGTTTATATAAATGATGCGACTCCGGCATTTCTCGTCGGCCAATTCAACACTCAACCCCATATTATTTACCTAATTAAACAAAAAAATTATGACAGCAAAAAACCTATTTTTCAAAGTTGCATTATCTGCCATAGTATTGGCAGCAGGCACATTCTTCTTCTCCTGCTCGAAGGACGACGACGACAACAACACTCCCCCCGTTCAAGTTGAAACGCCGAGCAACGGCGCGACAATCATCACCGTAAGCGGCGCGACCTATCAGCCGGGCACTATGCCCGCCGCTACATCGGGCGAAAGCATCGGCACGCTCGAGATGAACACACAGGCATTGGCGGGCGGCGGCTCGTTCGTCTCCATCGTTTCGCCCAACGACTACTCCTGCTTCTACGTGAGCATTGCCGGGATGAACGGCTATTTCGTCGTGCAACCCGACTCTAAAAACTACGACCCCAACACGGGCCAGTACACCTAGA
>JALFJC010000003.1:0-25902 GCA_022775595.1 Bacteroidales bacterium | reverse complement strand
TCTTCTTCCCCTTATCTTTACCGTCTCCCAATTTGTCGGGAAACATCATGTCAAGGGAGTCGGGCAGCACAAAGTCGAAGGCATCTGCGTACTCGTCCATTTCCTGCTCTTCGTAGCGTTTGCGCTGAAAGTCGTTCATCTCGCTCTTGTTCACGCGTCTCTTGTTGCCCGCCGTCTGCCGCTGCTTGAAGTCCTTGTTCTTCTCAGCGTTGTCCTCGCGGCGTGTCTGTCCGTTGTTCTTGCGCATACGGTCAATGGTCTGCGAACCATCAATATTGCGTCCGCCCACCACGTTGTTCTTATTCTGCTTTTCGTATTTATCGCGAATGCGCCGTATGTCGTCCACGCTCACGCCCCGTTCAATGAGTTTCTTGAAAATATCTTCGCGAGGCGTGCCCTTATCGTTTTCCTTGACGACAAATTCCATAATCTGGCTGTCCGTCATCGACGACTGCGCCAGGGCCTCACCGGCAAAAGTGAAGAAGAAAAGAAGCAGGGCGAGACTTGCTTTGCCCAATGCTGGCTTGTGGTTCAGCACTTGTAGTGTCATTCGTATGATGTTAGATTTATTCATTTCAGGTATATATAATTATTGAGTATGCCTTTGCTGAAATTTACAGCAGTCTGTGTTTCTGCCTTCTTGTTAAACGCGAAAAGCGGCGCGTTATTGTCCGAAAATTATGCCAAAAGGGCATTTGCAGCGCACAAAGTTACAAAAATAATACTATTCAGGCTTCAATCCTCGTCCTTGCTTGCCGTTCGGCATCTCCCTTCGTATCCATGAAAATCTCTTCGCGCCGTTCGCGCGCCCCACGCTTTGCCAGCCCGTGGCACTGCGGTACACGTTTTTGCGAAACGGACTGTTTGTCTTATCTTTGCATCAGCAGAAAGAGGAAGAGCGTACGCTCTTCCTCTTTCTGCGTTTTTGGAGCAAACTATCCTATATGAGCGCAAAAACTATCCTATATGGCCGTGAAAATTATAAGCAAGATAGTAAAAATTTGCTCCTTGATAGTTTTTCCAAAGTGCTTTGAAGTGAAATTTTGCTTGATTTTCGCAGAAATTTTCCCGGAGCAAATTTTTGCTGTCTTAATTATCCCTAAACTTTTAAGCAAACCCGCCTTAACGATTGTAAACGCGCCCTTAACGCTCTGCGCAGCAAGAAACGCGGCCTTAACAAGTTTTGCCTTCCTCCTCGCTTCCTCGCAAGCGCAATTTGCGGTAGCAGTTCCTTGCCAAACCCTTGTGGTGGGCGAAGTCTGCGGGCGCGGGCTGATAGGGTGGGGATGAGACGCGCTTCTTGGCATCACCCGCTTGATTTTAATCAGCCTATTGCATATTGTCGGCTGCGCTCGGCAATTTAAGTATACTTAATTGCCCTCGCTTGCACGCCAATTCCCCAATTTCATAGTGAATTTGGGGATTGTAATCGCTAAATTTATAGTGAATTTGGGGATTGTAATCGCTAAATTCGTATATAATTTGGGGAATTGACAATAACTTCTTATATTTGCAAGGTGAAAAATCTATTCAAATAGAGAGACTTACGGCTATGATTGAAAGAATTGTAAGCAAAAGCATTATTGATGATTTCAAAAAGGAGAAAATCGTATTGCTCATGGGAGCGCGCCAAGTCGGTAAAACGACCCTTGCGCACGAACTCGCTAAGGGGCGGCAGCGCGTGCTGCGTCTGAACTGCGACAACTACGACGACAGGGCGGATTTGGAACATAAAACTTCGACGGAGCTGGCCGCGCTGCTCGCGGGTTACGACTTCGTGCTGATTGACGAGGCACAGCGTGTGACCGACATCGGTATGACGATAAAAATGATTGGCGACCTGAAACTCTCGGTGCCGATCGTCGTGACGGGGTCTTCGTCGTTGGAGCTCTTGGAAGGCATTAAAGAACCCGCCACTGGTAGGCACATTGACTACGAACTCTTTCCGCTTTCACTGCCCGAACTCATAGCGCACAATGGCCGCCGCGAGGAGCACCGCCTGTTGGAGCAAAGGCTTATTTACGGCTTTTACCCGGAGGTCGTGACCGACCTTTCCGACGCCAAGCGCACTTTGATGACGCTGGCAAACGACTATTTGTATAAAGACCTGCTTGCGTATAAAGGCGTGAAGCGTCCCGAAGTGTTGCATAAGTTGCTCGTGGCGTTGGCGTTGCAGGTAGGGAGCGAGGTGTCTTATAACGAATTGTCGGGATTGCTGGGCATAGACAAGGCCACGGTGGAAAGTTACATCGGGTTGCTCGAAAAATGCTACGTGATATTCCGGCTCGACTCTTTCAGCCGCAACCTGCGCAATGAAATCAAGAAAGGGAAAAAGATTTATTTTGTAGACAATGGCATCCGCAATGCCGTGCTCGCCAACTTCGCACCTCTGAATCTGCGGAGCGATGTGGGTGCACTTTGGGAAAACTTGCTCGTCAGCGAACGCAGGAAACGTAATGCCTACGCCCGCAATTATGCCCGTCTTTACTTTTGGCGCACGCATAGTCAGCGGGAAATAGATCTCGTTGAGGAACAGGACGGTAGGCTGCAAGCATTTGAGTTCAAATGGAACAGCAAAACGAAGGCGGTATTGCCGGCAAACTTTTCAGAAGCTTACCCCGACACGCCCTTTACTGTCGTGTCGCCTGAAAATTATAGGGAGTTTATAAAATAAAATTTGGTGCGTTTGGCGTTTCCTGCGTAGATAATCGCACTTTTGCCCCAGCAAAGTAAGAAGTTTTGCGTACTTTTGCATAAGATAGGCTGCGGTTCGGCAATTAAAACGAGTTTTATTGCGCTTACCTTGCACTATCTTTGCAAAAGATTATTAGTTCAGGTTTATATATCTGCTTCGTCCCGAACTCCCCGACTTTCAAGTTTATGCAACTCATTCAGAAATATTTTCCTAACCTTACGCCGCAACAGACGGAACGCTTTGCCATGCTTGATGCGCTCTACCGCGACTGGAACGCAAAGATTAACGTTATCTCGCGTAAGGACATCGACAACCTTTACCCCCACCACGTACTGCATTCCTTGGGTATTGCCAAGGTGATCAACTTCCGCCCCGGCACCGAAATAATGGACATCGGAACGGGAGGCGGTTTCCCCGGCATTCCCCTTGCCATCTTGTTTCCTGAATGCAGGTTCTACCTGATTGACAGCATCGGCAAGAAGGTGCGCGTGGCGCAGGCGGTGGCTGACGCGCTGGGACTGGAAAATGTGACGGCGGTGCACCGCAACGTGATTGAGGAAAAAGGAAAGTTCGACTTTGTGGTGAGCCGTGCCGTGATGAACCTAAACGATTTGTTCAAACTCGTGCGCAAGAACGTGCGCCCCGGCGGCACTAACGCCTTGCCCAACGGACTGATCTGTCTGAAAGGCGGCGACCTCGCCGAGGAATTGCGGCCGCTGTGCAAGACGGCCGTGACTTGGCCCTTGTCGGGGTATTTCCAAGAAGAATTTTTTGAAACGAAAAGCGCGGTATATGTGCCGTGCCGGTAGATTATATCATTTTCAAAAGAGATGAGCATGCTTAGTTACAAGGTATTCCCCGTCAACTTTATTGAAGAGAATTGCTATCTGCTTTGGGACGAAAGCCGCGAGGCGGTAATCGTGGACTGCGGTGCGTATTCGCCGGCAGAGCAAGGGCAGATACGCGCATTTGTGGCCGAGAACGATTTGACTGTGAAGCATCTGCTCAACACGCACGCCCATTTCGACCACCTTTTTGGCGCACAGTTTTGCAGCGACACGTGGGGCGTGCTGCCCGAGATATCGGCCGACGAAGCGGAAACCTATCATCAGGCCATTCCGCAAATGCAGGCATTCCTCCACCGCGCGTTTCCTCTGCAGCTGCCGCCGCTCGGCAAGGCGTTCGGCGAAGGCGATGCCATCCGTTTCGGCACTCATGAATTGCGCGTCATAGCCACGCCCGGCCATACGCCAGGCGGCGTGTGCTTCTATTGCGAAGCGGAGGGCCTGCTGCTCACGGGCGACAGCCTGTTCCGTTGCAGCATCGGCCGCTGCGACCTGCCCGGAGGCGATGCCGACAGCCTCGTGACGGCTCTGTTGGAAAAAATCCTCACGCTGCCCGAAGAGGTGAAAGTACTGCCCGGGCACGGGCCGGGTACGACCATCGGCTACGAGCGTATGAATAATATGATGTTGCGATAAATGGAGTTATTTTAGTAAACAAGTAAACGAGTAAACAAGTAAACAAGTAAACAAGTAAACAAGTAAACAAGTAAACAAGACAAGTTACTCTTGAAAAATAATTTGCACAACATTCTTGTCTCGTCTACTTGTTTACTCGTCAACTCGTAACTATAAAAAATGGAGCAAAAGCCCTACGACCTGATTACCGTTTTAGGCCCCACGGCCTCCGGCAAGACGCGTTTTGCCGTGCAGCTTGCCGACCGCCTCGGCGCTGAAATCATCAGCGGCGACAGCCGGCAGGTGTACCGCCGCATGGACATCGGCACGGGCAAGGACTTGGACGACTACCGCATCGGCGGCCGCTGCGTGCCGTACCATCTGATTGACATTGCCGAGCCCGGCACGAAGTACAACGTATTTGAATACCAGCGCGACTTCCTCGAAGCATACGGCGACATACGCCGGCGCGGCCGCAAGGCGGTGCTCTGCGGCGGCACGGGACTGTATATAGAGAGCGTGCTGCGGGCATACAGGCTAAGCCCCGTGCCGCAAAATCCCGAACTGCGCGAAAGGCTGTCGGACAAATCGCTTGAAGAACTCACGGCGCTTTTAGCCACGTACAAGTCGCTGCACAACACGACCGACGTAGACACGGCGCAGCGCGCCATTCGCGCCATAGAGATTGAGGAATATTATCGGCAAACGCCGCTAGACCGCCGCCCCTTTCCCAAGATTGAGAGCCTCACGCTCGGCGTGGACGTGAGCCGCGAAGTGCGCCGCGAGCGCATTAGCCAAAGGTTGCGTAAGCGCCTCGCCGAAGGCATGACTGCCGAGGTGGAACAGCTGCTCGCCGAGGGCATCGAGCCGGAAGACCTTATCTATTACGGTTTGGAGTATAAATACGTGACGCTCTACGTCACGGGGCAGATCATCCTCGAAGAAATGGCGGCGCAGCTCGAAATCGCCATCCACCAGTTTGCCAAAAGGCAGATGACGTGGTTCAGAGGCATGGAGCGGCGTGGCACGCCCATTCTCTGGATAAAGCTTGGCGAGGACTTAGACGAAACGCTGCGGCTTAATCCAGGATTGGAGGAGCGGATATTTTAGTGACCGACTATGGAATTGAAACCTACGAATATACAGACCGGCGAAGCCCCCACTCCCGAGAGCGCCACGCAGCGGCTCACGGGAGAGATTGCCGACATGGGCGTAATCTTCTGCCCGCGCAACCGCCAGGGCGGCACGCGCCGCCGATTGCGCAAAATCCTGCATCAGTTGCAGGAGCGCGGCGCGGCGTTCGACTACGTGTGGAGCGAAAGCCCCGGGTCGGTAGAACGCCTGGCGTCGATGATGACCCGCGCCGGCTATAAAAAGATTGTCGTAGTGGGCGGCGATGCCGCGCTCAACCATGCCCTCTGCGGCATCTTCTCGGCGGGCGGAGGCGAGGGGCGGCTGCCTGCCTTGGGCGTGATACCTGCCGGCTACGGCAACGACTTCGCACGCTTCTGGGAACTCAATGCGGGCGACAGCCGCGCCGCCGTAGATGCCGTGCTGCGCGGGCATGAGCGCAAGGTCGACGTGGGCGTTTGCACGCTCGGCGGTAAGTGTGGGCATAAATATTATTTCCTCAACTGCGTGAACCTCGGCGTCGCGGCATCTATCACGAGCCTGCGCCGCAAGACGCGCACCCTTTGCGGACTCAACACGCTTTCTTACCTTTTCTCCGCCGTGCTCCTGCTTTTCAAGCGCCACGCCTTCCGGTTTACTTTCCATCTGCCCGGCGAACGGGTGGACGACCGCCGCGCCATGACGCTCTGCATAGGTTCATCGCGCGGCTATGGGCAGACGCCGAGCGCAGTGCCTTATAATGGGCTTTTGGACGTGACTATGGTGAGCGCGCCGCAGCCCACGCAAGTGCTCCATGGCGTATGGCTGCTCTTCACCAACCGCTTCCTCAGCCATAAGGACGTAAGCGTGTGGCGCACCAAGAGCATCGCTTTTGAAAGCACGGGCAATGCCCCGATAAGCATCGACGGACGCGTGGTGCATGAGCGGGTTTCGCAGGCTGATTTGAGCGTGATGCAGGAAAAGATATCGTTTATAATTCCCTAATCCATAGAAATGTATCGTCCCCGTTCCCTTTCCGTGATAATATTGCTTTGCCTCGTGTGCCAGGCGATGCGGGGCGGTGATGCTTTCGCCCAAGCAGCAACGGACTACAGCTTTCTTTGCAGGCGTTCCGGCACAATAGAGATTATCCCCGAGGCTGACAGCTGGCAATATGAGGTAGGAGAGGGGAGCGCAGAAGAACTTATAATCAGCTATTCCGTCGGCGTGCAATTCGGCAAGAAAGGGAGCGACTGCTCCTATGCCCGTTTGACGCTGGAGAAACAGCAAAGCGTTTCGAGCGTCAGCGTTTCGGCCAAGCGTGCAACCAATAGCACTGCGACGCTTCAAGTGTTCGTGGGCGACGTGCCCTTGGGCAATCCCCAAGAACTGCCGACAAAAATGGACACGCTTACTTTCTCTGCCCCGCAACCGCTCGAAGGAATCGTTTCTATTCGATTTGAGCAAGATTTATCAGAAGCCGCGAGCAACGTGTCCCATGCCTTTTACCTTTATTCCGCCACTGTTACTGCGGCCGACAGCAAGCACTTGATGGTTGGCGCAACGGGGTTTGCAACTTGCTATAAGGCAGAGGCTTTCGAGATGCCGCAAGGCTTGCGCGGCGGCATAATTGTAGAAGATGTTGAGGCAAAAGGGCATTTGCAGATAGTCTGGCTTTATCCCGCAGGCGCAGCGGTGCCGCCCCAAACGCCGGTGTTGCTCAACGGTGCGCCGGGCAGTTATGATTTTCTGCCTGTACCGGCTGAAGGCGCGCGGCCGGAAGGCAACCTGCTGCGCGGAGCGTTGAACTCGGAAATAACTTCTTCCGAAGACGATGCGCCTTGCTGGTTCTATCGCCTGACCTCCGATGAAGCCAATCCCGCCGTGGCTGTCTTTGCCTGGGGCGCCCCTGGCGGCGAGGCATTCGTAAGTACAGGCGGCCGCGCTTACCTCGCCCTGCCGCGCCTGCGGTTTGCCGCGGCGAGCATCATTAGCATCAATCAAATGCTCAGCGGTTTGCCGAATATTAAGCAAAATCCTGCCGCCAAAGATGACTGCAACCTTTATACGCCGGATGGCCGCAGACTGACGGCAGAGCCGCAAGCGCGGGGCGTTTATATCTGGAAAGGAAAGAAGATTTATATCAGATGAAACCATACGTATATATTTATAATGGTGCGTTGCGAAAGGCAGCAACGATTTTATTAGGCGTTTTTGCCGTTTTCGCGAATGCGCAACGCTCTGACTATCAGCATTACATTGAGCGGTATGCGGCTTTGGCCGTGGATCAGATGCACCGCCACAAGATTCCCGCCAGCATCACCCTTGCGCAGGGCTTGCTGGAAAGCGGAGCGGGCAAGGGAGATCTGGCAAGGCGCGCCAACAACCATTTCGGCATAAAAGTAGGAGGGTCGTGGGCGGGGCCGTATATTTTGAAAGACGACGATGCCCGCAACGAAAAGTTTCGCGTGTATGGTTCGGTAAAAGAAAGCTACGAGGACCATTCGCTTTTCCTGAAAAAGCCCCGCTACGCCTCGCTCTTCAATCTTAAAATGACCGACTACAAGGGGTGGGCTCACGGGCTGAAACGCTGCGGCTATGCCACCAATCCGCGCTATGCCTATTCGCTGATCGACATTATCGAACGCTACAACCTGCACCATTATGACAAGATAAAGCATGGCCATAAACCGAAACGCGGCGAGGCGGCGGCAGATGCAGTGCCGGCAATTTCGGACGAGATAGCGCGGTTGCGCGAATGCAACGGCGTACTTTATGTGATTGCCGTTGAGGGAGATACCTATGCTTCGCTGGCAAAAAAGTATAAGACAAAGGAAAAGCGCCTTCGCCGCTATAATGACGACGACCGTACCCGCGAACCGCAGCCCGGCACGCCCGTGTTCCTCGAACAGAAGAAGCGGAAAGCCTCGCGCAAGCACCCCTCTAAAACCCACGTCGTGCAGGCAGGACAGTCGATGCACAGCATTTCGCAAACTTACGCTATCAGACTCGACAGGCTCTACAAACTCAATCAGTGTGCGCCCGACTACGTGCCCCGTCCAGGCGACGTGCTGAAAATCAGATAACTTTTTTTATTCACTTCATAACTCACACTCCATATTATTATGATGAACCAATGGTTTGAATGTAAGGTAAAATACGAAAAGACGCAGGAAAACGGCGCGGTTAAGAAAGTTACCGAACCCTATCTCGTAGATGCCATCAACTTCACCGAGGCAGAGCGTCGCATCATCGAAGAAATCACGCCCTTCATGACGGGCGTGTTCGAGGTGTCGGATATCAAGCGCGTGCGCTACGCCGAACTCTTCGAGAGCACCGACGAGAGTGCCGACCGCTTCTTTAAGGCAAAGCTCGTGTTCGTGACGCTCGATGAGAAGAGCGGTGCGGAAAAGAAGACTTCGCAGAACGTGCTTATCCAGGCTTCCGACCTCCGCGACGCCGTGAAGCGTCTCGATGAGGGCATGAAGGGCTCGATGATGGATTACACGATTGCCTCTATCGCAGAAACGCTTATTATGGACGTGTTCCACTATCAGGAAGCCGCGCCCGAGGGAGCAGTGAAGCAGTAAGGGCGTTTCATATTATTATTGTGCGCAGCCTTGGAGGAGTTTCCAAAAGGCTGCGCACAATTTTTACTCTAAAAAACTTGCGAAAAAGGCAACTATTTCTCCCGCCATTTGCAAATAATCTGAAAAAACGCGCTTTTCTGCCGTTAAAAGCGGGGTTTAAAGTAGGGAAGTCGGGGAAAAAACCATAAATTTGCGTTACAGACAATACGATATGCCCGGACTTTGATAGGTTACGCCATGTTTCGGTCGGGGCAAAACTATTAAATTACGAATGTCATGAAAAAGCTTTTTATTTTCATACTCCTCGCCTCATTCTCAATGGCAGGCAGCGCACAGGACGATGATGTATATTTCGTTCCTTCCAAAAAGAAAAGCAAGACTACCAAGGTCACTACCGACGACGACCCCTATGCGGAAGGCGTTGGGCGACGCATCGGCGACTTTCCTGACCCGTTTGAAGGCGAGCCTTTGGGGGAAGAAGGCAATTTCAAACTGCGCGATGTCGATGAATACAACCGCCGCCCGAATGCCTTGGCTGCCCAGCACACAGACACGGTCTACGCTGACGAAGAAGAATGGGCCGTGGACGACGCGCCCGACGGCGATTGCACCGCGCGCATCGTGCGCTTCCACAGCCCGCGTGCCGGCGTTTACGTGAGCAGTCCCTATTATATAGATTTCTACGACGTTTACTATAATCCTTGGTACACGCCCACGTGGGCAGTAGGGTTGGGCTTCGGTCTGGCATGGAGCTCTTGGTGGTGGTACGACCGCTGGGCTTGGTCGCCTTACTATTGCTACGACCCGTGGTGGGGACACCATTATCACGGATGGTATCCGCTGCATCACCATCACTCCTGGGTGCCCGCACGTCCCTCTAACGGCGGTTTCGCCGCCCACGGCTCGCGCGGCACGCGCGGCAGCAACCGTGGCGCTGGGCTGTATCCCTCTGCCCGTCCCACGGCAGGCAACCTCGGCTTGCGCGGCAACGCTCGCGGCACGCGCGGCACGGTAAGCACTTCGGGCGCAAGCGGCTCTACGCCGAGCCGCTCGGGCAACCTTAACCTGCGCGGCGGACGCTCCGTGAACCGCACGGTTACCACGCCGTCGGGCAATTCTAATCAGAGCACGAGCACCACACGCTCTGGTAATCTCGGCAATCGCAGAAGCAATAGTTCTTCCCGTTCTTATTCCACGCCGAGCACGCCCTCACGCTCCTCTTCTTCTTTCAGCAGCTCGCCCTCGCGCAGCGGTTTCAGCGGCGGAGGTTTCAGCGGAGGTAGCCGTGGCGGATTTAGTGGAGGCAGCCGAGGCGGACGCAGATAAGGGACTACTCGGGCGGGCGTTTTGATAGGCGGGCGTTTTGCAAAACGCCCCTACTCGTCTACTCGTTTACTTGTCTACTCGTTTACTATATATAATATTGTATCATCTCAAAAACCGACTTTACGATGAAATCGAAATACATTCTTTCCGCCTTGCTGCTTTCGGCAGGACTTGCCGCCGAGGCGCAGGACGTTTACAAGTTTGAAGCCCTCTCGGGCAACGACCTCACCGGCACGGCGCGCTATGTGGGTATGGGCGGTGCCATGAACGCACTCGGCGCAGACCTTTCCACGATGGGCACCAACCCTGCCGCCATCGGCCTGTACCGTAAGAGCGATGCCGCCATCACGGCGAGCGTCACCTCGCAGCCCGACGGTATTGAACTCTACGACTTGAAAAAGGCGCGCGCCTCGTTCGACCAGCTCGGCTTTGTGTATGCGTGCAAATTAGGCAACGAGACCGTTCGCTTTATGAATATCGGCTTCAACTATCAGAAGCGCCGCAATTTCAAGAACACGCTCTCTGCCAGCGGCAACCTTAATGGCGGACTTTCGCAGAGTTGGCAAATTGCCGACATTGCCGCCCAGGACAACCTGTTTTACGATGGCGGCAGCGAAGGTTGGCTGTTGCAGGAAAGTTATGACGTTTGCCCTCTGGGCTATGCCGGCTATCAGAGTTACCTGGTTGATGCCGAGGAAAGCGCTGACGGCAAAAGCGTGAACTACCTGCCCAGCGAGGCCAGCCGCTACAATTACCGCAGAGCGCAGTGGGGCGGCATTCATGCATTTGACTTCAACATTTCCTTCAACTTCAAGGACCGCGTCTATGCCGGCTTGACCATTGGCTGCTACGACATCAGCCTTAAAAGCGGCGTGGTGTATGGCGAAAATATTATCGGCTACGATAACGGTAACCGCGTAGATATCGGCCCGTACCAGATGAATAGCGAGGAGAAACTCTCGGGCAACGGCGTGGACGTGAAGTTCGGCGTAATCGTGCGCCCCATCGAGGACAATCCCTTCCGTATCGGTTTTTCGGTAAGTACGCCGACGTTCTACAACCTCACGCAGAGCAATTATCTCATGATGACATCGCCGTGGTATCCCGACGGGTCTGCAACGGCTTACACTGAGTACGAGCAGGACGTAATCCCCATTGACTACAAACTGCGTACGCCGTGGCGCATCAACCTCAGCGCAGCCACTACCATCGAAAATATACTTGCCCTCGACCTTGAATACGAGTTCGCAAATTATAGTTCCACGAACGTGCGCTACAACACGTACGACTATTACAGCAGCTGGGACAACGGCACGCGCGACTATGCGCTCGACACCGAGGCTGACGAATGCCTGAAAGGCGTGCATACGTTCAAAGTAGGCGCGGAAGCCAAGATAGCGAAAGGGCTGTTCCTCCGCGCCGGTTACAACTACGTGTCCGCCCCGCACAAGCAGGACGCTTTCCTCAACCTCTTCACTGACAGCCCCTCCTATCTCGCTGCAACTTACACCGACTACGTGAACCTCGGCGAACTGCATCGCGGCACGTTCGGCCTGGGCTACCGAGGCAAGCACTTCTATGCCGACGCAGCCTATCAGTATCAGACGCAAAAGGGCGATTTCTATCCTTTCCATTATTCCACGGCGGGAACAATCACCAACGACCTCGCCGCCACGAGCGTCAACTTCAAACGAAACAACGTGATACTTACCATCGGATATAAATTCTAAAATTATAAGAACAATAAGATGACGAAAACTATTAAACTGATCGTGCCCCTGCTCGCCCTCGGCCTGCTGGCCGGTTGCAGCAAAAGCCTCGACCTGGCAACGCTCTCGGGCGAATGGTACGTGGCACAAATCAACGGCGAAACGGTGAGCAACCTCGCCAAAGCACCCTATTTCAGCATTGAAAGTGGCAAACTGAACGGCAATTCGGGCTGCAATTCTTTCTCTGCCGACCTCCCACAAAAGGGAGCGCAACTCGATTTCTCGAAAATGATTACTACCTTGCGCTATTGCCCAGATAACGAGACGGAACAAAAGCTCTACGCAGCCCTGCGCTCGTGCAAGCAGGCTAAGGGCAATGCAGAGGCTTTCGTGCTTACCGATGAGCGCGGCGGAGAACTCGTGGCTTGCCACAAGCGCACGCTAACCGCCGAATTGCTCGAAGGAAAATGGTATGCGCAGGTAATCGACGGGCAGGCAGTGCCGCAGAGCGAGAGCGAAACGCCCTTTATCGGCTTCGACTCGAAGAAAGGCAGCATCTACGGATTTACGGGCTGCAACCGCCTGACGGGCTCGTTCAACCTGAAAGACCTGCAAGCAGGTAAGGCCGACTTCTCCGCCCTTGGCAGCACGCGCATGCTCTGCCAAGACGCCAAGTGGGAGCGTCCTTTCCTCGATGCCCTTGCCAAGACGAGGCATCTGCGCCTTGCCGGAAACTACATCTTCATGAACGATGAGAACGGCAAGCAACTGATGAAACTCTCCAAAAAGGAATAATCTGAAAGATGAAAGACAACGACTGGAAGAAACGCCTCGGAATGGTTTATTCCACCAATCCCGACTTCGCGTTCACCACCGACGACGACACTAATGACGACCCCATAGCAACGCTGCCGCCCGAACGGCAGCGTTTGCGTTTGCAACTGGAAAAGTCGGGGCGGGCAGGCAAAACCGTCACCGTAATCAAGGGCTTCGTGGGCAGCGATGACGACCTGCGCTCCCTGAGCCGCGAACTCAAAAAGCGGCTCTGCACCGGCGGCGCGGAGAAGGACGGGCAAATCCTTATCCAAGGCGACGTGCGCCAGCGTCTCCTTCCCCTCCTCCGCACCCTCGGCTACACAGACAGCAAGTAAGGGCGCACGCAAAGCGCCCCAATTCTATCAAAAAGACAAGAAAAAGCAAATATTTCGCGATTTTCTTATATTAAAAGCCTGAAAAGTTTGTGGAGTGCGGGCTTTTTGCTTACATTTGCGCATATAATATGAATGAGCCTGGACTTGTTTACTTGTCTACTCGTTTACTCGTCTACCAACATTGACTTGTTTACTTGTCTACTCGTTTACTCGTCTAC
The DNA here is from genome assembly GCA_022775595.1 of Bacteroidales bacterium. Classification (GTDB taxonomy): domain Bacteria; phylum Bacteroidota; class Bacteroidia; order Bacteroidales; family Bacteroidaceae; genus Alloprevotella. The sequence continues at coordinate 12,643 of JALFJC010000003.1, read as the reverse complement.
TAATCCTTGTTATTATCCTTAATATCATGAAAACCGAATTAATCCTGCAAAATCTGGAGGCAAAGCATCCGGGTGAAAAAGAGTACTTGCAAGCAGTGCGCGAAGTGCTCCTCTCAATTGAAGACATCTATAACCAGCATCCCGAGTTCGAGCGCGTGAGTCTCATCGAGCGGCTCGTGGAACCCGACCGCATCTTTACCTTCAAAGTGCCCTGGGTTGACGACCGCGGCAACACGCACGTAAACCTCGGCTACCGCGTGCAGTTCAACAACGCCATTGGCCCGTACAAAGGCGGCATGCGCTTCCACCCCTCCGTTAATCTGAGCATTCTCAAATTCCTCGGCTTCGAGCAGACGTTCAAGAACGCCCTCACCACGCTGCCTATGGGCGGTGCGAAAGGCGGTTCGGACTTTGCCCCGCGCGGACGCAGCGAGGCAGAGATCATGCGCTTCTGCCAGGCCTTCATGCTCGAACTTTGGCGCAACCTCGGCCCCGACCAGGACGTGCCTGCCGGCGACATCGGCGTGGGCGGACGCGAGGTAGCCTATATGTATGGCATGTATAAGAAACTCACGCGCCAGCATACCGGCACGTTCACGGGCAAAGGCCTCGACTTCGGCGGTTCTATTCTCCGCCCCGAGGCAACCGGCTACGGCGCACTCTATTTTGTAAATCAAATGCTTGCCGAGCACGGCCTTGACATCAAGGGCAAAACGGTGGCCATCTCCGGCTTCGGCAACGTGGCATGGGGCGCAGCAAAGAAAGCCACCGAGATGGGCGCGAAAGTCGTAACGCTGAGCGGTCCCGACGGCTACGTGTACGACCCCAAGGGCGTGAGCGGCGAAAAGATCGACTACATGCTCGAACTGCGCCTCTCGGGCGAAGACATCGTGGCACCTTACGCCGAGCGTTATCCCGAAGCCCAGTTCTTCGCTGGCAAGAAGCCGTGGGAGCAGAAGGTAGATATTGCCCTGCCTTGCGCCACTCAGAACGAACTGAACCTGCAAGATGCCGAGCAACTCGTGGCAAACGGCGTGCAGTGTGTGGCTGAGGTGAGCAACATGGGTTGCACCGCCGAGGCTGTGGACTACTTTATCAAGCACCGCCAACTCTTTGCCCCGGGCAAGGCTGTAAACTCCGGCGGCGTGGCAACCTCTGGCCTCGAAATGACGCAAAACGCCATGCACCTTTCTTGGACGGCCGAGGAAGTCGATGCAAAATTGCACCAGATCATGGCGGCCGTGCACGACCAATGCTTGCGCTACGGACGCACCGACGGCTACCTCAACTATGTAAAGGGCGCAAACATCGCCGGCTTTATGAAGGTGGCACACGCCATGATGGCCCAAGGCATTATCTAATTTAAGTCAGTGTCGATAAAGCAGAAATATCATATCTCCCGCAGTGAGCAGCGCGCCTTTGGCGTGTTGCTCATTGTTGTTTTGCTCATCATCGCCGGCAGATGGTGGCTTTCGGAACGCAACAATGCGGAAAAGGACCAGATTTCCGAAGCCGACCGTAAGGAACTGGCGGCCTTTGAGGAAAGTCTGCGAGCCGACAGCATGCACCGTGCCGCGCGGCGCGGGCAGACCGCGGCAGCCGAGCCTTTTCCCTTTAATCCCAACGAGGCAGACTCGGCAACGCTGCTGCGCGTGGGGCTGAAACCGTGGCAGGTGCGCAATCTGCTGAAATATCGCCGCAGGGGCGGACGCTGGCGCAGTGCCGACGATTTCCATCGTCTGTATGGCTTGACCGAAGAAGAGTTTCAAAGATTGCGACCTTATATCATCATCCCACCGATTACGGAGGAAAATAAAAACAGCCTTGTGGCAGATATAAGCCGGCGCGACAGCCTGCGGCGCATCTATCCAGAAAAGTTTGCCGAACTTACGGTGCTGTCGCTCAATGCCGCCGACACGACGCTCCTTCAGCGCATACCCGGCATAGGGCGTTACCGCGCGGCGCAGATTTGCCGCTACCGCGAGCGGCTGGGCGGCTACATCAGCACGGCACAGCTGCGCGAAATCGACGATTTGCCCGAAGGTATAGAGCAATGGTTCGAGATTGGCGCGGGCGAAACGCCGAGACAAATCGATGTGAACAAGTCTGACTTCAAAACCCTGCTGCGGCATCCCTATCTCTCCTACGAGCAGGTGCGCGCCATCGTGCGCTTCCGCCAGAAATTCGGTCCGCTGCAATCGTGGTCGGACCTGCGCAACAACCCCGACTTTTCCGAAAAAGATTTCAAGCGGCTCGTGCCTTACTTCAAGTTCCAATAGGGACGCAGCCGCCGCTATTTTGCCCGCAGATCCGTCAGCCGTTATAATAGATGCCCATTAAGACCAATTATCTGCATAGCAAATATCCACGATCATATAGGACCGTTTTCACGCTCTACGCAGACAGTATCTCTTGTCTGCGCAGATATTTTTTGTTTTCTCCTTGAAAATTTTTATTTCCTCCTTGATATTTTTCCCTATCCCATAAGAAAGTTTTTGTTACAAAGTTTGTAACAGCCGTTACAAACTTTGTAACATGTATTAGAAACTTTGTAACGCATATTACAAACTTTGTAACAAACTTTTTCTGCGCAGAGAATAAAAAATATCACGGACTTAGCAAAAATTATCTCCGAGCAAATATAAATTTTCTCCGTGATCGTGCAGCCTGTCACGTATGACAGTAGAATCTGTATGCTAAGAAAATCGATAACTTGCCCCAACTCTTGAGGCCTCTTTCTATGTTCTTCATTTGTCATATTGGAAAAAAACAAAAAACAATCGATTATTTCGATATTTTTTCTTGCTACGAAAAAAGGCTTCATTCGCCTATATTACTTTTGCATCGTCAAAACAAAGGAAGTATGGGTGAGTGGCTTAAACCGGCACACTGCTAACGTGCTGAACCGCAAGGTTCCGAAGGTTCGAAATCGCCCTTAGCGAGTGCAGAAGCCAAACTTGTTTGGATTATGCCGAGCGTCAGGCGATTCTCAGCGAAATCCTTCTGCTTCCGCAAATGGCGAGGTAGCTCAATTGGATTAGAGCAGGTGCCTACGAAGTATCAGGTTATGGGTTCGAGTCCCATCCTCGTCACAGAATTGGAGCTTTGGCAGACTCGGTGAATGCGCTGGACTGAAAATCCAGAGAACATGGTTCAATTCCATGAGGCTCCACACAAAAATATTCGCCTTTCAAATTCAACTCATGGAGTTTGTAGCTCAGTTGGCAGAGCGCCAGGTTGTGGCTCTGGTGGTCGTGGGTTCGATTCCCATCAAACTCCCTAATGCTTCAATTGTGTATTGGCTGTGCAGTCCATTTGAAGTTCCCACAAAAAAAAGACCTCTTTTCCTTGCATCTGCAGAAAAGAGGTCTTTTTATGCTGACCGTGCCGTGGTATCTTCATGCATTTTGTTATACAAAGTTTAGAATGGATTTGAGCCTGTTCTGCACTTTGTCAAGCACCTTAATAGTGTCATCGTTGTTCTTATCTTTCTTGTTTTCGAGGAGAACAATCGCTTCCTTTATTAGTTTGCAATCCTCTATCGATAAAGGCATTTCGGTGATAGAGTAATCAGGGTCGGCATATCTGTAATAGATTCTATCGTAAACTTCAATCGGAGCATTGTAACCAAGTTTGTCGGACCTCATAATCTGTATGTCCATCTGCACAGTCCTGGCGCACACACCTTTAGTTATTCCCTCCATGTCGTAGAGCGCATCGCAACAGGCTTCCACAAGGTCGTCGAGCGTCCATCTTCTGTATTTGTTTCTCAAACAGTTGTCTATTGTTTTGTACCTTATTAAGGCATTCTTATTTGCTGGCATAGTATTTTTCATTTTTAGCATAAAAAAGTTGGAATCTCCCGGCAAGGAAATCCCAACAGTCCAATAGTGTATTGTTTATCTCTGGGCGCGATTTTAGGAAGCCCGATAGAAAAGACTATGCAAACGAATTTGTGGAAATCCTATGCCGTATGTGTAAGATGTACTTAAAGCATGTACATAACTGCTTTGCTCAAAGCGTCGAAAACTCTGAGCAAAAGAGCGAAATGTTATGTGTATGTTCAGTAACATATAGTATAGGATTTCTCTTGTTTTATTAAATCGGCTGCGAAGTTACTAAAATAGAACGAACTCTTTTTGCGTAGCAAGAAAAAATGATGAAAAAGATTAGCTTTCTTCGCCCGCGCCCGAAAATGTCCAGCCAAAATCTCCGTGATAAATCATCTGCCGGGTCATGCCGCCGTCGATGCAGATGTTCTCGCCTGTGATAAATCCGGCTTTTTCGGAACAGAGGAACAGCACCATGTTGGCGATGTCCATCGGATTGCCTACACGGCCCGCCGGTTGCTGAGCGGCGTCAGGCCCATCGTAGTCCTTAAATTCCGTGTCAATCCAACCAGGAGAAATAGAGTTGACCCTTGCCTTGTCACGCAGGGTGACGGCGAGGGCATGGGTGAGGGCGGCAATGCCTCCCTTTGCCGCCGTGTAGCTTTCGGTCTGTGGTTGGCTCATGCGGTCGCGTGAGGAAGATATGTTTACAATCGAGGCACCTGCGGCGAGATGTGGCGCGAGGAGTTTGACCAAATAGAATGGTGCCGTCACGCCAACGGCCAAGGCATACTGAAATTCTTCCCAGCTGCATTCGTCCAGCCCTTTCATCAAAGGCAGGGCATTGTTGACGATGTAATCCACTTTGCCATATTTATGGATAATATCATCGGCAAAATTTTCCAGCACCTCTTTCTTGGAAATATCTCCAACGAAGTGCTCGCCCTCGCGCACATCGATGACTGCCACCGAAGCACCTCTCTTGCGAAACTCTTCTGCAATACATTTGCCAATGCCATGCGCACCGCCTGTCACGACAACAACTTTATCTTTATATTCCATAATCGTTAAAGTTTTATTCTATCAAAGTCTCATATACTATTGAGATAGTAGCGAAATCTTGCTACTGCAAATATAATTTACTATTAACTTTCGGCAAAATAGTGCGAGGATATTTAATGCCCGGCCGCTTGAAACACATAGACCTTTTTAGGATATGGTCAACTATACACGGAAATGGTCAACCTATTTCAGTACAAGACACAACCCGTCATTAGTGACGGGTTTGAAGGCCAAACTATACATCTTTATCCTATTAAATTACAGCAAGTTAAGCCACTTAGTGCTGGGTATGTATAGTTTTTGGGGGTATTTTTTGCGTATACGCGCGCGAGGAAATAAATATGTTATATCGGTCGCTATTTTTAAGATTGCCTCAGTAGTAATATTCTGAACAGAAAAAGAAGTGTTGTTTCTTTTATTGTTCAAATTGTTGCTATATTTGCAGCATGGAAAGGAAATTAATTGAAATAGGAACTATTCCTGTAACGACTTCAATCATTGAATCGTTATATCCGGAACTTAAGTCTGCTGACAAGAAAGTAACCTTGCTCGAAAAGCAAGGGATTATCATCAGGCTGAAGCGAGGACTTTATGTGGTCAACCCCGAATATTCAGGAAAGACTCTTTCGAGTGAGTTGATAGCCAATCATCTCTATACACCTTCGTATATTTCAATGTCTACTGCACTACGATACTATGGACTTATCCCCGAGGCTGTATATGTTCATCAATCAATGACCGTAAAACATCCCCGAAACTTTCAAACTCCAATAGGCAGTTATGACTACAAATATATTTCAAGAAAGGCATTTCCGATAGGAGTAAGGTGTATGAATAAAGGTGACTATGCTTTTCTTATTGCATCACCGGAAAAAGCTTTGTGTGATTTGATTGCCAATTCCTCAAAAGTCATTCTTCGCTATATGAAGGATGTAGAGACATATCTTGAGCAAGATATTCGTATGGATATGGATGAGTTTTATAATATGGACGCAACCATATTTGAAGATTATATTCATGTAGGCAAAAAGGCTGATTCCATTTCAACACTTTTAAAATTCCTAAGAAGATGAGAAATGAAATATTCGACAATATGCTCTCCCGTTATGATTTAACAACGGAGCAACATAAACGAAACGCTATATTTGAAGTTAACCAACAAATGATACTTGCAGGCCTGTATGCAGGAGGCTTCTTTGAGTCGGCTGCGTTTTATGGCGGAACTTGCCTTAGAATCTTTCATGGCTTGCAGCGTTTCAGTGAGGATATGGATTTCTCACTGCTTGCGCCAGATGACAAGTTCGATTTTACGAAATATTTTCCAGCTATCATTGACGCTTTTGCAATGGTAGGCCGTGAGGTTGAAATAAAGAAAAAAGATAAGAAAAAATTCGGAAAGGTCGAATCGGCATTTCTTAAAGATAATACCGATGTGTATGATGTGACTTTTCAGACAGAGAGGTCAATTAAGATAAAGATTGAAGTGGATACTTGTCCTCCGTTGAATTTCAAGACAGAACAAAAGCTATTGCTTCAGCCACATTCTTTTATGACCCGTTGTTTCACACTTCCCGACTTGTTTGCGGGCAAGATGCACGCACTGGCCTATCGTGTGTGGAAGAATAGAGTCAAAGGTCGTGATTGGTACGACTTTGAATGGTATGTACGCCATAATGTTCCGTTGGATTTTACTCATTTGGCAGAACGATGCAAGCAGTTTAACAATGAGGATATTACTCCAAAGTTTTTCAAAGAGAAACTCATTGAGCGTCTCTCTACAGCTGATATAAAACAAGTGAAAGAAGATGTATTGCCATTCGTACGCAATCCAAAGGAACTTGATATTTGGTCAAATGATTATTTCGTGCAGTTGGCTGGGATGGTTAGAATAGAATAATACAACGTTTCTTGCCCACGAATCACACGAATCTACACGAAGCGTACCCAATGATAAAATGGCGACCGACCAGGTCGCCATTAATAAAAAGGACAGGAACATTCGTGTAGATTCGTGTGATTCGGGGGCTATAAATTTTCTGACATTATCTGCCATACTATGGCATCGGTTTGTTTTAAGAAAAATTCTTGACCATGCATCATGATAAACGGAAATTTGACCGCAGATATGACATGAGCTGCGGTAACAAAATAATCGCCAACGAAAAATCCGTTTCCGCAGAATGCATCTATTATCTCATTGTGAGTATCTGCAAATAAGCCTTTACACTGCCCTGCGTTTTTTGTACTGTTGTTTATTCCCACCTCTTCTCTGGAGAAAATGGGATATATGTATGATTGCGAATTACCCATATTTATGAAGATGTTTTATCAACCCAAGAAGTGTAGTAACATCATAGTCAGAAGGATTATTCCGTTTAGGACGAGGACATAAGTAAACTTATTGTGTATCTGTTTTATGTTGTCGTCAAAGGCTTGTTTTGCATCTTGTATTGTCTGATTTACATCCAGAATCACTTGATTGCACGATGTTACGATTTGATTGCGGTCTTTATCAAATTCTGCAACTTTATTATCGTAGTCATTTCCAACAGCCTTTACTAGTTTTTCAACGCTGTCTTTGACAGCAGAAAGGCTTCCAGTATAGGCCGTAGTACTTGTAGTAAGTGCCTTATAGGCATTTACGGTATTGTTTACTTGTTCATTTGCAGACCTAACGCTTCTGAGGTTGGCTTCCAATTCTGTTAAAGCCTTGTTGATTTTATCGTCTATCATTGTTATTGAATATATTGAGATACAAAAAGTTTAAGTTCTAAAGAATGCTGTTTGATTAAAATGAATTTATACAATTTCTGCAAGTAATCTTTAGTTGAATCATCAAGAGCTGCATGCTTGACAAGAAGATTTGCATATTCATCCAGCACTCTTGTATTACCCCTCTTCGAATAGTATTCAACTACCGCTTCGTAGTCGTTACAAATCTCTTCTTCAAGCAATTCATTGTCTTGTTGACCAATAAATAGAATGCAGAAGATATTCAGAAGGTTCAACACAGGATTCATTTCTACAATAGACCTTCGAATGAGGCGTATTGCACCTTGAAGATGTTTAACATTGTCTGTCTGCGAGTCATTGTTTACAATTTCAGGATCAACAACACGCATGTATTTCTTGACCAACTCAAAACTTGTTATTTCAGTTTCTGAGTGTAAGTCTGTGTTTGTATCATCCTTCAGTGAATAAGGAACATCCTTATTAAGATTAGAATCATATGTCTCGAAATGCTCACGAGCATATTTTGAGTTGAAGTAGAAATAAATAAAGTCCTTTAAGTCTTCATTTGTTTCAAGCCAATTCTTGCCAGAATTGATGGCCATATTACAGAACTGCTCCATATCAAGAATTCCACGAGCTCTTTTCTGTGCTATGCTACGGTAGATAAAGGACGTCAAGTGTTTGAGACATGCCATTATTGCTCCCTCGGTAACAGCCAGAGATTTCACTTCTTCCATCATATCGTCCGTTCTCTCTTCTGAATAGTATTTTCGATAGTAGAGCCTTAGACACTCATAATAATGGCTATCTTCGTGGCAGACGGTAGTTACTCTGAATGTGCATTGTGCATAGTCTTCAGTAAAATCATCAATCAATCCAATTACGCACATCCTATATATTGCCTTTTGTATAGCATCTTTATATATAGTTTTTCCATAGGTATTTATATGAAAAAAACCATGTGCTGTCTTTATTTTTCGCGCATTGGGTGTATCAAAAACAGGCATGTTATGCTGTAAAAGTATCTGGTTATATCTATCCAGTACTTCATCCTGCTCCCTGTAAGACAAGTAATAAGTTAATGTCTGTCCATGTTCATATCTATTGATAAACTTAATAATACCATTTGTCGGTTTGATTGTTACATCTTCTATGCCGTAAAACTCCTCATTACTTATTCTTACCTGAAGAGTGTCCATCAGAAGTTTCATAACAAAGAGTTCAAAGTCTTCACCCAAGAAATTACTGTCATAGAAGAACTTGTTGGTCTGATAATCAGATGAAAATTGTCCCCCAGTATTCGTTTTTACATTCTTTGCATAGAATGTTTTTGGAGCGTACATAATTGTTGCAAGAGCCATTTTCCTGTCTCTACCAGCACGCCCAGCTTCCTGAACAAATGATTCAAGTGAACTTGGATAGTTTAGGTGAATGGTAAGGCGTACATTGGGCTTGTCAATTCCCATGCCAAATGCCTTTGTGGCGACCATCAGATTCTTTTCACCAGACAAAAAAACATCTTGATTTTTTGTATCAGCCCCGCCATTGTATGTTGCAATATATTTAAGTCCCTGCGATTGCAAATGAGTAGCAACACCATCAACATATAACTCTCTAACATTTGGCTTTTTTCTTGGGCAAAAGACTATTGCCGCTTCCGTGCTGTGGTCGTGAGCGAACCAATTATCATGTACATTTACTGATAAGTCCGTCTCATAAATCTCAGTTTCCTTATCGCTGTCCGTTATGTTCTCACGCTTCAAGAAACGTGTACATATTTCATCAACATATTCCTTGCTCTGTATTTCATTGATTTTTTTTGTAGCATCTTTTATGGCATCTAATAATGCATTTTGCTTTATTCCCCCGACCTCACGTTCGTTTTCTGCTTGTTCTGCATTTACGTTATATACATAGTATTGTAGTTCCAGCCTATTTGTGTTCTCATATCTTACAGTGGCATCCTCTTCCAGTGAATAAGAACTCACACCAGATAATTCACGTTCCACATCGGCCAATACGTCAAAAGAGGCAGTTGCTGTTAAGCCGAAAAGCGAAATATGATTATCCTTGCCATCAACAGATTTTGGCAAAACGTAGTTATAAAGATTCCTTCCTAAGTGTAAATAAGCCAGTCGGAAATCGTGTCCCCACTCAGACACACAGTGTACCTCATCAACAACTCCATAGGCGAAATACACACAAGATTCATTCATCGCACGGAGAGTCTCTCTGAATTTATGGATGCTTAGCCTTTCGGGAGAAAGGAAAAGAATTTGGACTTGCGAGTTGGTCAGTTTTCTTTCGTTCTCACATTTTTCATTTTTGTCCAAATCGCTGTTTATGTATGAAATACAGTCAATGCCAGTTCTTCGTAAACCATCATATTGATCCTTCATTAACCCTCGTAATGGGTCTATGACAAGTGTAATACCTGGCTGCAACATTGCTGCCAGCTGATAGGTTAGCGACTTACCTCCTCCAGTAGGAAGCAGTCCGATAACGCTCTTTAACTGCAAAGCACGATTAAGTATCGGTAATTGCCCTGGGCGGAAATCCTGCTTTCGAAATAATAGGTTGAGGAAGTAACGAAGGTGAGCAACATTTTCTTCAATAGAATTATATTTGCCTTGGTTGTCACGTGTGACGAGAGGCTTGTATTTGATACGCTCTGACGTATATATAGTTCTTTCATCATAAATGTTACGAGAGGAACGAATTACAAAATAGCAATCATTCTGAACACAATAATTGCATAAAGCGACTTTGTCTGGTTCACATTTTTTTGAAATTGAAATATCAAAAACGGCGTCGTATATAATAACTGTGTCAGCTGTTTTATCATTGAAAAGGTTAAACTTTGGCAGTTTTAGATATGAATAGTCTTCTGTCAGTGCAATAAGATGATGATACATCTCATAGAAATCCTCGATTGCTATACGTGCAATGTCTGTTTCATCTTCAAGTACGATAATGTTCCACTCACGTTTATTCAAATCAGCTCTTTCAGACATGAGCATTTCCGCCAGAGTCTTTTGCAAACGAGCTATTGCTATGAGAGCATTTCTACGATTATTTCCTTTCAAGTTAGAAATTGCTTGATATATCCTGTTGCTTGCAAATGTTTCATAGCCACGAGATATTAAGTTGCTTGCGAGAGCGAACACAGGGTTTTCGCTTTTGTGAGCCGACATGTCGAATGGTGCCAATAATTCAAACGAACTTTTGTCAGTACACTCATTCGATATGCAATCCGAGTAGCAAGCAAATAGTTGAATTGGAGCGAAATAGGTGAATTTCTGCAATACAGTCTGCGCAGAGTCTAAACAGAAAGTAAAACTCCTAATGAAGCAGCCATAATTGTGTTTATTAGGTAGTTGACCAAAGTTCACTTCGCTATAAGCGGTAAAGACATTTACATTTTCACCTTTAAAATATTTAAGGAACTGAGAAATCCTGCAATCACTTCGTTTTGCAGGACCAACACATAGAACGATGTGGCGAGTTCCTGAAGAAGCCACCAATTGTGAAGTTTTCTTTAGGCTCACTTCTTCAATATCAAGTATATTTGAAAAGATATGAATGGCACATTGAGCCTTAACGTCTATTGAGGTAATGGCATTGTCGCCATCTTTGTCAGATGGTAGGAACTTGCTGTTCTCAATAATTTCTACTTTAGTCTCATTTAAAGTTTGATTGACATGTATCAGTGCTTTGGAACGCGCCATGTCAGAAGGTTCCTCCAAATAGACACGCTTCAAATGATTAAGCAAACCTTTTCCTCGCAAACATTCAACAATGGCAATCGTTCCTAATCCTTGACCACACCCCCAATCGTAAACCTCAAATCCCTCCTTTAGGTAATGGAACGGAAACTTTTCGTCGTCTAATGCCCTTTGCAATTTGTGGGCGTGCATCTTGCCGTAAGCAGCCAAGTATGCGAGACATTGCTCTTCTGTTTCAAGGATGGCTGTGCCACGATTGAGGTGTCGCCCTTGTTCATCACAAAATGCCCACGGTCTTTCTTTCCATCGAGTGGGAAGATACTTTACCGCCGTGCTGACAATATCATTTATCGTCAGATTCCTGATTTGTTGAATGTCAGATATATAACTCATCGCCCTGTTATTGTTTCTGAATAAGGTTTGCATTTATGACACAGCCAGTTCTGTAGAGCCAGTTGCTTGGTTGTATTGGCATAGCAATATTCGCAAAGATGTGGACATGTGTTGTATTCGCCAATATCTTTCGATGCCATACACTCGCAAAACTGCCGTTGGCCAGCATCTTTTTTATGTGTACTAAGGAAATAACGATTGTTTGGCAAACGTATTGCCCCCTCTGGAATTTCCAAGTCACCAAACAGTGTCGGAGTTGGCATATCCTCTATCTTGATTTTCATAAAATCCATAAGCTGCTTGTCATCATATGCCAAGCGAGCAATGAGGTCACCATCAACACAGCGATTATGCTCAATGCCATGTTTCGAGATGTTTATCTTCTCTCCACATGTGGCCAGTTGGAAGTTCCATCCACGTTCACGATTCAAGGCTGAAAGTTTGTCGGCGAACTCTTCCATCTGCTCGATTTCCCACTCATGATATGGTATGCCATTGACTTCGAGGTTGTGTTTTACCTTCCGATACATGGCAATATCAGCATAGCTGAAAACTAGCTTCTCGGTATAATCCTTCAGCTGGTCACCGATAATTTTTACTTTCTGAAGTAAATCAGCCACAGATATATCGTCCGTCAGTATCATAGGGTCAAACCGCCAGATTACTGCTCCTTTTCCGAGTTGTTCGACAAGCAGTTTAAATGTTTCTATACGTGTGGCGAGAGAAGGCACCTTTTCAAGTTTCTCCTGCCCATAGTCGTTTAAAGTATATTGAACGTAGCACTTAATATTGCGCTCTTTGAGAATATGCAAATACGGCAACAATGGACGTGGATTCTTCGACCAGAACACAATGAAGCGAGTGTTCTCATATGAGATATACGACTTAACTCCATTGAAT
>JALFJC010000120.1:0-39444 GCA_022775595.1 Bacteroidales bacterium | reverse complement strand
CGCAGAATATCCCGCACAGACCAACTACCTCTACCTCACATATAGCGGCACGGCGCACGACATTGAGTTTGAAAACGACAAGAAGAGTGTCGTGGTGCTCGGTTCGGGTGCCTATCGCATCGGCTCGTCGGTAGAATTTGACTGGTGCGGCGTGCAGGCACTCGGCACCATTCGCCGCGAGGGTTACCGCTCCATTATGATCAACTACAACCCCGAGACGGTTTCAACCGACTACGACATGTGCGACCGCCTCTATTTCGACGAGCTGACCTTTGAGCGCGTGATGGATATCCTCGACCTCGAAACGCCCTACGGCGTAATCGTTTCCACCGGCGGCCAAATCCCCAACAACCTCGCACTGCGCCTCGACGAGCAGCACGTTCCCCTGCTCGGCACACAGGCCCGCTACATCGACAATGCCGAGGACCGCGAAAAGTTCTCCGCGATGCTCGGACGCATCGGCGTGGACCAGCCCGAGTGGAGCGCACTCACTTCGATGGAAGATATCAACGAGTTTATCGGCCGCGTAGGCTTCCCCGTGCTCGTCCGCCCCAGCTACGTGCTCTCCGGCGCGGCGATGAACGTATGCAGTAACGAGGAAGAACTGGAACGCTTCCTGCAACTCGCAGCCAACGTGTCGAAGAAGCACCCCGTCGTGGTGAGCCGCTTCTTGCAGCACGCCAAGGAGGTGGAAATGGATGCCGTGGCGCGCGACGGCGAAATCATCGCCTACGCCATATCGGAACACATCGAGTTTGCTGGCGTTCACTCCGGCGATGCCACGATTCAGTTCCCGCCGCAAAAGCTCTACGTGGAAACGGCGCGGCGCATCAAGAAGATTTCCAAGAAAATCGCCGCCGAACTGCATATCAGCGGCCCGTTCAATATCCAGTTCCTCGCCCGCGAGAACGACATCAAGGTCATCGAGTGCAACCTCCGCGCTTCGCGCTCCTTCCCCTTCGTGAGCAAGGTACTCAAAATCAACCTTATCGACCTCGCCACGCGCATTATGCTCGGCCTGCCCGTCGAAAAGCCCGCCAAGAGCCTCTTCGACCTCGACTACGTGGGTGTGAAAGCCTCGCAATTTTCGTTTAGCCGCCTGCAAAAAGCCGACCCCGTGCTCGGCGTGGACATGGCCTCGACGGGCGAGGTAGGCTGCCTCGGCGAAGACGCGCGTTCCGCCCTCTTGAAGAGCATGATTGCCGTGGGCCACAAAATCCCCGCCAAGAACATCCTCCTCTCCACGGGCGACGGCAAGCGCAAGGCCGAGATGCTCGAAGCGTCCAAGATTCTCGTGGAACACGGCTACCGCCTCTTTGCCACCGACGGCACGTCGCGCTACCTCACCGAGAACGGCATTGAAAATACCCGCGTGTACTGGCCCACGGAAGAGGGGCAGCCGCAGGCACTCGACATGCTCCACAACCGCGAGTTGGACATGGTGGTGAATATCCCCAAGAACCTCACCGCCGGCGAGCTGACCAACGGTTACAAGATACGCCGCGCCGCCATCGACCTCAACATCCCGCTCATCACCAACGCCCGCCTCGCCTCCGCTTTCATCTACGCTTTCTGCACCCTCGGCGTGGAGCAACTCGACATCAAGTCGTGGGAAGAATATTAAGGAGCAGTTCGGACTACCGTCTGATGTAATACGCCAAAAGCACGCTGCACTGGATAATAATATGTATTTCCCCAGTGCAGCGTGCTGTATTTAATAAAATCCCCGCTACCAAATGCCTACCCCGAGCAACATAAGCAAATCCATGACGGCCAATCGCTGCAAAGACACGAAGCCCGAGCTGATTGTGCGCAAATTCCTTTGGAGTCTCGGCTACCGCTATCGGCTCAACCACAAGCGGCTGCCCGGCAAGCCCGACATCGTGCTGCGCAGATACCGCGTCTGCATTTTCGTGAACGGCTGCTTTTGGCACGGGCACAGCGACTGCAAGTATTATCAAACGCCTAAGTCGAACCAAGACTATTGGATTCCGAAAATACGCCGCAACCAAGAGCGCGACAAAGCCGTGCAGCAGCAGTTGGCGCAAATGGGCTGGCATTGCATCACGATTTGGGAATGCCAGCTGAAACCCAAGCGGCGGCAAGCCACGCTCGCGGGCCTCGCCTATACGCTCAACAAGATTTTTCTCGACGACCGCAAGCCGAAGCCTTACAGCATAGATGATTCCGAAACGCGCATAGCGGCGGAGGCAAAGGAAGAATACATCGAGCGGCAAGCCCACAAATAAGGACTTGCCGCTCAACGTATATTATAATGTATGCCGCCGTTACTTTGCCGGCTCCCATTTGCAGCGCACGGGCGAAACGATAGCCCCTTCTTCTTTGAGCTGCTTCATGGCTTTGTCTACTTCTTTGCGGTCAAGGCCGCTGAGTTCGGCAATCTTGCCGGCGTTCAAAGGTTCGCCGGCCTGCTTCATTGTTTCCAATACTTTGTCTTTTGTTTCCATAATGAGATGATTTGTATGAGTAGAGTTATTATAAAAAGATATGTTTTTTTGGAGAATGGGAAAAGCCTTGTGAAGAAGGGTAACGTAAGGAGGTTTAGCCTTCAATCATCTGCAAAAATTCTTCTTCCGTTTTAAGCGGAACGCCGAGTTTCGAGGCCTTTTCGAGTTTCGAGGGTCCCATATTTTCGCCAGCGAGAATGAAAGAGGTTTTCTTGGAAATGCTGCCCACGTTCTTGCCGCCGTGGGCTTCGATGAGGGCTTTGTATTCCTCGCGCGAATGGCGGGCAAAGGTGCCGCTAATCACGATGCTCATGCCTTCCAGTGCCGTTGACTGCAAGGCAGTCTGCTCTGCCTCCATGCGCACGCCGGCCTCGGCGAGCCGCGCCACGAAGGCAAGGTTGCGCTCATCGGCAAAATAGCGCACCACGCTCTCTGCAATGGCCTGCCCCACCCCTTCGGTCTGCATGAGGTCGTCGAGCGAGGCCGCGCGGAGGGCGTCCAAAGAGCCGAAGCGGCGGGCAAGCGTCTTGGCCACCACTTTGCCTACAAACCTGATGCCGAGGGCAAAGAGCACGCGCTCGAACGGCACGTCGAGCGAACGGCGTATGCCGGCTATTACTTTTTCGGCGGAGCGGCGGCGCGAGCCGTCGTTGCCCATAAGCTGCTCGACGGTGAGGCGGTAAAGGTCGGCTGCATCGCGAATCAGGCCGCGCTCATAGTAGTCGTCTACGGTTTCCGGCCCGACAGAGTCGATATTCATCGCCTCGCGGCTGATGAAATGCTCTATGCGCCCTTTTATTTGCGGCGGACAGGCCGTGTCGTTGGGGCAATAGTGCGCCGCCTCGCCTTCGTAGCGCACAAGCGTTGCGCCGCACTCGGGACAAGTCTTGACAAATTGCACGGCAGCCCCCCGATGGGTGGCACTGTCCGGCGCCGCAACGTCTGCCACGCCCACTATCTGCGGAATGATTTCGCCCGCCTTTTCCACGCGCACCATGTCGCCGATGTGGAGGTCGAGCTGGCGGATGATGTCTTCGTTGTGCAACGAAGCGCGGCGCACGGTGGTGCCGGCAAGCAGCACGGGCTCCATGTTCGCCACCGGCGTGACGGCACCTGTGCGCCCCACTTGGAACGTCACGTCGAGCAGGCGTGTCACGGCTTGCTCGGCCTGAAACTTATAGGCAATGGCCCAACGCGGATTTTTCGCCGTGTAGCCCAGCCGCTGCTGCTGGCGCAGGTCGTTCACTTTGAGCACAATGCCGTCGGTGGCAAAGGGCAGGGAGTGGCGCGCCTCGTCCCAATAATCTATATAGTCGTAGATGTCTTGCAGCGAATGCGCCAGCTTTGCCGTGGGCGATACGTTGAAGCCCCAGCGCGCCGCTTGCTGCATGCGCTCATAGTGGGTTTGGGCGGTGAGCGCGTCACCCAATAAATAATATAGGTAGGCATCGAGGCGGCGCTGCGCCACAGCTGCCGACTTCTTGCTCTTGAGCGTGCCGGAGGCGGCGTTGCGCGGATTAGCGAAGAGGGGTTCTTCGCGCCTTTCGCGCTCGGCGTTGAGCCTTTCGAAGCTCTCCCACGGCATCAGCACCTCTCCGCGAATTTCAAACTCGTCGGGGTAGTCCATTCCCTCGGGAAGGGCGAGGGGTACGGTGCGTATGGTGCGCACATTGGCTGTAACGTCGTCGCCCTGCACGCCGTCGCCGCGCGTGGCGGCGCGCACGAGCCTGCCGTGCTCATAGAGGAGCGAGATGCTCAGGCCGTCGAACTTCAATTCGCAACAGATGTCGAACGGCTCGCCGCCCAGACCCTCCGCCACGCGCTCATAGAACGCCTGCACGTCGCCGCGCGAATAGGTGTTGCCCAGAGAGAGCATGGGGCGCTTGTGCGTCACCGGCTCGAAATCGTTGGAGCGATCGCTGCCTACGCGCTGCGTCGGCGAGTTGGGGTCGCTCATCTCGGGATGCCGCTCTTCGAGTTCCTGCAATTCGTGCATCATGTCGTCGAACTGCCGGTCGGAAATCTCGGGCGCGTTGAGCACATAATAATTATAATTGTGGCGGTTCAGCTCTTTGCGAAGAAAGAGAATGCGTTCGGTGTCGTTGGGCGTGGCAAATAAGTCCATAGTATGATTCAGGGAGTTAAAGCACAGCTGCAATCTTTTTGATGCTCTTTAATTTATCAAGAAACGACTTATCGCGCTTTGCCATTTGCATATCATAGTCTGCCTGTAAACCGGTCAGCACATAGGCAGGCACGGAGAGTGCAGCCTCGCAAAGCAAGGCAAACTTAGTGTTAACGGCGCGCTTGCCGTTGATAATATCGTTGAGCACGGTATAAGACACGCCCATTTCCGCAGCCAGTTGCCGTTGCGAAATATGCCGATACTCTATCTCGTCTTTAATGAGTTCGCCGGGATGGGTCGGTTCAAAAGGTTCTATATTATTGGCAATCATTTTAGGGTCTACGCCAGGAAGTTCTATCATGATGCGGCTATTTATAATGGTTAGACAAATCTTAATCGGAAACTATATTCCCTTTACCTCCGCATCAGATAGGCGAAGTAGCAGAGTTTATACAAGTGGAATATCTTTAACGAGGGACGGCGGCCGAGCAAATTGCGGCGCATCATGCCGCCAAAGAGGCGATAGGCTACAGACGGCAGCCAATCCATACCCTTCTTCTTCAACTCATTATAATAGAGCGCGGCGCCGGGCAGTTCGTCCAGTTTGGGCGCAATGTTCGTGAGGGTACGCATGGCGGCCTCCGTCTTTTTCAAGATACTCTCGTTGCTGTCGATACCGGTGTGGAGGATGGGCACGTCGGTGTGGTAGATACTTATGTAGTGTCGGCGCAGTTCCTGACCGAACAGCACGTCTTCGTAGCCGTACTCCGTGCAACATTCGTCAAACCGCAGGTCGCCGAGTGCGGCGCGGCGCATCAGCAGGCAGTAAGTGGCGATGGAGGAAAAAGGGCGTGCGTTGCGATACTCCGCCGTGCGCTTCGGTTCAAAGGCTTGCTCGTATCTGCCGCGCAATTCGCAGCCCACGGGGATTTCCAGAGGATTGACCAGGCGGGCGCAAACCACGTCGGCCTTGTTGCGCTCTGCCCACATTTTTTTGAGGAAATCGGAGGTGCGAGGCAGCATGTCGCTGTCTAAAATCAGCAGATAGGGCATACGCGCCGCCTCAATCAAGGCATTGCGCATACGCGCCCTGCCACCGTTGACGGGCAACTCCAAAAGCCGCGCCCCGACAAATGCCGCCGTGTCGCGCACGCCGGACAGCGCCTTGGCATCGGTAGAACCGTCATCGCCCACGATGATTTCATAATCGAAAGGCCCGTCTGCCCCTCCGGCTGCCTGCTTGAAGTCAATGCACTGTGCCGAAAGCGCGTAAAGCAATTCCGAACAATCGTAATTATAATTGGGAATGAGAATGGAGAGCATCTGCAATAGATTATTCTTATGCAAACATACAGAAAAAACCGCGAAAGAAGCCCCATTTTATACTCAAAAATACGCTTTTCTTATGAGAAAATGCAAGTTTCTCGGCATAAACCTTTGATAATCTGATAAAAAGTCGTAAATTTGCAGCGTCTTACAAAAAAAGAAAGACTAATAGGTATTATTTTAATTAACTAACGACGTTATGTTACAGGAAAAAGTAGGCGAAATCGCCGGTAAAATTTGGACAGCCCTCAATGAAAACGGCGCCATGACAGGTAAAGATTTGAAGAAGGCCACTAAGGTGAAGTGCGACAAGGACTTGTACCTCGGTCTCGGCTGGTTGCTCCGCGAAGACAAAATCGCTACGAGCGAGGCTGAAAAGGACATCAACATCGAGTTGAAGTAAATCAGGCTTGACTTAAAAGCCGACAACAGAAATTTTCAAGAGGCTATGCCGCGCGGCATAGCCTCTTATTTTATATCTAATTGGCAAAAAATATAAGGTTTTGACGCAACGTCCGGCACTAAGCCTACTACCTTGTACGGGTACAAAGGTAAGAAACTCTTGGAACTTTTGGAAATAAACTGCTCAATAGTAGTAGACGAGAACGGAGAACCGAAAGTGTGTTGTATGAGCGGCCACCCTTGCAAGGAATTTGCAAGGATTTTGCCACGTGATAGTGCAAAATAGTGCTGAATAGTGCAAAATTTCAAGTTCCCAAATTGCGTTTTAGAAATAAAAAAGCCATTGAAAATTTTAGCAGATTGCTAATTTTCAACGGCTTTATTTGTTTTGTCGGGGTGAAAGGATTCGAACCTTCGACCCCCTGCTCCCAAAGCAGGTGCGCTAACCGGACTGCGCTACACCCCGTGCAAATGGCGTTTTGCTCTTTTGCAAGTGCAAAGATAAGGCTTTTTATTGGATATATGCGGGGCGGAAGGGCGATTTTTGGCAATAAGTCAACTAATAATTTGGAAGCGGGCGAATTTTACCAAGAGTTTCTTGTCGCCAGATGCCTCGAAATGGACGTGTATCTTGGTGCTGTCGCCCACCCCGTCGATGCCCACCACTGTGCCGCGCCCGAAACGCTCGTGCACAATGACGCTGCCGGGTTTCACGCCGCAGGCAGTTTGTGCTACCGGGGTTGAAGGCGCAGGACTTTGCTGTGCCGGGCGGCTGCCCAAAGGTGTAAAGCGCGATTTGGGGAAAGACGGTTGTGGCGAGGCTTTTTGGCGGTATCGCGCCGCAAAGTCATTTGTGCCGCCAAACAGGGAGGCTGTGGTGCGGGAAATGCCAGAACGCGAACCGGTACGTTCTATGTAACGCGGATCCACTTCATCGAGGAACGGACTCGGGTTGGCCATTTCCATATGCCCGTAAACGTAGCGGTTGGCAGCGTGGGTCAATATACAGTATTTGCGGGCGCGGGTCAGGGCTACGTAAAAAAGGCGTCGCTCCTCTTCCATCTCTTTGGGATAAAGGCGGGCAGAGGAAGAAGGAAAAAGGTCGTCCTCCATACCAGTGATGAATACGGCATCAAATTCCAGTCCCTTTGAAGCATGTATGGTCATGAGGTTGATGTGCGCCGCGTCGGCATCGCTTTCCTCGTCGGTCGTGGTAAGGAGCGACACGTACGACATAAAGTCCATCAGGCGCAGCGTGCCGCCTTCGGTTTGCTGCACTTCGAGTTCCTTGCTGTAAACGGAACTAAGGAACTCATTGATGTTGTCCTTAGCCGCCTGCCCTTCGGGGCTCTTGTCGGCTGCAAACATGGCGGTCATGCCGGATTGCTCGAGTATTTGCACCGTGAGCTGATAGGCGCTCGCCTCCGAAATCTTCTCTCTGAAAGATGCGATGAGGTCGCGAAAGTCGAGCAGTTTCTTCATCGCCGCATTGGATAGGGAGGGAATGGCTGCCGCGCCGTTCAACGCCTGCCACAGGCTGCTGCGCAGTTCTATGGCATGGGCACGCAAGCGGTTGATAGTCGTGGCGCCGATGCCCCTTGCCGGGAGATTGACCACACGGAGAAAGGCTTCGTCGTCGTCGGGATTGCACACCAGGCTCAAGTACGCCAACACGTCCTTGATTTCCTTGCGGCCGTAAAACGACATGCCGCCATATATTTTATATGGTATGCCGTTTCGGCGGCAGGCTTCTTCCAGCGAACGGCTCTGCGCATTGGTGCGGTAGAGAATCGCCACTTCTGGATAGTCCACGTGTTCGCGGAAATGCAGCCGCTCCACTTCTTGCAGCACGAGTCGTGCCTCGTCCTTATCAGAGTCTGCCTTGATGAGTTTTATTTTATTGCCCTCGCCGGGAGCGGCAGCATAGACCTGCTTGAAGATCTGCTCGCGATTGTGGCGTATCACGCTGTTGGCGGCCTCCACGATGGTGCTGGTTGAACGGTAGTTACATTCCAGTTTCACGGTGTGCGCCGTTGGGTAATGTTTCGTGAAATTAAGAATTCCCGTGATGTCTGCCCCGCGAAATCCGTATATGCTTTGCGCATCATCGCCCACTACGCAGATGCGCGACTCGGGCGTGGTGAGCAGGCGGAGTATTTGCAACTGCGCCATATTCGTGTCCTGATACTCGTCCACAAGGATACGCGAAAACCGCTCGCGGTATTTGTTGCGAACTTCTTCGTTTTGGAAGAGCAGGCGGTGGGTAAAGAGCAGAATGTCGTCGAAATCGAGCGCATTGGCCACGCGCAGACGGTCTTGATACATCTGGTAAATGCGCCACAGCTCGCCCACTCCGTTGCGGCGGTCGCGGTCGAGGCTGTCTTTGTCAGCGGCATAGTCTGCGGGCAACTGCAAAAGATTTTTGGCTTTCGATATGCGCCCGGCGATGGCAGAGGCTTTATATGCCTTGTCGTCGAGGCCAAGGTCTTTCACGATTTTCTTGATGGCACTCAGCGTGTTGCTCGAGTCGTATATCGTGAAATCGTGCGGAATGCCCACGGGCTCGCTTTCTATGCGCAAGATACGGCTGAACAGGCTGTGGAACGTGCCGCTCCACACGGCATTTGCGCTCTTGGCATCGCAGATAGCGGCAATACGCCCATTCATTTCCCGTGCCGCCTTGTTGGTGAACGTGAGGGCGAGAATGCGCCATGGTTCCACGCCGTTGGCGATAAGCCATGCAATCTTATAGGTCAGCACGCGTGTCTTGCCCGAACCAGCTCCAGCCACTACGAGTGAGGGACCGTCGTCGTAGCAAACGGCCTCGAATTGCTTTTCATTCAGTTCCGCGCGGAATTTTTCTTGCAAAGAAAGTGTCATTGGATATTTTTTATAGTAGACGAGTGGACAAGTAAACGAGTAGACGAGACAGAGATGTGTTTTAGTAAACCAGTAGACAAGTAAAGGAGTATACTTGTTTACTAAACTCGCATTGTCTTAGTTTTACAAATCTCCCATTTCCTGCTGCATAGCCTTACGGTCGTGCACGATTTTCTTTTTATAGAAATCCACCTCTTTGCATTTCTCTTCAAACTGCTCGGCAAGATTGGCATCGTTGGGATTTTGGCGCACGAGGCTGTCAAGCTTCACGAGTTGCTGCTGAGCGTCAGCACAGTCAATTGAATCCATGAGCAAGATGCCCTGCCTGCGCCCTGTGAGGGCGAGATAGCAGTCCTTGCGCATTTGCTCGATGCTTTGACGAGCTGCAGCGAAGTCGTTTTGCGCCAACGATTTACGCGCATCGGCTAGAAAGCCTTGCGCACGCTGTTCCATTTCCATGCGCTTTTCGCTTTGTGCCTCTCCTTTCTTGTTATCCTTACAAGCGGTCAGCCCGCACATCGCGAAGCACATAGCGCAGGCGAGCGTTTTCAAAATTATCCGTGTCATATATTATATTGTATAATCTCTTGCAAAATTAACGCTTTTCTCTTACTAAGGCCGTTTGCCTACTTGAAAATTGCGCTTTGACCTTGACTTTATGAATTTAATTTCTGTGGAATTAGAGCGGCATTGCACAAAATGACTTGACATTTACTGAAATGATTGACGCGCATATAAGATCGCAGCGATTATCTCCGAGAAAGTTTTTACTATCACGGAGATATTTTTTATTATAAGCAAGATATTTTTTCCTATCCTATAAGATATTTTTTGTTACAAACTTTGTAACACGTATTACGAAGTTTGTAACATGTGTTAGCAAGTTTGTAACGGCCGTTACAAAGTTTGTAACAAACTTTTTCTTAGCAGATAATGAAAAATAATAAGGAGAAAGGAAAAATTTTCACGGGACTCGTAAGATTTGTCTCGGGGATAATTTGGGCGATGTGCCTGAAAGCGTCGGCGATGATTAGAAGAAATTGCATTATTTCGCGCTTTTCTTATATGATAAAAAGGAATTTGGAGCGTGTTTTAGGGAAAATTAAATATAAGAAAAGGCGAAAAGGAGTAATTTTGCAGGTAATTATGCGAGGGATATAGAAGAGCCCCGCAAGACAGTGGAATAATCAAACTATACAATATTATAATAATGACTGAAACAACCGACATCAGAGAACTGAACGCCCTGATAGAACGCGAAACGGGCTTCGTCAGCGAACTCACCGACGGCATGGCACGTACCGTCGTGGGACAGAAACACCTCGTGCGCTCACTGCTCATCGCCATGCTGGCCGACGGACATATCCTGCTTGAAGGTATGCCGGGACTTGCCAAAACATTGGCTATCAAGACGCTGTCGAAACTTGTTGAAGGAAAGTTTAGCCGCGTGCAGTTTACGCCCGACCTCTTGCCCGCCGACGTAATCGGTACGCTTATTTACAGCCAGCGTACGGAGCAGTTCAACGTGAAGCACGGCCCGATCTTTGCGAATTTCGTGCTTGCCGACGAAATCAACCGCGCCCCGGCAAAGGTGCAGAGCGCATTGCTCGAAGCCATGCAGGAGCATCAGGTGACCATCGGCGAAGAAACGTTCCGCCTGCCCGAACCCTTCCTCGTGCTCGCCACGCAAAACCCCATCGAACAGGAAGGTACGTACGAATTGCCCGAAGCACAGGTGGACCGTTTCATGATGAAGGTCATCGTGGACTATCCCACTCAGGAGGAAGAAGCACGCATCGTGCGCGCCCACCTCAACGGCGCCATTGCCAACGAGGTGCACCCCGTCACCGATGCCTCGCGCATTCTCGATGCCCGCGCCACCGTGAAGCGCGTGTATGTAGACGAACGCATTGAGCGTTATATCACCGACCTTGTGCAAGCCACGCGCTCGCCGGAACGCTACGGGCTGAAAGACATCAAGCCTTACATCGGTTTCGGCGGCTCTCCGCGTGCCTCCATCAACCTTGCCCTCGCCGCCCGCGCCTGCGCCTTTATCCGCCGCCGCGGCTACGTGATTCCCGAAGACGTGCGCGAAGTGGTGTTCGACGTGCTGCGCCACCGCATCGGGCTTACCTATGAAGCCGAAGCCGCAGAAGTCAAAGCCGACGACCTCATCGCACAGATTTTGAGCAAGGTGGAAGTGCCTTAAAAATGATGGCGTAGCAAACTCCTACCCTGACACATCCTTTTTTCGCTTGATTCGTGCCTGTTATCGGGAACAAATACTAAGTGCCTGGAAGGCACTACAGAGCGAAGCGATGGTAACCGGGGACGAAGTCCTCGGTAAAAACTATTGAGAACGATGTGCCTGGAAGGCACTACGCCAAAGGACAGTGCATCGCCGCAGGCGTACTGCCTTCCAGGCAGATATCCACTTACCGGCTCTATCCGAGGACTTCGTCCCCGGTTATCAAAAAGCTTCGCTTTTGTAGTGCCTTCCAGGCACTTAACACCATCCCCAATAAATCCAAGAACGTCTACAATAGACTTTTCATCCTCATGGAAACCACTGAACTGTTGCGCAAGGTGCGGCGGATTGAAATCAAGACGCGCGCGCTGACCAACAATATCTTTGCCGGCGAGTACCACTCGGCGTTTAAGGGGCGCGGTATGTCGTTTGCTGAAGTGCGCGAATACCAGCCCGGCGACGACGTGCGCGACATCGATTGGAACGTGACGGCGCGACTCAACCGCCCGCACGTAAAGGTGTTTGAGGAAGAGCGCGAACTCACGGTGATGCTGCTCGTGGACGTGTCGCGCAGCAGCGATTTCGGTACGAAGGAGCGCACCCAACGCGAACTTTCTGCAGAGATTGCCGCCACTATCGCCTTCTCTGCCATGCAGAACAACGATAAGGTGGGCGTGCTCTTCTTTACCGACCGCCCCGAACGCTTCATTCCGCCCAAGAAAGGGCGCGGACATATCCTTTACATCATTCGCGAACTCCTCGACTTCGAGCCGCAAGGCAACCGCACGGACATCGGTGCGGCTGTGGAGTATCTCACACGCGTGATGACCAAGCGCTGCATCTCGTTCCTGATTAGCGACTTCATTGACCGCAGCGACTATTCGCGCCCCATGATGATAGCCGCCCGCAAGCACGACCTCGTGGGCATCCGCGTGGCAGACCGCCGCGCCGCAGAACTGCCCGCCGTGGGTCTGATTAAGGCAGAAGATCCCGAGACCGGGCACGAGTGCTACATAGATACCGACAGCCGCCGCGTGCGTGAGCAGTACGCCAAAGGCTGGCGGCAGTTGCGCGAAAAAGGTGACGAGCAAATGCGCCGCTGCGGCGTGGACCATACCACCGTGATGACGGACGAGGACTATGTGCGACCGCTCAAAAAACTATTGGGCGGGAGATAAAAACAACTATTTTAGTAAACAAGTAAACCAGTAAACAAGTAAACAAGACAAGTTACTCATATAAATTTATATTTTACAAAACATCTCTGTCTCGTATACTCGTTTACTTGTCTACTCGTCTACTAATAAATGAACTTATATGCATCGACTATACATATATATATATATTGTGTGCCTCACGCTCGGCATCGCTTTGCCGAACGCCGCCGGCGCACAAATCACCGTGGAGGCACGCCTCGACAGCACGAATATCCTCATCGGCCAACAGGTGATGCTGCGTGCCAAGGTGAAAGCCGCGAAAGGCAGCCGCGTGGACTTCCGCCACTTCGCCCCGGGCGACACGCTCACGCGCGGGGTGGAGGTAATCGCCTCGGGCGAACCCGACACCGTGTACGAAGACGGCGGCAAGCGCATGGTACTCACCAAACCCTATGCCATAACATCTTTCGACTCCGCCCTGTATCGCCTGCCGCCTGTTGAGGTGACAGTGGACGGAAAGACCTATCGCTCCGCCACTCCCTTGGCTTTGAAAGTAAATACCGTGCGGGTAGACACCACGCACACCGACCAATACACCGGCCCGCACGCGCCCGTTGCGCCGCCCTTCGAATGGAACGCACGCCTGCTGGGAGAAAGCGCCGCGATGCTGCTTCTGCTGGTTGCCGTTATATGGCTCGCCGTCAGGCTCTCCGACAGCCGCCCGCTGGTGCGCCGCGTGGTAATCTATCCCCCCGCCCCGCCCCACGAAACCGCGCTGACCGACATCACGCGCCTCAAAGACGCTAAGGAGGAAGCCAAAGCCTATTACATGAAACTCACCGATACGCTGCGCACTTACCTGCAAGGCCGCTACGGATTCAATGCCCGCGAGATGACAACGGGCGAAATTCTCGATGCCCTCGAAGGTTTGCAAAACGATGAGCAGGCGCGCGCAGAATTGCAGGAAATTCTCGGCACCGCCGACCTTGTGAAGTTCGCGCGTTACGAAGTAGGACTTTCCGAACAAGAGCGCAGCCTGATGCAGGCCGTGAATTTCGTGAACGAAACGAAGTATGTGCCCGCCGAAAAACCGCAGCCTAAAATCGTGTACGAAGAAGTGGACGGCAGCAGGCAAAACATGATACGCCATCTGCTCACTGCCGCGCTCACCCTCTGCACCGCCGCGCTCCTCGCCGCCTCGGCCTACGCGCTATATGATTTCTACAACTGTTTCTTATAATCATCTGTAATACAATAATCTTAGTAAACAAGTTTACAAGTAGACGAGTATACAAGACAAGTATGTCTTGCTTACGATATTTCTATGAGAAACTTGTCTCGTCTACTCGTTTACTTTGTGATTTTCGGCTGCACTCGGCAATATGAGCAAGCTCTATTGCGCTCGCTTGCACGAAAATTTCCTCGTCTACTCGTAACTCAATAAACACAACCTAAGAGATGACTTTTGCAAATCCGCTTTGCCTGCTCCTGCTCTTGCTGCTCATACCTTACGTGCTGTGGCACTTCCTGCTGCAACGCGGGCACGAGCCGACGCTGCGCCTCGCCTCCACCGATAGCCTGCGCCAGATGCCCGGCACGCTGCGCACCAGGCTCATTCACCTGCCTTTCCTCCTGCGCATCATCAGTTTCTCGCTCTTGGTCATCGTGCTGGCGCGTCCGCAAACGTCGAACGCCCTGCGCAGCAGCGAGACCGAGGGCATCGACATCATGATGGCGATGGACATCTCCACGAGTATGATGACGCAAGACGTGCGCCCCAACCGCCTCACCGTGGCGAAAGAGGTGGCATACGACTTCATTTCCAACCGCCCGAACGACAACATCGGCCTGATGCTCTTCGGCGGCGAGGCCTTCTCGCAATGCCCGCTCACCACCGACCACAAAACGCTGCTCGGCATGTTCCGCAGCGTCACCTGCGACTGGCAGGCACAGGGCATCATTGCCCCGGGCACTGCCATCGGCATGGGCATCGCCTCGTCCGTAGCCCATCTCGAGCGCAGTAAGGCAAAGAGCAAGGTCGTTATTCTCCTGACCGACGGCGAGAACAACGCCGGCGACATCTCACCGCTCACTGCCGCCGACATCGCCAAGAAATGCGGCGTGCGCGTTTACACGATTTTGCTCGGCGTAGACGGCAGCAAGCAAAAAGTACCCGTGGCACAATTGCCCGACGGCGAGGTGTACCAAGCCTCGGTGGAGACGCACAACTCTCCCGCCACGTTGCAGGAGATTGCGCAGACCACGGGCGGCGTGTTCTATCAGGCCAGCACGAAGAAAGGCCTGCAAGAGATTTACCAGAACATCGACCGCCTCGAAAAGACCAAACTCCGCGTGCAAAACTACGACCGCCGCTATGAAGCCTATGCGCCGTTTGCCATCGGCGCGTGCGTCGCCCTTTTGCTCGAACTCCTGCTCGGCATCACGTGGTTCAGGAGAATGCCGTAGGGGGAAAGGGAAACAATTCGGTTCTTTAGATAAAAACCAAATAAAACAGCTTGTTCTGTGTGGGCTATCGCTTGCCTTATCTGATAGTCCCCGAGTCTGAAAGTCTGTCGACTTTCGTCTCGCGTCCTATCAGACAAGGCGGCGGTCGGTTCCCGCCCGCCCCACACAGAACAAGGAAAAAACCGGGAAAAACCCATACTCAATGGACAACAAATCAAGGTCTCACGGGTTTTTAATGGTTTTTACCTTGCGGCGTTTGAAGCGGGCGGGCACCGACCGCAGACGCTGGGATTAAAGACGAGCATAAGCCGAAAGGCTTTAATGCTCGGCGTTAAGACCGGCGGCGAAGCCCGCAGGGCTTCAAACGAAGCAAGATGTTTTTCATGGTTTTTATCCAAAACATTCGATAAACCAATCAACGCGTAATAACAATAATTTCCGGGCGCACCGCCGCGCCCCGACCGCAAACAAACAATATGTTCCGCTTTCAAAATCCTGAATATTTCTACCTGATGGGCATTTTGCCCGCCATGGTACTCATATATATATGGAGCGCGTGGCGCGCCAACCGCCGCAGCCGCCTTTTCGGCGACAAAGAGTTGGTGGAAAGAATGACCAAAAACCGCTCCCGCGTCCGCCCGCACATCAAGTTCGGCTTGCTTCTGCTCGCCCTCGCTGCCATCATCACCGCCCTCGCACGCCCGCAACTCGGACTTAGCAAAGAGACGGAAGAGAAAAACGGCATAGAGGTGGCGGTGATGCTCGACGTGTCCAACTCCATGCTGGCCCGCGACGTCAGCCCTAACCGCCTCGAAAGGGCAAAGATGCTCGTGTCGAACCTCGTGGATAAGATGCAGAACGATAAAGTGGCCTTCGGCATCTTTGCCGGAGAGGCTTATCCCCAACTGCCCATCACGCAAGACTACGCTTCCGTGAAAATGCTGCTCAATGCGCTCAACACGGACGCGGTGACCCTGCAAGGCACCAATATCGCCGCCGCCATCGAACTGGCATCGCGCAGTTTCACCGACAACAAGCAGGTAGGCAAGGCCATCCTGCTCATCACCGACGGCGAAGGGCACGAGGGCGGCGCAGAAGAGGCGGCTAAACAGGCGGCAAAGGACGGGTGCAAGATTTACGTGCTCGGCATCGGCAGTACCTCGGGCACCGAAATACCTACCTCGGAGGGTTACATGACCGACCGCGACGGCAACGTGGTGCGCACCGCGCTCAACGAGCAGATGTGCTGCGACGTGGCGAAAGCCGGCGACGGCATTTACATTCACATCGACAACTCGAACATTGCGCAGAAGAAACTCGCCGCAGAACTCGACCAACTGCAAAAAGTTTCGTCTTCAACGAGTTATGACACATACGACGAGCAGTTCCGCGCCTTTGCCCTCATCGCGCTCCTGATTTTAGTCATCGAGTTCTACATCTTTGAGGCGCAGAACCCGTTTTTCAACCGTTTCAAACTCTTCAAAAAGCAATGACACGCCTTTTCCGTATATTTTTTGTCCTCATCCTTGCCGCCTGCGCCCTTGATGCTGCCGCGCAGACGCAGCAGTGGAAACTCATGCACCAAGGCAACCGCGCCTTCCGCAACAATAAGTTCGACGATGCCGCTGACTTTTACCGCGCCGCCCTGAAAACCAACGCCAAGGACGCGCGGGCGCATTTCAACCTCGGCGACACGTATCTGGCGAAAGGCGACATGAAGGCCGCTATGGCGGAATACGACTCCGTGGTCAGCCTTGAAAAAAATCCTGTGGTAAAGGGCATGGCGTTCCACAACCGGGGCTACATCTACCAAAAGCAGGCCGACACGAATGCCAAGGAGAAACAGCAACTTTTGCGCAAGGCCATCGAGGAATATAAGAACGCCCTGCGCCTGCGTCCCAACGACGACGGCACGCGCTATAACCTCGCCCTGTGCCAAAAGCAACTCCGCGACGAGCAGAACAAGCAAAACCAACAGCAGCAACAACAAAAGCAGCAGCAACAGCAGCAAAGCAAGGAGGAACAAAAGGATCAGAAACAGGACGACCAAAAGTCGCCACAGCAGCAACAGGATAACAAGCAGGAACAGAAAGACCCTGCCACCGAACAATATCTTAATCTCTCGCGCCAGGCAGAAAAACGCGCGTTGGAAAAGATTAAGAACGGACAGCCAGTGCATCGCGGTCTCGATAAGAATTGGTAAAAACTGCCACTTCTGTTGAATGAACAATAATACTGATTAAAGTATTAACTGCCTGGAAGGCAGTACGGAGCGAAGCGACAGTAACCGGGGACGAAGTCCTCGGAAAAGGCAAATACAACGGACCTGCCTGGAAGGCAGTACGCCAGTGGCGATGCTGAAAGTACATGTCCTATGGCGTAGTGCCTTCCAGGCACATCTTCCTTGCCTCGACCATCCGAGGACTTCGTCCCCGGTTATCAAAAAGCTGCGCTTTTGTAGTGCCTTCCAGGCACTTAGCACATAATCCATCCAACGCATTACGCGGAGCCTCCAAATAAATCAACTTGCCAATACAGCAAAATAAATATATGAACAAGCGACTATTCGCCTTAATCCTCACAATGTCACTCGCCTGCGCAGCCATTGCGCAGAGTTTCGAAGCCCAGGTGGAAAACCTCGGCAAATACTATCGCCTAACCTTTACCGTGACGTCGAAAGACGCGGAGCATTTCACGCCGCCCTCGCTTGCAGATTTTGAAGTGTTGAGCGGTCCGGCGCAGTCGTCGTACAGCAGCGTGCAGTTCGTCAACGGAAAAGTATCGCACAGCGAGTCCCTCAGTTTCACCTATATCATACGCCCCAAGAAAAGCGGGCAAATCACCATCGGCCCGGCTTCCATTTCGGTGAACGGCAAGACGCTGCGCTCCAACTCCGTGAGCCTCACCGCTACGGCGGCTTCCCAATCCTCCGGCGGCAGGAGCGGCAAAAACCAAGGCGGCGGCATGGTTGAGTCGTCGGGCGTGCAGCAAAGCGGAACGCCCGTGACGCAGCGCGACCTCTTCATCGACGTTACGCCCACACGTACCACCGTTTACGAACAAGAAGCGGTGCTCCTCACCTACCGCATTCACGTGCGCCTCGGTGTGGGCTTGGCCAACACGACCCTCACGCGCCGCCCCGATTTCAAGAACCTCATCTCGCAGGAAATACCAATTCCCGGCAACGAGATACAGATGAGCATGGAGCATCTTAACGGTGCGACCTACCGCACGGGGACTATTTTGCAGTATCTCGTATTCCCGCAGAAAGCCGGTGCGCTCACAATTCCCGGCTTGTCGTTTGACTGCACCGTTATCCAGCAGGACAATTCGCTCGACTTCGCCGATGCCTTTTTCAATGGCGGAGGCAGCATCGGCGTTCAGGTACAGCGCAGCGTCAAGCCGCTGACGCTGACCGTAAAGGAACTGCCGAAACCGAAACCAGCCGCATTCTCGGGCGGCGTGGGACGCTTCAGCGTGAAAGGCGAACTGCTTTCGCCGGAACTGCGCACCAACGAACCTTGCACGTACCGCATCACCGTGGAAGGCACAGGCAACATGAAACTCATTGCCACGCCGAGCGTCACCTTCCCCAAGGATTTCGACGTTTACGATCCCAAGACTGAGGAACAAACTGAAGCAACCTCGGAAGGACTGAAAGGCAAACTGACGTTCGACTATACCTTCGTGCCGCACAACAAAGGCGACTACGAAATCCCCGCCGTGGACTTCGTTTATTTCTCGCCCGAGGAAAACCGCTACGTCACGCTTTCCACAAAACCGACCAAGCTCCACGTGCTGCAAGGCACGCGCAGCGCCGAAGACGTAGAGCGGGAAATGGAACTTAGAAATAGCGACATACGCCCCATCATAGCGGAAGCCGACGCGCAGTCGGAGAGCGTACTGGCTTGGGGCAGTCTGATATATTGGAACTTAAACCTACTGCTGGCGTTCATCGCTTTCGTCGTCATTAAGGCCGTGCGCAAATACATGGCCGCCGAGGCCGACACCGTGGGCCGCAAGCGAAGCAAGGCCGTACGCACAGCCCGCAAGCGCATCGACGCGGCACGCAAGCAGTTGCAGGCAGGCGAGGCCGTACCCGCCATAGGCGCGTTGCGCCAGGCCCTAAGCGGCTACGTGGCAGATACGTTCAACCGTCCCGAGGCTGAGCTGACAAAGGAAACGATGTCGGAACTGTTGCAAACGAAAGGCATTGCCCAAGACACGATCGAGCGGTTCGCAAAAATGATTGC
The DNA here is from genome assembly GCA_022775595.1 of Bacteroidales bacterium. Taxonomy (GTDB): domain Bacteria; phylum Bacteroidota; class Bacteroidia; order Bacteroidales; family Bacteroidaceae; genus Alloprevotella. The sequence continues at coordinate 20,119 of JALFJC010000120.1, read as the reverse complement.
CGACTGCGACTTTGCCCGCTATGCACCTCAGGCGCAGGCTGCCACGATGGCGGAGGAACTCTTTGCCGAGGCAGAAAATATTATGAACGATCTGGCATAAACCTTCAAGCAACTTAGCATTATGAAACGCATCCTTCTGATATCTTCTTTACTTACAATCTTCATTGCCGGCTTTGCCATTGACGCCGACTCGCTTTATCTGCAAAAAGACTATATCGGCGCGATGAAAGGCTACGAAGAGCAGTTGAAAGAAACGCCGTCGGCACGCCTTTTCTATAATCTCGGCAACTGCCATTACCGCTTGAACAATTACCCGAAAGCAGTGCTCAACTACGAGCGTTGCCTGAAACTCGACCCTTCCTGCAAGGACGCGCAGTTTAATCTCGACCTCATTCGCACGAAGTTGCCCGACCGCTTTGCGGAGAAGAGTGAAATGTTCTTCGTGCGCTGGTATCAGCAGACATTGCAGGCACACAGTGCTGACGAGTGGGGACTGCTTGCCTTGCCGGCTTGGGCACTGACGCTCGTGCTCTTTGCCCTTTATCTCTTGCTGCGCAGCCCGTGGCAACGCCGCCTTAGTTTCGCCCTCTTTATCCTTAGCCTGCTATTCACGCTCACGCTCCACGTTTTCGCCGCCGTGCGCAACCATCAGACGAAGACGGAAGTACGCGCCGTGCTCATGCAATCTACCGACACTTACACGCAGCCAGCCCTGACTTCAAAGAAGGACCGCGCCCTGCACGAGGGCACCGCCTTCCGCGTGACGGACACCTACGGAAAAGAATGGCTGCAAGCCGAACTGCCCGACGGTAAAACCGTGTGGCTGCCCGCAGCGAAAGCAGAATATGTCTTTAAGAATGGCAACAAATAAGAATTATAGATTTCTATAAATACGATATAATATTCGCTTGATACATAATATCCAAAGGGTTCTAGATAAAAACCATAAAAAACACTTGCTTCGTTTGAAGCCCCTTGGGCTACGCCGCCGGTCTTAACGCCGAGCCAGCGAGCCTAATCGGCTCGCGCTCGCCCTTAATCCCTTCGGCTGCGGTCGGTTCCCGCCCGCTTCAAACGCCGCAAGGGAAAAACCATGAACAACCCGTGAGACCTTGATGTTATCTCGGAAACAAGAAAAGATTTTCCTTTGAAAATGGGTTTTTCATGGTTTTTCCCTTGTTCTGTGTGGGGCGGGCGGGCACCGCCCGCCGCCTTAGCGGAGAAAGCACGAGACGAAAGTCGGAAGACTTTCAGGCTCGGGATTTATACGATAAGGCAAGCCGGTAGGCCCACACAGAACAAGTTGTTTTTACTAGTTTTTATCAGATTCAACCAACTGGATCATCTAAAAACAATTTCATCTCCTAAATTCTCTATCCTTTATGCTTACCGCCCGCTTCTCTCCCAACGACCGCATGTGCGACATCATCAGCCAAGAATTCCACCTTTTGCAGATGATGTGCCGCTTCGGCATACCCCTCGGCGTGGGCGAAAAAACGGTGAGCGAGGTATGCGAGGCGGCAGGCGTGGACACGCCCACTTTCTTGGCAGTCGCCAATTTCATGAGCAACGGCACGGCCGATACCATCAAGGACGTGTCGGTCAAAGCCTTGGTGGACTACCTGAGCCGCAGCCACGACTATTTCCTCAACTTCCAGTTGCCAACTATCCGCCGCAAATTGCTCGAAGCCATAGACTGCTCGGGACAGGACCACGTGGCACTGCTCATTCTCAAGTTCTTCGACGAATATATGGGCGACGTCAGGGCGCACATGACCTTTGAAGACAAAAAAGTGTTCACCTACGTGCGCGGCCTGCTCTCGGGCGTGCGCCCCGACAACTATTCAATATGCCGTTTCTCAAAAAGCCACGTCGGGGTGGACAAGAAACTGCAAGAACTCAAAAACATCATTATTAAATACTACCGCCCGCAAGCCACGGGCACGGACGAACTGATGAATATGCTGCTCTTCGACATCGTGTCCTGCGAGAACGACCTGCGCAAGCACTGCGAACTGGAAGATGCGCTCTTTGTTCCCGCGGTAGAGCAACTGGAAACGGAAGTGGAGCAGCAGCCTGCCAGCAGCCTCGGCAAGGAAAAGGAAAGCGGCAAGGCAGATGCCGAAGCCCTGTCGGAACGAGAGAAAGAAATCGTGCATTACGCCGTTTGCGGACTGACGAATAAAGAAATTGCGGCGCGTCTCTATATTTCTTTCAATACAGTCTTGACGCACCGCAAAAACATTTCGCGGAAATTAGATATCCATTCGCTCGCCGGCCTCACGATTTACGCCATCGCAAACGGCATCGTGAATATCGACGAAGTGAAGAAATAGCCGTTTTACCTATTTGCGTTTTTGTTACCCATTGGTTGAATGAAACAAAAACATTCAAAACCGCTTGTCTGTGTGGGCTTTCGCTCGCCTTATCCGATTAAGCCCCAGCCTAAAAGTCTGTCGACTTTTGTCTGGTGCTTAATCTGCTAAGGCTGCGGTCGGTTCCCGCCCGCCCACACAGGACAAGCAAAAAACAGAAAAAAGTAAAGCATTTCTTCTTTACTATTTACAGCAAAAAGCAATCGTCCACTTTTTTCTGTTTTTTGCTTGCGTTGTTTGAAGCGGGCGGGAACCGACCGCAGCCGCGGGGATTAAGGACGAGCGTGAGCCGTGAGGCTCACAGGCTCGGCGTTAAGCCCAGCGGCGTGCCCTTGGGCTTCAAACGATGCAAGCGGTTTTTATGGTTTTTGTCAAAATCTACAACTAATTCAACCAATAGTATTTTCTTCTAAAACGGTTATCATCAACCTTATTTCCTCATAACTTATTTCACCGTTCAAGGCATCGTAGATTTCCTTGAACCGCGACTTCGTGCCGTCGGGCAAGCGGTTGATGCAGTCTACGATGCGCTTCTGCCTATCGGGCGAAATGAAGTCGGAAAGCGGCATCAGCCCTTTTGCCACGCACTTGCCGAGATGTCCGAATATGGTGGAAATGGCGAGACTACGGGCATCGGCGATTTGCTGCGGCGTGAGGCCGGACTTGTATAGGTTGAGCGTCACTTCCACAGTATCGGGTTTCTTTTCCTTCGGTTTCTTCGGTGCTTTGGCTTTAGGCTCTTTTTTCACCTTCTCTTTCTTTGCAGATTTTTTGCGCGGGGCGGCAGGCTCTGTGCCGTCGGCGGCGAGCGTGAAACGTGTGCGGGCTTCCTGGTAGACGGACATCTCAAATCCTTTCTGCGCCACAAAACGCATCAGCTGCGCTTTAATTTGCAAGAGTTCGTCGAGTTCCTCGCGAATGGCTGCATAGCGCTTTTTTAGTTCCTTATTTTCCGAAAGAAATGCCACGCTGCCGAGTTCCTTGATCAGCGTTTCGAGTTTTTCTGAAAAGTAGATCGCGCCTTTGCGCAGGCGTTCCTGCAACTCGGAGTTGGTTTCCGGCTTGCCGTTCTCGGCGAGCAGGCGCACATATTGAGGACGGAAGCGCAACGCCACGGCTTTGAGTTCCGCCTCGCACCGCTCCAAGAGACTGCGGCAAAGGTCGATGGTGGCGCCTTGATTGCGATAGGCAAATTCTTCAAAGATGCGCAGCAGGCGGGCCAGGCGATGGCCAATCGGCACAAAGTCAAAGAGTTCGTCAAGCAGCGAAAGGTTGAACGCCTGCTGCATCTGCTGCAAACTGTCCGCGTTGGGATGCGAGGCGGCGCATTGATTCTCGAAATCGCGCACCTGATTGTCCACAATGATTGCCTGCGGCGGTATCGGCGTGGTAAGCACAATGCCTTCGAGCGTGCGGCAACGGCTCAGTGCCACGTAAGTCTGGCCGTGGGCAAAGGCGGCAGAGGCATTGATCATCACGCGGTCGAACGTCAGGCCTTGGCTTTTGTGGATGGTAATAGCCCAAGCGAGTTTCAAGGGATATTGGCAGAAAGAGCCATCCACCACTTCCTCCACCACTTTCGTTTCCTCGTTCAGCACGAAATGAGCATTGTTCCAAGTGTCGGGGACTACGGAAATCGCTTCCATGCCGTCGGCGGGGCGTACCAGCACCTCGCTGTCGGAGAGCGCGGTGACCGTTCCGATCATCCCGTTATAGTAACGCTTTTCGGGGTCGTTTTTCACAAACATCACCTGTGCGCCCGCTTTCAGTTCGAGTTCGTATTCTGTGGGATAGGAGAGTTCGGGGAATGTGCCCGTCACGGTGGCCGTGAACTTATGGCTCGGAGTTTCCAGTTCCGCAAGTTTTTGATAGTTAATGTCGTCGGCCTGCTTATTGTGCGTAGTGAGGCGCACGTAATGTTCCCGGCCGTTCGGTTCGAAACCGGGCACGTATCTCTTATTCAGTTTATCGAGCGTGGCAGCATCGGCCTTGCCCTCACGGATACAGTTGAGCAGGGAAATAAACGCCTCGTCGCTCTGCCTGTAAACGTGTTTCAGTTCAATCGTCACGAAGGTCGTTTGCTGCAATGCCTGCGCCCCGAAGAAGTAAGGCGTGGCGTAATACTGTTGCAGCAACGCCCGCTCGCTGTCCTTCACCACGGGCGGCAACTGCTGCAAGTCGCCGATCATGAGCAACTGAACGCCGCCAAAGGGCTGGCTGCTGCGCCGCAGCATACGCAGGGCCGTGTCTACGGCATCGAGCAAGTCGGCGCGTACCATACTGATTTCGTCGATTACCACGAGGTCGAGGCTGCGTATCAGACGGAGTTTGCGCTTGGTGAGGCGCAGTTGCTCGCGGCTAAACGTGCTGCCGGGCACGAACGGGCCGAAAGGCAGTTGGAAGAAGGAGTGAATGGTCACGCCGCCAGCGTTGATGGCCGCGATGCCCGTAGGCGCGAGCACTACCATGCGCTTCGACGACTCTTCGCGCAGGCGGCGCAGGAAGGTGGTCTTGCCCGTGCCGGCCTTGCCCGTGAGGAACAGGTGCGTGCCCGTGGTTTCTATGATGGTGCGCGCAAGGCGCAATTCTTCGTTGTGCATGGCAAATTGTATAGGTTCTATAAAATCTATAGTATCTATAGCTTATTACAAATAAAAATCTTTGGTGAGGGCGGCGTATGCCTCGGAGCGGGCGTTAGAACCGTCGGCGGGCATCAGGGGCAGCGTGTCGCAAAGCGGGGGCTGCGGGGCCGCGCCGAGCACAAACTGCAAAAGTTCACGCTTGGGCGGTTTGCCGGGACGCGTCACCACGGACGTGCGGCGCGTGAGCGAGAAACCGTTGAGCATCGCCTCGCCAGTTACCTCTTTCAACGCCGCCGCTGGTACTATGAGCGCAAACACTCCACCCTGTCGTAGCAAACGCCGGGCATGGACAAAGAGCGCGGCAAAAGAGAGCGCAGCGGTGTGGCGCGCTGCCGCACGGGCGGCTGAAGGCGGCAGGAGTTCCTCGGTGTGGTAAGGGGGATTGGAAACGACGGCATCGAACAGTTCGCCATTTTCCGGCTGATAGCGGCACACATCAGCACACACCATTTCAAGTCGTTCGGAGAAAGGCGATGCCGCAGCGTTGCGCCGCGCCGCTTCCACCGCCTCTGGCACCACGTCAATGCCGACAACCAACGCTTCGGGCAACCTCTGCGCCAGCATCAAGGCTATCAGCCCAGAGCCGGTGCCGATGTCGAGCACGCTGCGCGTATTAACGGTGTCTGCCTCCGCCCACGCGCCGAGCAGCACGCCGTCTGTGCCGACCTTCATCGCACAGGCGGAATCGTCGATGGAGAATTGCTTGAAAGAAAACATTAATAAAACCTACTCCGTAGTATCTTCTATAAAATATCTCGGGCGACGCTTCACCTCTGCGTATATCTTGCCCACATACTCTCCTATTACGCCCAACGCCACCAGTATGGCACCGCCGATGAACCACAGCGAAACGAGCAGGGAAGTCCAGCCCTGAATGGTCTGGCCGCACAGCCACGCCACGAGGCCGTAGACAATCACCGCCAAAGCCACGAGCATGAACGACAGCCCCACGATAGAAATCAGGCGCAGCGGACGCACACTGAACGATGTGATGCCATCGATGGCAAAGGCCAGCATCTTGCGCAGCGGATATTTGGACTCGCCGGCAAAGCGTTCGCCACGGTCGTAATAAACCATAGCCTGCGGGAAGCCGAGTGTGCGCACCATGCCGCGCAGGAAGAGGTTGCGCTCGCCGTACGTCATCAAAGCGGCGAGGGTGCGGCGGCTCATGAGGCGGTAGTCGGCATGATTGTAAACGATGTCGCCGCCAAGTTTGTTCATCAGTTTATAAAATGCCAATGCGGTGGTGCGCTTGAACCATGTGTCGGTAGGGCGGTCGCGCCGCACGCCGTAAACGATGTCCGTACCTTCGAGGAAACGGTCGATCATTTCGGGAATGACGTTCACATCGTCCTGCAAATCGGCATCGATCGAAATGGCGGCATCAACATGCCCGGCCGCCCATTCAAGGCCTGCCCAAAGGGCGTGCTGATGCCCCGCGTTGTGCGCGAGTTTCAAGCCGAACACCTGCGGGTGCTGCTTGGCGAGGCTGCCGATCAGCGACCAAGTGCCGTCGCGGCTGCCGTCGTCCACATAGACGATGCGTCCCTGCAAATCTGCGTGCTGTTCCGCTACGCGCTGCATCACTCCGAGCAGGCGGCTCGTAGTTTCAGCGAGCACGGCTTCCTCGTTATAACAAGGCACAACTATGGCGTAATTCATATTCTCCTATTTATTTTTGCATTGAAATGCATTAATAAAAATATACGCTACGAAATTACGCACAAATTTTGGGATTTAAGGAACAAAACAAGGCTTTTGCTGCGCAGCAAGTAGGGATTTTGCTAAATTTGCCCCGTTATGAACAGCAATATCACGCTTTTTCTGATTCGCCACGGCGAAACGGAGGAAAACCGCCTCCGCATTCTGCAAGGCCATCTCCCGGGCACGCTCACGCCCGAAGGCATCCGGCAGGCACGCGAAAGGGCGGAGGACTTGGTAAATGCGGAAGCGCCTTTCGACCTCCTGCTGTGCAGCGACCTGCTCCGCGCACGCCGCACGGCCGACCTCATAGGAGAGCGGCTGCACCTTGCCGTGCGCCCCACCCCGCTGCTGCGCGAACGCGATTGGGGCAGCATCACGGGCAGGCGGATTGAGGAGGTAATACGCACGGCAAACGTGGCACCGGGCGTGGAAAGCGTGGAAGCGATGTTCTCACGCGCACATATATTATTAGATGTCATCAGAAACGATTACCCGGATGCGCAGCGCGTGCTTTTAGTGAGCCACGGACTTTTCCTGCGCGTGCTGCAAGCCGCTGTGATCGGCACAGAAATGAAGGCGATACCGCCAATGAAGAACCTCGAAGTGCGAATTATGGAAATCTCAGCACCGTTGTCCGATTTTTCTTCCTGTGCTACCATAGAAGCTACTGACGCATAAGTTTCCGCTATTCCTTTTCTCTTTTTCTTTGTTTTTTCTTCCATTGGCTTTGCTGCCTGTTTGCCGCTTTTCATATAAGGGAAGGGCATATTTATTGCACATTTTCTTGCTTTTTGTGCTTAAAAGTCGTAAATTTGCAGCCGATTTTACCAATTCAAAAGAAAAATGAGAAAACTTTTCCTTGCTGCGGTAGCAGCTTTCGCCGTATCGGCTTCATCTTTTGCCGGCGGCTATCTCACAAACACGAACCAGAGCGCATCTTTCCTGCGCAACCCCGCACGCTTGGCAACCTTCGAACTCGACGGCGCGTACACCAACCCTGCCGGCTTGGCTTGGATTGGCGAGGGCTGGCACTTCATGTTCAACTGGCAGAACGCAGCGCAAACCCGCAAGATCACATCAACCTTCGCCCCCTTTGCACAGAACGTAAACCAGTTCGGCAATCCCACGAAGACCTTTAAGGGCGAGGCTTCCGCGCCGTTCATTCCCTCGCTCGACGTGGCTTATCAGAAAGGCAAGTTTACCGCCTCGATGCACTTCGGCATCACGGGCGGCGGCGGCAAAGCCACGTTCAACGAAGGCCTGCCTATGTTTGAAGCGCCTGTTTCGATTATTCCCGCCGCGCTTACTGCTGCCAGTTCGGCTCTTGGCATGCCAGCCCTTGCAGCCGATGCTTATTCCGCTGAAATGTATATGAACGGCCGCCAATATATATATGGTGTGCAGGTTGGCGTTACCTATAAATTCTTTGAAAACAAGGGCGAAGCCAAGCACGGCCTCTCCATGCACCTCGGCGCACGCATGAACTTTGCAAGCAACCACTACGAAGGTTATCTGAAAAACATCAGCGCACGTATGGGCGGCAATATGGTTACGCTTAGCCCGTTTTTCTCGAACCAATCTGCCGAACTGGCCACAAAGGCAGAGCAAGCCACAAACGCTGCACAACAATATACAATGCTCGCAGATGCTACCACAGACGCAACCTTGAAAGCCCAATATCAGGATAAGGCAGCGCAATACGCCGCAGGTGCCGCACAGGCGCAGGCAGGTGCTCAAACGATGGCCGGTCTTTCTCAAAAGACTGCCGATATGGAACTCGACTGCGACCAGAAGGGATGGGGCATTGCGCCGATTATAGGTTTGGACTACCGCGTTGGCAACCTCAACATCGGTGCACGCTATGAGTTCCAGACGAATATGAATATCGAAAACAAAACTACGGTGAACACCACCGGCGTTGAGTCGTTCGCCCACGGTGTGAACACGCCCAACGATATTCCCGGCATTCTCGCCATTGGCGCACAGTATCAGGTACTCCCCAAATGGCGCCTCATGGCAGGCTGGAACTGCTACTTCGATAAGAAGGCAGGCATGAGCGGCGGCAAGCAGAAGACGCTTACCCACAACACGCACGAAATTACCGTGGGCACGGAAGTCGACGTTGTGGACCGCCTCACGCTTAGCGGCGGTTTCCAAAACACGGACTACGGCACCAGCGATGCTTTCCAGAGCGACCTCAGTTTCAACTGCGACTCCTATTCTCTCGGCTTCGGCTTGAAAGTGAAGATTACGAAGAAATGGACGGCCAACGCCGCTTACTTCTGGACGACCTACAAGGACTATACCAAGGCTTCCGATAACTACAACGGCACCGGCCTGCCTGGCGTCGACGTTTACAGTCGCACGAACAAGGTGTTCGGCGTTGGTATCACCTATGACCTCTAAACTGGATTTTAAGAATAATACATCAAAAATGAGATGCGTCCTTTTGGGGCGCATCTCATTTTTGTTTTCAATTATGACTTATTGCCGCTACCGCATCCATAATTATATCATGCGGCTCATAAGGAACGGCGGACACTTGTTGCCAATCATAGCACGCGCCAAGGAGAAAAGGAGGCTTGGGCAAAGAAGAGAGGAAACGGTCGTAATAACCTTTACCGCGACCAAGGCGATGACCCGCAGCATCAAAGGCTACGCCGGGCACAAGTATAAAGGATATGGCCGCCAAATATTCAAAGACCGGGCCGACAGGCTCGGCAATTCCATACGCCCCTATCCGCAAATCCCGCTCGCCGCGATAAAGGCGCGGCACAATGTTGTCGCCCTCCACGCAAGGCAAAACGATGGACTTTGATGCGGCATACTTTTCAAGCAAAGGGTGCGTGTCCGGCTCATCGGCCAAGGCGTGGTAAAGCATCACGGTGCTTGCCGCCGCAAAAGCGGGATGCCTCTCTACCTCCTGCATCAGCCGCAGCGCAGACGCCGCCTTGTATTCGGGCGAAAGGCGCGAAAGTTTCAAGGCCTTGATGGTTGCGCGAAGCTGTTGCTTTGAGGGGGGAAGCATGGTATAATATAATATTGCCTCAATGAAACATGTTATGAGCGCACTCGGCGGTCGTTTTGCAAAACGCCCCTACTCGTGAGACTTTAGGGATTCCAGGGCACGCTCCATAAAGAGATCGTTGGAATTGCTGTATTCCACTGCCGCCCCAAGGTCAAGCACGTCGTAGATAATGCCGTTCATCAGATAGTTTTCAATGAGTTTGCGCGAGGCGGCTATCATGCGGTTGCGGCGTTTCAGTCCTTCGCGTTCGGCAAAGCGGGCAAACTGCTCCACAAGGTTTTGCTTTTTCAGATACCCTACCAATGCCGCGAGCGTTACCTTTTTCTCCAAGACCTTGCGATTGGCATCGACGTAAGCATAAGCGAAGCTGTTGATCATGCCTGCGAGATAGGCTTCCTTGAAATAGGAGGTAAAGCCGAGGGTGTCGCGCGGCACGAATACGTCGGGCACGATACCGCCGCCGCCATAGACGGTGCGACCGAGGCGCGTCTTGAACTTAGGCCCGTGCAGGCGTATGCTGTCGGCGGAATAGTATTCGCCGTGCTCGGCACGCAGCAAAAGGTCGTTGTCGTAATCTTCTTCGTCGCCGGGGGTATAAGGCTTTTGCACGCAGCGACCGGAGGGCGTGTAGTAACGAGCAGTTGTGAGGCGTATCATGCTGCCGTCGGGGAACTCAATCGGCACTTGCACAAGTCCTTTGCCGAAGGAGCGGCGGCCTACCACCGTGCCGCGGTCATTATCTTGGAACGCGCCGGCAAGTATCTCGCTGGCCGAGGCAGAGGATTCGTCAACCATCACCACAACCGGCATGTGCTGATAAGAGCCGCGCCCGTCGCTGCGATAGTCTTCACGGCGCGACTTGCGTCCTTTCGTGTAAACAATCAGGCGGCCCTGCGGCAGGAACTCGTTGGCAATCTGCACGGCGGTGTTCATATAGCCGCCGAGGTTGCCGCGCAGGTCAATGATGAGTTTCTTAAATCCCTGCTCGCGTAACTGCGAGAGCGCAGAGAGGAACTCGGGATATGTGGTTTCGCCAAAAGAACTTATGCGGATATAGCCCACTTCATCGTTCACCATATAAACGGCATCGACGGTAGGCACAGGCACATCGCCGCGCACAATCTTAAATTCCAAAGGCTTTGCAGCGGCGGCGCGTCTCACCTTGACGCGCACCTGCGTGCCGGCTTCGCCTTTGAGTCGCTTAATCGTTTCTTCGTTGCTCACCTGCTTGCCGACATAAGGCACACCGTCCACGGCAATGATTCGGTCGCCCGCTTTCAGTCCCACGTGCTCCGAAGGCCCGCCTTTGATGACGCTGACAATGCGCACCGTGTCCTTATAAATATTGAAGCGCACGCCGATACCAGAGAAACTGCCCTTGAGGTCCTGCATCGCATCGTTCACGTCCTTTGCGCCGATATAGACCGAGTGCGGGTCGAGTTCTTTAAGGATTTTGGGCAGGGACTTTTCTACCAGCGAGTCGATGTTCACGGTATCGACGTACTGGTCGTCAACGAGCAAAAGCAGGTTGCTGATTTTGTTGTTGGAATTATTTATGATGTTGAGCCGCCGCCCAGAAAAGTGGTTGGCGTAGAAACTGCCGATCAGTATGCCGACGACGATGCCGAGGGCAACAATGAGCGGGACGAAGCGTTTCTTGACGGTTTTCATAAGGAAAAAATTTTTAATCCACAGGCAAATATTGCAGTTCTATGCCGGCGCGTTCGAGGAGTTCCAAGCCGTCGGTGAGGCGGTACTGCCTGCCGTAAATCACGCGCTTGATGCCTGCCTGTATGATGAGTTTCGCACATTCGATGCAGGGCGCATCGGTGACGTAGAGCGTAGCACCGCCGGAGTTGTTGCCCGAACAGGCAATCTTGGTTATGGCATTGGCTTCTGCGTGCAGCACATAGGGTTTGGTAAGCCCGTGCTCGTCCTCGCAAATGTTCTCGAAGCCGGAGGGCGTGCCGTTGTAGCCGTCGCTGATAATCATCTTGTCCTTCACGATGAGCGCACCCACTTGGCGGCGCGTGCAATATGAGTTTTCCGCCCATATCTTCGCCATACGCAGATAGCGGAGGTCGAGCGTTTTTTGCTTTTCGTTCATGATAATATGCTATTTTTTAATGCCGTCGCGGCGCAGGAGCGCGTCGATGGTCGGTTTTCTGCCTCGGAAATTGACGTACAAGTCCATCGGCTGGCGGGTGCCGCCTTGCGAGAGAATGTTGCTGCGGAAACTGCGTGCCGTTGCGGTATTGAAGATGCCCGTCTCTTGGAATTTGCCAAAGGCATCGGCGTCGAGCACCTCCGCCCATTTGTAACTGTAATACCCGGCTGCGTAACCGCCGCTCATGATGTGGCCGAAAGTAACCGCCATGCACGCCTCGGGACAATCGGGCAAGAGGCGGACAGGCTCGAAGGCATTTTTCTCAAATGCCCTGACGTCTTCGGGCACAGCGTCGCGCAGCGAATAGAACGCCATGTCGAGCAAACCGAAAGACACTTGGCGCATGCAGGAATAGGCGGCGTTGAAGGTGCGCAGGCTGATAATTTTGTCGATCAGCGCTTGCGGTATCGGCTCGCCCGTTTGGTAGTGGAAGGCAAACGTATTGAGGAACTCCGGCTCTGTGGAGAAATTTTCCATGAACTGCGAGGGCAGTTCCACGAAGTCCCAATATACGTTCGTGCCGCTTAGCGATCTGTAGCGCGTGGCTGCGAAGATGCTGTGCAGGGAATGCCCGAACTCATGCAGGAAGGTGTTTACCTCGTCGAGGGTCAGCAAGGCGGGACGGTCGGCCTGCGGTTTCGTGAAGTTCATGGTCAGGGAAACGTGCGGGCGCGTGCCATGCAAGCCGCCCTCTGCTTCGAGATAATTCGTCATCCATGCCCCACCCTTCTTGCTGTCGCGGGGGTGGAAGTCCGCATAGAGCACGGCGAGGTGGCTGCCGTCGGCATCTTTCACCTCGTATGCCTTCACGTCGGGGTGATATACGGGAATGGCGGCATTTTCCTCAAAGGTGATGCCGTAGAGCCGCGTGGCCAGTCCGAACACGCCCTTTATCACATTGCCCAACTCGAAGTAAGGGCGCAGTTGCTCGGGATCGAAATCATACTGTTCGCGGCGCAGGAGGTTCGTGTAATAGGAAAAATCCCAAGGCTGAAAGACAAAATCTGACCCTTCTACCGACTTGGCCTTTGCTTCCACGCGTGCCACGTCCTCGCGGGCAGCAGGAAGATATGCCTCGGTGAGGTTTTGTAAAAACTCCCTCACGTTCTCCGGCGTTTCCGCCATGCGATGCTTCAAAACGTAGGCGGCATAGTCGGGATAACCGAGCAGTTGCGCTTTCTCGCGGCGCAGGTCCACGATGCGGCGCACGATGCCGAAGTTGTCGTATTGGTCGCCGTGGGTGCAAAGCGTATGGTAGAGGCGATAGAGTTCTTCGCGGCGCTTGCGGCTTTTGGCATAAGCCATAAAGGGAATGAAGTCGGGGGCGTGAAGCGTAATCACCCAGCCCTCCAAACCGCGCTCCGCCGCATTCTCACGGGCGGCGCTGCGCTGCAACTCGGGCAGACCGTCGAGTTCCTGCTCGTCGGTGATGTGGAGATAGTAGTTGTTGGTATCTTTCAGTTTGTTCTTCGAAAATTGCAGCGTGAGTTGCGAAAGTTCCGCGCTTATTTCGCGAAAGCGTTGCTTGCCCGCTTCGTCGAGCGTGGCACCCGAGCGTTCAAATGCCTCATAGGTGTTTTTGAGCAGCATCGCCTCTTCTGCGTCCTTGGGCTTGTAGTCGGCGTAAACGGCTTTCACCCGTTCGTAAAGGCGGGCGTTGAGCATGATGTTATTGCCGTGTTCCGACAGAATGGGGGCAACGCGTTGCGCCAAACTTTCCAAGTCGTCGTTGGTGTGCGCGCTGAGCAGATTATACATGAGTGTTGTGGCGCGTTCCAGGAGTTCGCCGGAATGTTCAAGGGCTACGACGGTATTCTCAAAGGTCGGCGCGTCGGGGTTGTCCACGATGGCGGCTACGGCCTTGTTTTCGGCTTCCATGCCGGCGTGGATCGCCTCTTCTATATGGGCAACGGTGATGTCGGGGAAAGGATAAACGCCATAGACTGTGGCGAATGAGAGCAAGAGCAAGGGATTCATGGTCAGAGGGTTCGTAAGATGCGTTCTATTTCTGCGAATTTAGTTCCTCGGTTGAGGTTGAGATATACTTTGTAGAGCAAGGGTGCCCAGCGCGACGCGCTTTCTGGCTTTGCCTCGCGGTAGGTTTCGAGATGTGATTCGGCAGCAGCGTAAAAGTCTCTTTGTTTCTGCTTCGCTGCTTTATAGGATTTTGAATAGGCGTTGTCGGGCAACTGCACCTGCTCTGCCTTTTCGATGTATGCCAGCCCGATGCCGTAGTGCATTTCCACGAGCGCGGAGTCGAGCGCAAGGGTTTTCTGTGCGGCAGCAATGGCTTCGTCGTACCGTTTCAGGTTGAGCAATGCCATGGCCTGCGCCATACGGTAGCACACCTCGTTGGAGTCTCTTTCGAGCATGGCATTGGAGAGTTGGAGCACGAGGTCAAACTCTTGATGTTCTGTGAGATAATCCGTAAGCCGGGCAAAGAAAGGCTGATAGTCGGGGAAATGTTGCAAACCCTGCTTGAGCCAATGCACAAACGCCACGCTGTCGGCTTCTGCTTCGGCAGTATTGACGAGGCATTCGTAGGTAAATTTGAGGTTGGACGTGTCGCGCAATGCCAAGTCGCGATAGCGTTCTACTTCTTTATAATCTTTCAACTCGTAGGCGCAGTGCAGGTAAATGCAGGCGTTGTTGCGGTGGCGCTGGGTTTCGGGAATGCCGACCGTAGCACCGAGGAAGGTGTGGGGATAGTCGAGATACATGCGCAGGAACTGCATGGTCTCTTTATAGCGTCCGCGCTTGTAGAAGAAGCGTGCGGCGGAGTTGAGGTTTGAATAATGACGCTCAAGCCGCTGAAAGTTGGCGCGGCGGTATTTGGCGGCAGCGTCGTCATTTTTCAGGCGTTCGCAACTGTCGGATTTGAGGGTGTAGGTAAAAATGCCGAGGGTCGTGTTGTAGAAGCTGACGGTGTCGTAGTTTTGTTTGAGGTAGATTTTCTCGTTCTCTATATCGTTGAGTCCTATGTTGGCTTCGATGCCATACATATATAATTTAGTGTTGCCTGAAAGCGCAGAGTCGTTTTGCAACGCCTGCACGCGCTGCAACGCTCCTTTGTAGTCTTTGTTTTTCAACAGGGTCTTCACCTCGCGCAATGCCTTTTGCCCGCGCGTTTCTGTGGGAACGGCGAGGAGAAGCAGCAAGGCGGAGAAAAGACAAATCAATCTTGGCATTGTTTACGGGGAAATATTTGGAGAATAGAGTTTGGTTGTGGTTCAATGGTTTTTGATAAAAACCATGAAAAACATCTTGCTTCGTTTGAAGCCCTGCGGGCTACGCTGCCGGTCTTAATGCCGAGCTTGCGAGCCTGACGGCTCACGCTCGCCCTTAATCCCTGCAGCAGCGGTCGGTGCCCGCCCGCTTCAAACGCCGCAAGGGAAAAACCATTAAAAACCCGTGAGACCTAAATACTTTATCACTGATGTGGATAACTATTTCATTGAGAACGGGTTTTTCCTTGTTTTTTCCTTGTTTTGTGTGGGGCGGGCGGGAACCGACCGCAGCCTTAGAGGAGAAAGCACGAGACGAAAGCTTTGCTTTCAGGCTCGCGGTTTATCCGATAAGGCGAGCCGATAGGCCACACAAAACAAGCTGTTTTTACTGGTTTTTATCTAAACCGATTAACGGAGTTTGCATAATATGCCAAGAGCGAAATTGCTTTCACTCTTGACATATTAGATATAAGGGTATAAATTAAATCTGGATTATTGGTTCATGCTCTCGACTATGGCCTCCATTTCCTTGGCCTGGTCGGGCATTTGCAGATTGGTGTAAATCATCTGCAAGGAAGAAGCCCAGAACTTGGGTTCATCAGGCTTGAGTTCGCGCACATGCTCGAAGTAGGGGCGGGCTTCTTCGTAGTACTTCTTGATCTGGTCGAACTCGGCGTTGAACTGCTTCACGTTGTTACGATTGAGTTTCCATTCGCCGCTCATCTTCTTGGCGTAAACCTCATTCATATAGGTGTAACCCATATTTATGCAAGCGTCAACATAGTCAGGGTCAATGGCGAGGGCTTTCGAGAAACATTCGCGGGCAGCAGAGTAATCCTTAGTCATATTCAGTTCTACGCAGCCTTTCATATACCAAGGACCTTTACCTTCGGGGTTCTTCTGCAAGAGTTCCTCGGCCATTTGCTTGGCTTCGTCCACTTGATCTTTCTGTACGTAGTAGTAGAGGAGATTTTGCAGGAAGCCGGGGTCTTCGATGCGGGCGGCACCTTCTTTCAGCGTGGCGAGCCAGGCGGCAGAGTCGCCGAGTTCTACGCAAGCCTGCATTTTGAGGATATACAGGTCACGCAGGTTTTCCTCGCCTTGAAGAGCCTCATCGGCACAGCGGCGCACATCTTCCCAACGCTTCATCTGATAGTTCAGATAGGTCACGTTGAAAGCCGTCTGGCGATAAGACCCCTTAGTGTCAGCCTTGTAGATAGAGTCGGTCTGCTCGGGCGTGAACACGGGGTTCTTGGGCATGTTGTAATACTTCTCGAAGTACTCCAAGCTCTTCTCAAGGTTGTGCGACTGGTTCATGAACACAGCGGCATAGTTGTAGTAGTCGAGCATCTGGAGCATGCGGCCACGGTTCTTTTCGATGAACTTCGATTTGACGCGACCCTTTTCATCGGGCTTGATGTCGGCTTCGTGGCTCTTCGTGTAGCAGTCGATGGCTTTGTCCAAGTGTTCGCAGTAAACGAGCGTATCGAAAGGCATGTTCTGGGCTGCCTTCATCAACTCGGGGTTGAAGATACGCGCATGAATTTCTGCGGCGTTATTGTAGACTTCGGCAAACTTCGTGGTCTTGGGATTGACCATTGCGCCTTCAAGAATAGTCAAAGCGCCATTAAGGTCGTTTGCGTACACCTTTTCCTGTGCTTTGTAGATGGCATTGTTTTGTGCCATGGCTGCGCCTGCCGTAAAGGTCAGGGCGAGCGTAAAGAGGAATTTTTTCATAAGGTTATTAGTTGTTGGTTATAAGGGCTTTATTGTTCTTGGGTTTCGGGAGCGGCCGGATTTTCCTGGGGAACGGAATCAACGGGATTTTCAGAGAGTTCCGTTTCTTCGAGCTGCTCTTCTTCCTCCGTGGGCACCTGGCAAACGCTCGAGATGACGTCGCCACGCTTTTCGAGGTTAATGAGGCGCACGCCCTGCGTGGCACGGCCCATCACGCGCACTTCGGAGAGTTTCAGGCGAATGGCCACGCCGCTCTTATTGATGATCATCAGGTCGTCGTCGTCCGTGACGCACTTAATGGCGACAACGGAACCGGTCTTGTCGGTGAGGCTGAGCGTCTTGACGCCCTTGCCGCTGCGGTTCGTCACGCGATAGTCGGCAATCATACTGCGCTTGCCGTAACCCTTTTCGCTGACCACGAGAATGCTTTCCGTCTCGGGATTATTGACGGCAACCATACCGATCACCTCGTCCTGTCCGTCTTCATCAAGGCGCATGCCGCGCACACCGGTGGCGGTGCGTCCCATGGTGCGCACGGTGCTTTCGTTGAAGCGGATAGCGCGGCCGTTTCGGTTGGCCATCACGATTTCGTCGGTGCCGTTGGTGAGCGCAACGCTTACCACGCGGTCTTCCTCGCGAATCGTAATAGCGTTCACGCCGTTGGCGCGGGGACGGGAGTATTCTTTGAGGCAGGTCTTCTTGATAATGCCTTCCTTGGTGCAGAACATCACGTAGTGGCTCTCGCAAAATTCTGCGTCGGCCAGTTTGCGGATATGCAGGCAGGCGTTGATGCTGTCGCCCGGCTCGATGTTGAGCATGTTCTGAATGGCACGGCCTTTCGAGTTCTTGTTACCCTCGGGAATTTCATACACCTTGAGCCAGAAGCAACGGCCTTTGGCGGTGAAGAACAGCATCGTGTTGTGCACAGTGGCGGGATAGATGTACTCGATAAAGTCTTGCTCGCGCGCGGTCCCGCCTTTGGAACCAACGCCGCCGCGACCCTGTGCCTTGAAATCGGCGAGCGGCGTGCGCTTAATATATCCGAGATGGCTGATCGTAATAACCACCTCATCGTCTGCAAAGAAGTCTTCGGGATTAAACTCTTCGCTGCTCAGGCAAATCTCGGTGCGGCGCTCGTCGCCGTACTTCTCCTTCACCTCTTGCAGTTCGTCCTTAATTACCTTATCGCGAAGCTTGTCGTCGGCAAGGATTTGCTCGTAGTAAGCGATGCGACGCTGCAATTCTTCATATTCTTCGTGGAGTTTGTCCTGCTGGATATTGGTGAGTTGGGCGAGGCGCATGTCCACGATGGCCTTTGCCTGGAGGTCATCCAGTTCGAAGCGTGCCTTGAGTGCGTCGCAGGCGGCCTGCGGGTTCTTGGAGGCGCGGATAAGATGCACTACCTCGTCGATGTTATCGCTGGCAATGATGAGACCTTCGAGGATATGGGCGCGCTCCTTGGCCTTGCGGAGGTCGAAGATGGTGCGGCGGGTCACCACATCGCGGCGGTGCTCCACGAAGGTGGAGATGCAGTCCTTGAGCGTCAGCGTGCGGGGACGGCCGTGTACGAGACCGATGCAGTTCACGGCGAACGTGGTCTGCAGTTGCGTCATCTTCAAAAGTTTATTGAGCACCACGTTTGCGTTCGCGTCGCGCTTGATGTCGATCACGATGCGCACTTTCTGTTCGCGGTCGCTCTCGTCGTTCACATTGCTGATGCCCTCGATTTTCTTCTCGTTAACGAGGTCGGCGATGTAGCGGATCAGTTCTGCCTTGTTCACACCGTAGGGTATCTCGGTCACGACAATCGAGTCGTGCTGCTCATGCGTTTCGATTTCGGTGCGAGCACGCATCACAACGCGGCCGCGTCCCGTTTCGTAGGCGCTCTTCACGCCCTGCATGCCGATTATGAAGCCGCCCGTGGGGAAGTCGGGGGCTTTCACGTATTCCATCAATTCGGGAATAGTGATATCGGGATTGTCAATCAGTGCCACGCAGCCGTCAATTACCTCACAGAGGTTGTGGGTCGGCACGTTGGTGGCCATACCTACGGCGATACCGCTCGCGCCGTTCACGAGGAAGTTGGGGATGCGGGTGGGCATCACCGTCGGCTCGGGCAGACGGTTCTCAAAGTTCATGTCCATGTCCACGGTCTCCTTTTCGAGATCCGTCATCATTGCTTCACCCACGCGACTAAGGCGTGCCTCGGTGTAACGCATGGCTGCCGGCGAGTCGCCGTCCATCGAACCGAAGTTGCCCTGCCCGAACACGAGCGGGTAGCGCATGTTCCAGTCCTGCGCCAAGCGTACGAGTGCTCCGTAAATGGAACTGTCGCCGTGCGGGTGGTATTTACCCATCACGTCACCCACGATACGCGCGGATTTACGTGTGGGTTTGTCGTGCGTCACGCCAAGTTCCATCATACCATATAATATACGGCGATGCACGGGCTTGAAGCCGTCGCGCACATCGGGCAGCGCACGGGCCACGATTACCGACATGGAGTAATCGCGGTAGGAGTTTTTCATTTCCTCCTCAATATTGACTTTGATTATTCTGTCTTCGTCAACCATTTTTTATTAAAGCGTTTTTAGGATATTATTTTTACGCTGCAAAGTTACTCTTTTTTTAATTTTCATATAGGATAGTTTTCGGCTTATTTTCGTGCAAAATTCGATTTTAGGCGTTTTTTAGGCGATTTAAGACGTTTTCGGGGAAATTTCGAGGATAGGTCGAAACAATAACCCCGAGGCAGCAGAGGCAAAATTAGGGGCAAATTTTGCGGTGAAGCATCTACGCCGGACTATCGGGCAGAAAATTTTTATTTGCTGCCTGAGAATTTTTTCTTTCTCCCTGAAATTTTTTCCTGTCCTATAAGACATTTTTTGTTACAAACTTTGTAACGCTTGTTACAAACTTGCTAACACATATTACAAAGTTTGTAATACATGTTACAAAGTTTGTAACAAAAAATATATAGGCAGAAAGGAAAAAATATCACGGGCTTAGGAAAAACTATCACGGAGGAAATAAAAAACATCTCCGAGAAAATTTCAATTTTCTACTGGATTTTCCGCCGTATGTTCTTTCAATTCATTTGCATTTCCTAACTTTGCATATAGGAAACAGGCATATTTATATATATAAGGCAGACATATCCTGGTCTCACGAGTAGGGGCGTTTTGCAAAACGCCCGGAAAATGATTGCCTCATTGAAAAAGCCTTTCGGCGCACTCGGC
>JALFJC010000081.1:0-5502 GCA_022775595.1 Bacteroidales bacterium | reverse complement strand
ACGAAGAGAATGCTACCGGGCATGCCCTCGCGATAGAACATCAGGAAGAAGGCAAGATAAACCAGCGCGGAGCCGGTCTCGCGCTGCATCACAATCAGCACCATAGGCAGGAGTACCATGCCAACGGCGCGGGCGAAGTCGCGGCGGTTGGCCATCGAGAACCCGTAGCGTCCCATAAGTTTGGAGAGCGCGAGGGCCGTGGCCCATTTGGCAAACTCGGCGGGCTGGAGATTGAACGCGCCGAATGAAATCCACGAGCGCGACCCTTTGATGTCTTTGGCAATGAAGGGCGTGATGAGCAGCACAATCATCATGCTCCAATAGAAGAGTTCCGACAAGACATCAAGGTATTTGTCATCGAGCATAAGCAGGACAAACCCCAGCAGGAACGCCGCGCCGATCCATACGAGCTGCTTGCCCGTGCGCGTGTCCCACGAGAAGAAATCGGTGTCGCCGATTTCGTGGCTTGCCCCGCAGATGCTGAACCAGCCGAAGACGAGCAGCACCACGTAGATGATGATGACGATGCGATCGGCCGACCAAAACGGATTTTTGATGTTTTCGGACATTGGGTTATGAGTTAAGCATTGGCTTCCTTAATTATTTCATCTGCCAGATATTGGTCGCTACGGCAATGTAGGTCTGCCACGCCTTTGTCAATTAATTCAAAAACGGGAGAACTATAAAAAATGTCCATTGCCTCTTCGCGTGTGATGTGCAAACGTTGCGCAAGTATCTCAATGATACGCGCATACTTCATGTCCAAAATAATTCGGTTTGCCTCCATGCCTGTTGTTATTAGAGTTGTTGAGAAGCTACGAAATCAATGCTGCGGTCTATCGTTCTTTGGTTTGTAAAACAAAGTTGCTGATTGGGTTTCTCAAAAATCAAACGCTTCAGCGCTTCTTCTTTAGTCATCTGTTTCGAGAAATACAAGTCAAGCGTGTTGAACACTCGGTCGTTAGCTATACCGCCACATATCACATCATACTGTTTGTACACGTCTTCTCCCATGCGGCAAGCAGCCACGAAATCAAGTCAATCGCTATCGTATGCATCAAAGCACTTGATTTTCAAATCCTTTATCGGCGTGTATTCATAGACATTAAGAATCCCTTTGCGGTCCCTAAGTATGAACCGCTGGGCA
Organism: Bacteroidales bacterium; assembly: GCA_022775595.1. Taxonomy (GTDB): domain Bacteria; phylum Bacteroidota; class Bacteroidia; order Bacteroidales; family Bacteroidaceae; genus Alloprevotella. The sequence continues at coordinate 4,355 of JALFJC010000081.1, read as the reverse complement.
TATCGCTCTGCTTGTTCCTTAATGACCGTGGCATAGAATCCTTTGCCGAAATCCAAATTAGTACGGGAATGTATGGTGTCTGGCTTATCGACTATCACATCTGAAGCATGATATATTAGCATAGATTTACTCCTTTCTCTTTTATAAAGTCCAAAACATCGTCTACCAAATATTGGCGACCGAAAGTATGCAACACATCGTATGCTGGAACCAAATAACCGGCAATGACATTGGCCTGCTTAAATACTTTGTATATTTCCGCAGGACTCTTGTGCAACCTTTCTGCTACGCAACCAATGGCAAACGTAACAAATTCCAATATATTCTTATCCATAGTCAATATATATCTTACAATATATAATTTGCGTGCGCCCCGCCTATCTCGCATAATCGGGATATTGTATGTGCCGCAGGCGGAAGGCTTCGGCCTTCTGCTCCGACTCGGGCGAGAGCTTGCCATTGAGGTATTGCTCCATAATGAGCGCGCCGAGAGGTACTCCGTAGACATTGCCGAAACCGCCGTTCTCCACGTAGACGGCAACGGCGATGCGCGGATTGTTCATCGGCGCAAAGCCCATGAAGGCGGAATGGTCGTGACCTCGGTTCTGCGCCGTACCCGTCTTGCCGCATACCTCATAGCCGGGAATGTTCGCCGCATGACAGGTGCCGTTTGTCACGGCGCGGCGCATACCGGCTACGGCATAATCGTAGTAGTGCGGGTCGACCAGCGTGTGGCGCTTCTTCGTATACAGCGTGTCCAGTTGCTCGTCCTGCACGGAGCGCACCACGTGAGGCGTGATAAACCAGCCCCTGTTGGCGATGGTGGCAGCAAGGTTTGCGATTTGCAGCGGCGTGGCGGTGACCTCGCCCTGACCGATGGCGATGGAAATCACCGTAAGGCCGTTCCACGACTTCTTATAAGCCTTGTCGTAATAATCGGCATTGGGAATCATGCCCCTGCGCTCGCCCGGCAGGTCCACACCAAGCTTGTAACCGAAGCCCATTGCCACGAGGTGGTCTTTCCAGCGCGTCATGGCTGCCTGCACGGAGCCATACTTGGCACGGTTGCTCAACATGCGGTAGAGATTCCAGCAGAAATAGGAATTACACGATGTGCCAATGGCCGGCACGAGCGGAATGGGCGAGGCGTGCCCGTGGCAACCTACGTGCAGACCCTTATAGTTGAAACCGTGGCTGCACGGAAAAGATATTTCGGGATTGATGCTGCCTTCCTGAAGTCCGAGCAGGGCTTGCGTGAGTTTGAAGGTAGATCCCGGCGGGTAAAGGCCCATTATGGCACGGTTGAGCAGGGGGCGGCGCGTGTCCTTGCTAAGCATCAAATGGTTCTTGCCGCGCTCGCGCCCCACCATGATGCGCGGGTCGTAAGTGGGAGAGGATGCCATGCAGAGGATTTCGCCCGTACTCGGCTCGATAGCGACGATGGCGCCGATTTTTCCTTCGAGCAACCGCTCGGCAAGGAGTTGCAGGTCGTGGTCGATGCCGAGCGTGAGGTTCTTGCCCGGCACGGGGGCTTTGTCGTATCGCCCGTTCTGATAATGCCCCTGCGTACGGCCGCGTACATCGCGGAGCATGATGCGCATACCCTTCTCCCCGCGCAGTTGCCGCTCGTAGGAACGTTCTACGCCGAGTTTACCGATAAAGTCGCCGCTCTGATAGTAGCGGTCGCTATCATTTTCGAGTTCCTTTTCACTAATCTCGCCCACGTCGCCCAGCACGTGCGCCCCGCTGCCCTTGGCATAGTGGCGCGTGGAACGTTTCACGGCACTGAACCCGTTGAAGCGGAAAAGTTTTTCCTTGAAAAGGGAGAACTCCCGCGCGGGGATTTGGCTCATGAAGAGTTGCGGTGTGTAGCGGGAATAGCCGGGGTTTTTGGCAGGGTCTTTAATCTCTGCCATGCGGCGGATATAGAACTCGCGGGTGATGCCGACCGTTTCGCAGAAGTCGAGCGTGTCCACGCCGCGCTGATCGTTCATCACCACCATAATATTATAGGACGGCTCGTTGTAGACGAGCAGGTTGCCGTTGCGGTCGTAAATCAGGCCGCGCGAGGGATACAGAATTTCTTTGCGGAAGGCGTTAGAGTCGGCATTCTTTTTATAGTCGTCGCTAAGCAGCTGCAAGGTGAAGAGGCGCACAAGGTACACGATGATGATACCGACGGCTATGCCGCCGATAACGAACTTTCGGTTTTCCAGTTGTGGCGATGCTGACATAATGATATTTTAAGAAACCTTGCTGCGGATAAGTTCTATGGCAATAGCCATCAAGAACGTGATAAGCGTGCTGCCGGCAATGTTCATCAGGAGCAGCGCGGTGTCGAAGAAAGAGAAGCATTCGAGCAGGAAGAACACCGCGCAATGCAGCAGCGACATGATGGCGGCGATTTTCAGGAAACCGCTCCACTCCATGGCCTTAACCGACGGCATGAGGCTGTCGTCGTCGCGGTCGGAGGGAAGGAACACGCGCAGCAACCAAGGCACGGCGAAACCGTCGAACGTCATTGCGCCAGCCGCCACGCCCGGCGTGCCGGCAAAGAGGTCGATGAGAAAGCCCATCACGAACCCTAACAGCACGTACAACCACCGGGGCGTGTCGGCGGAGAGGATAAGGAGGAAATAGAAATAGGGCATCGGCGTGGCAATGCCGAGAATATGGACGTGGTTGAACACGAACACCTGCAAGGCAAGCAGCAGGACGAACCAGCCGAAACGCGCAAATATCGTCTGTATCATATTTTATTCTTCTTCAAAATGTGCATGCGCCTTGAGCGTGTCAATTTCCGCCTTATAGGGCGTTGCCACCACCGAAACGTTGCGCAGGTTGCCGAAATGCGTGCCCAGCACGATATTCAATTTATATGATTGCCCGTCGGGGGAGTTCTCAATGCCGGAGATGCGGCCCACGAAGATGCCCGGTGGGAACACGGAGGAGTAGCCGCTGGTTTCCACCGCCTCGCCCTTTTTCACTTTGGCATATCTGGGAAAATCGTCCACATAGGCGTGCATCATGTCTCCGGCGTTCCATTGTAGGTAGCCGAAGTAGCGCTGCCCGCGCACGCGGCAGCTGATGCTCGACTTGCTGTTGGTCACGGGAATGACGAGCGAGTGGTGCCGCCCCGTCAGGTAGACGATGCCCACCACTCCGCCGCCGCCCACCACGCCCATTTCGGGGCGGATGCCCTCGGCGGTGCCCTTGTCAATCACCAAGAGGCTGCCGCCCGTGCTCTGCGTGTTGCTCACCACGGTGGCGGGAATGAGGCGGAAGTCGCGCAGGTGTTCGAGCATCAGTTGTTCGGTCACGGTGGTGTCGCGCGTTACGCTCATCAGGGCCTCGCGCAGGGCGTCGCTCTCGCGTTGCAGGCGAATGTTCTCTTCGGTCAGGTCGCGGTTCACGTTTTCCAAGTTGAGATAGGAAAATATGCCGTAGTACCAGCCGTTCACCCGCGCCACGGCGGCATTGGCGGCGGTGTACCACACGCTGCCCTGATAGCTGTTGAAACGGAACAGCATCGCCAAGCTCACCAGTTCCAAAATCAGGAACAGGAACACATAACTGTATTTTCTAAGAAAATCGAGAAGATTGCGCACGGTGGTAAGGGCGCGAAACCTGCGCCGGTGGGAATGATTTATTATAAGCAGGGGCGTATGCCTACGCCCAGCCTGATAAATGCCAATAAACAAGTAAACAAGACAAACGCCTGTCTTGCTTACTTGTTTGAAAAAGTCTAATATAAATTATCTCATCAAGAATGTGAACTTATCCACATTCTTCAGAGCGATGCCCGTACCTTTCGCCACGCAGAGCAAGGGGTCTTCTGCCACGTGGAAGGGGATGTTGATTTTGTCGGTCAGTCGCTTGTCCAGCCCGCGCAGCAATGCGCCGCCGCCGGTGAGGTAGATGCCGTTCTTCACGATGTCGGCATAGAGTTCGGGCGGCGTGTTTTCGAGAGCGTTGATTACGGCCTGCTCGATTTTGGCAATACTCTTTTCGAGGCAGTGGGCGATTTCCTGATAGCACACGGGCACCTCCATCGGCATCGTCGTGATTTTGTTCGGGCCATGCACGATGTAGTTCTCGGGCTGCTTGTCGCCGAGGTCGGTCAGCGCGGAACCAACGTTAATCTTGATGCGCTCGGCCATGCGTTCGCTGACGCGCACGTTGTGCTGGCGGCTCATATATTCCTGAATGTCGGCGGTGAAGTCGTCGCCTGCCATCTTGATAGAGTTGTTCGACACAATGCCGCCGAGCGAAATCACTGCAATCTCCGTCGTACCGCCGCCGATGTCTACCACCATGTTGCCCTCGGGCGCATTCACGTCGAGGCCGATACCGAT
>JALFJC010000068.1:0-2551 GCA_022775595.1 Bacteroidales bacterium | reverse complement strand
CCCGATATCATCATCACGCACCATCCTGCCGACACAAACAATGACCACTTACAGACTTCTATGGCTTGCCAGGAGGCTATCCGTCTGTTCCAACGCCGTCCGGAGGTGAAGCGCGTGCAGGAGTTCTGGTATATGGAGGTGCCTTCATGTACTGAGTGGAAGATTAACAATGCCATGAAATGCTTTGAACCGAACTGCTATGTGGAAGTTGGCAAAGAGGGCGTTGAGGCCAAAATCAAGGCTCTTTCGATGTATCGCGGTGTGATGCGCCCTTATCCGCACCCCCGTTCGGCAGAATATATCTCTGGACTGGCTGCTGTGAGAGGCGGGCAATGGGGCGTAAACTACGCTGAGGCTTTCGAAGTGGTGCAAAGGGAATTTTAATGTGTGGGGATTGCTGCCTTTTTGTAAGCCATGATAACAAACGATGCAAAGACAGGCGTTTTATTCGGTAGGATAAATATAAGGCGGCTTTGCGATTATGGTCTGATTGGGTAAAGGTTATGTCGTTATGTGCCTGAAAGATTGGATAAAAGGCGTTCGGGCTTTTTGTATGTTCCTGTTTTGGCCGAGATGGCGTTAGATTGGAGCAGATGGAAACCAACGGGGAAAAAGTTCTCAATAAATGCCTCATTTCGCCATTATCTTAGCAGAGAATTGGGGTAAAGGCTTTGCGGAATGAGGAAAAAGGCGTAAATTTGCAACCGATTTGTCCGAACCGGGACAGCGCGCTCTCTCGGGAGCCGCTCTTTCGTGTGATGGCGAATTAAGCGATAAAACTTAATTTAGAGTAACACAAACAAATTTATTCAAAAACATGAAGCAAATTTCTATCAACGGCACAAGCCGTGCCGACCTTGGCAAGAAAGCCTCTAAGGAACTCCGCAAAAATGGTAACGTGCCCTGCGTGCTCTACGGTGAAAAGCGCGACGAGAACGGCAACCCCGTTGCTGTGCATTTCTATGCCAGCGAACGCGAAATCAACAAGCTCTATTTCACTCCTAACATCTATCTCGTTGACCTCAAAATCGACGGCGAAGAACACAAGGCTGTGATGAGAGAAGTGCAGGTGCACGCCGTGAAGGATAACGTGCTGCACGTTGACTTCTACGAAGTTACGGAAACCAAGCCCATCGTTATGGGTGTGCCCGTATTCGCAAAGGGTCTGGCTGAAGGTGTACGCGCCGGCGGTCGCCTGATGATGATGGTTCGCAAGCTCAACGTGAAGGCTCTTTACAGCCAGATTCCCGAAAAGCTCGAAATCGACGTTACGTCGCTCGCTCTCGGCAAGAGCATCAAGGCTGGTGCGCTCTCTTTCGAAGGCCTCGAACTCGTTACGCCGAAGGAAGTTATCGTTTGCACCGTCAAGATGACCCGTGCCGCCATGGGTGCTGCCGCAGCTGCTGCTAAGGCTTAATATCCAAACTGTTCGGAAAAAGAAAAATGAATTTCTTGATTGTGGGGCTGGGCAATATCGGCGACGAATATGCCCGCACCCGTCACAATATCGGATTCCGTGTATTGGACGCCCTCGCCGGGGCGTCCAATATTGTTTTTGAGGACAAGCGCTATGGGTTCGTCACGACTTTGAAGGTAAAGAACCAAACGCTTATCCTCTTGAAACCGTCTACGTATATGAACCTGTCGGGCAATGCCGTGCGCTACTGGATGAATGAGAAGAAAATCCCCGTGGAGCGCGTGCTGGTGGTTTGCGACGACCTCGCCCTGCCGTTCGGCAAGCTGCGCCTGAAACCTTCGGGCAGCGAGGCGGGACACAACGGCCTGCGGCACATCTCTTCCGTGCTCGGCACGCAGCAGTACGCCCGCCTGCGTTTCGGCATCGGTAACGACTTTCCGCGCGGCGGGCAGGTGGACTTTGTGCTCGGCGAGTTCGGCGAGGAGGACGAGGCGCATATGGAGGAGCGGCTGACTACTGCCGGCGAGGCGATTAAAACGTTTTGCCTTTCGGGCATACAAGTGGCTATGAACCAATTTAATAACAAGTAATGGCAACTCCTTCTGAAGCACGCGTTGACAAATGGCTTTGGGCGGCACGCATCTATAAGACGCGCACGATTGCCGCCGATGCCTGCAAGAACAACCGAGTGACGATTAACGACCGCCCCGCTAAACCGTCGCATACGGTGAAGGCCGGCGACCGCATCGGCGTGCGCAAGCCGCCTGTCACGTATTCTTTCCGGGTAATTCAGCCCATTGAGAAGCGCGTGGGGGCGAAATTGCTGCCCGAGATTTTGGAAAATATCACCGCCCCCGAGCAGTACGAACTGCTTGAAATGAGCCGCATCAGCGGGTTTATTGACCGGGCACGCGGCACGGGGCGGCCTACGAAGAAGGAGCGCCGCGCCCTCGACGATTTCGCGGAAGAGGTGCCGATGTTCGGCGATGAATTTGATTTTGACCTTGATGATTGAAAACCAATGAATAATCCCTCACTAGCCGACGGCCAAACCACCGCCTGGCAACCTAATGTCATTCTGGTCGATGCCGACTATCTGGATGCCGTGGCGTTTGACCTTATCGTTAATTTCGA
>JALFJC010000063.1:0-18374 GCA_022775595.1 Bacteroidales bacterium | reverse complement strand
CGGTGAGCGTGATGGTGATGCCGGCGTTGAGGAATGCCAGTTCGCGCATACGATTGGCAAGAATGTCGTAACGGTATTCCGTCACGGTAAAGATGGTCTCATCGGGCCAGAAATGCTGGCGCGTGCCGCGCAGGTCGGTTTCGCCCACCACGGTAACAGGGGTTTGCGGATGACCCTTGGCATATTCCTGACGGTAAATCTTGCCGGCGCGGAACACCTTCGACACCATTTTCTTGGAAAGGGCGTTGACGCAGCTCACGCCCACGCCGTGCAAGCCGCCGGAGACCTTGTAAGAGCCTTTGTCGAACTTACCGCCGGCATGGAGCACGGTCATCACCACCTCCAAGGCGGAGCGGTGCTCTTTGGGGTGCATGTCTACGGGAATGCCGCGACCATTGTCCTGGACGATAATGGAGTTGTCTTCGCAAATGGTTACATCGATGTGCGTACAGTAGCCGGCGAGGGCTTCGTCAATGGAGTTGTCCACCGTTTCGTATACGAGGTGATGCAAACCCTTTTCGCTGATGTCGCCGATGTACATGGCAGGGCGTTTACGCACGGCTTCAAGTCCTTCGAGCACCTGAATGTTACTCGCGCTGTAACTGCCGCCTGTCTTTTCTATTTCTTCCATTTATTTATTGTGTAGTTAGTCTTTTCAGTGCGGCTTTTCCCAGCCGCTTTTATGCAGCAAAGTTACAACTTTCTTAGCAGATAGTGAGGAATATTAGGAAGAAAAAAGAGAGCAAGAAGGGAGATAAAAGTAAATAAAAATATACGCAGAACCAGCCAAACGCAATCATGCCGCCCGGCGAGCCGGACGGCATGATTTATTCAGAGAGTTTGATTTCTAAAAATTTTATTTCACGAAGAGCTTCTTGCCGTTTACGATGTAGAGACCCTTAGCAAGGCCGTTGGTAGCCTGACCAGCCTTCACGTTCTTGCGAACGAGGACGCCGCTGAGGTTGTAAACGTTTACAGGGGCTTCGCTATCGCCGGCTACGATCTGGTTGATAGAGTCAACCGTACCGTAAACATTGATCTTGTAGTCGCCTTCGGCCGTTACGCCCTTCGGCTGTTTGCCGTTGAAGTAACCGCTGTTGGCACCTACGTTCTTCAGGTAGTCAGCAGAGTTGATTGTGGTAATCATAAAGCTACCGCCCCAGAATACGCCACAACCAGCATTAACCGATACGCCATCGAATACACCTTGCATGCCGTTCTGATCCTGAGCGACCGTTGTATATTCGGGCATTTCATCACCAATAGCATTTTCAAGATAGAAAGCAGCTTCGCCGTTTTCAAGGTCGGCTTCTGCAACGAAGAGGAAGGGAACACCTGCATCTACGCTGCTGATTTCTTCGAATACAAATTCATTGTCAGCGTTTTCACCGAGGAACTTGTAAGCCTTACCATTGTCGAAATCGCCAACAGCTACGGGGAGCGTGATAACCTGAGGCTTGCCGCTCTGAACGTTCCACTTGAACGTGCCTTCGAGGTCGAAGTTGTCGGAAGTTACTTCTTCAAAGCCGAAGGAGCTGTTGTCGGCGCCGTTAGCGGAATCCCAAGCGACTACCAAGCCGCCGCCAGCCGTGTTAGCATAGAGACCTTCGCCAACTACGAAGTTCACGCCGCCATCAATAAGGGCAGACTGTACGGGAACTTCAACGGGCGTAGTGCTCTGCTGCACGCCATTGTTCTTCGTGTCTTGGAGAGCGAAGTAGCGACCGGTGAGGACGTTGCGCAGCGTTACCTTGCCGTTGGCAGCTGCTTCAACATACCATACGTAGTTGGGGTGGTCTTTCCAGTCTACGGCATCAATCTTAGCAGCATCTTCTGCCTCAGACTCTGCAACCTGAGAGCGGAAGCGAATGCCGCCCGTGGTAGCCGTGGTGTTGGAGTAAACCATAGCCTGATTGTAGGTTTCAGACATGCTGCGGATGAGGTAGTAGCTGCCTACTGTGGGCAGATAGAGAGAAGCCTTGAACGTAGCGGTAGCTGCTTCGAGGGCTGCAATAGCTTCGTTAATCTGATCAAGCGTCATGTTTTCAGTAACTTCTACAGCATCAATAGCTGTCTGGAAAGCGGTCTTAGCCTCTTCGGGGAAGTAACCGGGCACAGGTTCTGCAGATGCAGGAGCTGCATCGTGGTAAGCCTGAGCTTCGGCAATGGCATCGGTTACGCGCTTGGAGTCGGGCAACATGGCGAGGAATGCCTCGTAAGCAGCCTTGAGGGCATCGAGAGTTTCCTGAGTAGCCTCGCTGGTGCTAAGTTCATCCTTAGCATTTGCGAGCTGTTCGAGAAGTGCGGCGCGAACGTCAGCAGGAACGAGTTCATAGGGAGAGGTTGTGGGATCATACGCACCTTCGTAGAAGTGAAGTTCAGAGAGATACCAGAAAGGATAGCCTGCGAGCAGCTCGCTGCTTGTGCCGTTGATGCGGTCCTTAACGAGGAGGCGCACGTAGCGAGCGGGTTCAGCGAGTTCGAAGCCGCAAGTACCGATAAAGTTCTGAGAAACGTTCTCGCCAATGGTAGCGTCGATGGTGTAAGTCATGGTAACCGTACCGTTGTCCGTCCATTCTCCGCTTTCGAGGTCATTGGTGCTCAATACCTGGATAAGGGTAGGATTGCAACCATTGGGGTTCTGCGAGCGGCGGGCATACTTCAGGGCAAGAGCAGAAACTTGCTCGCCGAGGTCAGCCTGAACATAGTGCCACGTTGCGGGGTCGGGACCGTCAGCGGCCTGCCAAGCAGTGTGGAAATAAGTGGTGTAGTCACCATCGAGCAGATTGGCGAGAGCGCCTTCGTTGGTTGCAACTGCGTTCGATTCGAGAACAGCAGCATCTGTTACGAGGTTGTCAGTAGCATCGCCAAAGCTTTCGCCTTCGGGAGCGCCGGAGAACTTGCGGCTGCCGGCGTATGTGCCATTGGCCGTGTTGTAGAGAGCTTGGAGGTTCTTGTTGAGGGCATCCTGCTTAACGGCCTCTTCAAGGGCAGCTACGCTTTCAGCATCAAGGGTGTAGAACTGGAACTTGTTGCCCGCATCGTTCTTGTCGTTCCATATGCAGATATATTTGCCCTGATTAACAGCCGTGTTCCACTGAGAATTGTCGGTTGCGCGCATAATGATGAAAGCGGCACCGCTGGGAGCAGCTTCAACCTTGAAGGCATTACCGTCGGAATTTACGGTGAAAGCAGTTACGCCCGTTGATTCGGTAGCGTTGCAAGCGCGCTTGCCCGTCTTGAAATTCTCGAAGAACCACTGACCGGCTTCGTCGCCAGCCGTGATGTGCCAAATGAACTTAGCATCGTCAATCGTGGGAATTTCAGCGGGAGCGGCCTCTTCGCAGAGCAAGAACTTGGCCTTGGCAGCTTCTGCGTTGTCGTTGTAGAGGTAATACTTCGGCGAACGAGAGTCGCTGATGTAATAGTAGCCTTCTGCCAAGGGATTAACTACGAGCGCAGCCTTAGCTTCGGCGAGCTTGTCGGCCCATTCCTTAACTTGGTCGAGGGTAAGACCAGGATCGACCCATGCTTGAGAGGCACCTTCGTACACCTTAGCGGCATTGTCGTAAGCTTCCTTGTTGTATTGACCGGGGTTGTTGCCATAGGGGAACTCTGATTCATTAACGCCATTGGGGAAATACTGATCCATGAAGCCTTGCAGGATTTGAGCAAAGTCCTTGATTTCATTAGCCTCCCAAATAGTCCAAACGTTGGTATCGTCCCAAGGAGAAAGGAAGGGATTGCCAGAATAGAAACCGAGATACGTGGGCAGACCGTTATCGCGCAACTGAGCGCGGGTAAAGATATAACCGTGCGCATCATCAGCAGAAACCTGCCAACCAGAAGCCTTACGGCGAACGTCTTCCGTTTCTGCCTCATAGGTAAGACACGTGAAGACATAGGCCTCAGCTGCATTGTCGGTCAAAGCCACAAAAGGATCGGCATCTTCCAGAGGATTGTCGGAAGAGTCGGCTTCGCCTTGCAAGTTGTGGTCTTTGATGTACTTGCCCGTGCTCACCTGCTTCAGGCGGTAGCACTTGTGGCCGTCGGCTTTAAGGCCATCAACCTCTTCAAACACCATAAGGCAATCATCGGTCACGCGAGTCGAGCCTTTCGTACCGCACATGTAAGTGTCGGTTTCCTGAGTGTTCGTGCGAACAAACACCTGCTTACCGACAATCTGCGCCATGTCGTCCAGCTCATAGCCGGGCTCATAGTACTGTGCCTGTACGTTTGCCACACCTGCTACGAAGAACAGGAGCAGCGAGAGAAAGTAACTGTACTTTTTCATTAACGTAATGGATTTAAGTAAAACAATAAAATTAAAAAGAAAAATTTGCGATGAAAATCTTAGAAAATGCCCTTTTCTTAGTAGCAAAGCGGCACTTTCGCGCTTCAAAGGTACGCCTTTTTTTGATATAAGGAAAATATATTCAGTTTTTCGATGTGTTTTAACAGAAAAATAGTAGGGCGTTTTGCAAAGAGAGTGCAGCACGCCCCTACTCGCGAGAGTTTGATCTTATATCTGGTCAGCCTGTTGGTTAAATTAGATACTAATATGATTAAAGTATTAACTGCCTGGAAGGCACTTAATACCTAATTCAACCAAAAAGCAAATTCAATTTAAAATATTTGCCCCTTTCAAGGTCAACAATTACGCCCCAAAAAGCAATTTGCTTAGCAGCAAAGCGCAGTTTTAGGCAGAATGTTGTAACTTTGCCGCCATAATATATATATGTATATGAAGAAAATCTTTTTGATGCTTGCGGCGTGCTGCCTTGCCGCTGCCGGCGCATGGGCGCAAAGCCAAGTGAAGTACGGGCTGATTAGTTACAGCCAGTTATTGAAAACAATGCCCGACTACCTCGAAGCGCAGGCGCAGATGAAGCAGCTCACGCAGCAGTACGAGCAAGAAGCTGCCTACAACGAGCAGAACTTCAAGCGGCAGTTTACCGACTTTTTGCAGGGGCAAAAGGAATTTCCCCAAAACATCATGCTCAAACGCCAGCGCGACCTGCAAGAAGCCATGGAGAAGAGCCTTGCTTTCCGCCACACCGCCGACAGCCTGCTCAACTGCGCCCGTGAAGACATGATGCGCCCCGTTGAGGAACGCCTCAACGCCGCCATACAGGCCGTGGGAATGGAGCGCGGCTACGAATGCGTAGTGAACACCGACAGCAATGCCCTCCCCTTCGTGCATCACTCGCTTTGCGAGGACGCCATGCCGTTTGTGGAGGAAAAGCTGAGGGAAAAATAATAATCGAATTAGTAGACAAGTGAACAAGTAGACGAGTAAACGAGACAAGTTACTTATGACATTCCTGTCTCGTCAACTTGTTTACTCGTCTACTCGTTTACTAAAAGAATTATTCCAATGACCACAAGCAATACTTATAGTCCGATCGGCGTGTTCGACTCGGGCTATGGCGGACTGACGATATTGCGGCAAATCAGGCAACTGCTGCCGCAATACGACTATCTGTATCTCGGCGACAATGCCCGCGCGCCTTACGGGTCGCACTCTTTCGAGGTGATTTACCAATACACGCTGCAAGCCGTCAAGGTGCTCTTCGAGCGCGGCTGCCGCCTCGTGATACTGGCCTGCAACACCGCCTCGGCCAAGGCATTGCGCACCATTCAGCAGCATGACTTGCCGCAAATAGATGCCGACTGCCGCGTGCTGGGCGTAATCCGCCCCACGGTGGAGGCCATCGGCCCGCTCACAAAGACGCGCCACGTGGGACTGCTCGCCACGGTGGGCACGGTGAACTCCGGCTCTTACGGCATGGAAATCCATAAGCTTTGGCCGGACGTGCAACTCACGGGCGTGGCTTGCCCGATGTGGGTGCCGCTGGTGGAGAACTACGAATACGACTCGCCGGGCGCGGACTATTTCGTGCAGAAGCGCATCGGCGAACTCTTTCGCACCGACCCCGACATCGACACGCTTATCCTCGGCTGCACGCACTACCCGCTGCTGATGAACAAAATCGTGAAATACATTCCCACTAGCGTACGTATCGTGACGCAAGGGGAATACGTAGCTACGGGCCTTGAAGATTATCTCGGGCGGCACCCGAACATGGCGGCGGCGTGCTCGACAGGCGGCAGCCTGCATTGCCTCACGACGGAAAGCCCCGAGAAGTTTCACGAATGTGCCACGCTCTTCATGCACGAAGAGGCAGAGGTTGAGAAAATAGTAATTGAATAGTAATTTATATTCCCCATGAACATCCTTTTGCTCGGCAGCGGCGGCCGCGAACATGCGCTGGCATGGAAAATCGCCCAAAGCAACAAAGTAGACAAACTCTTTATCGCGCCCGGCAATGCCGGCACGGCGCAGGCAGGTACGAATGTGCCGGAACTCAAAGCAACGGACTTCGACGGCGTTGCCCGCTTCGCCCTCGACCATAATATTAATATGGTAGTCGTAGGGCCGGAAGACCCGCTCGTGAAAGGCATTTACGATTATTTCCAAAACAATGAGGCCTTACGCGGCATTCCTGTCATCGGCCCGTCGAAAGCCGGTGCGCAGCTGGAAGGTTCGAAAGATTTTGCCAAGGCGTTCATGCTGCGTCACAATATCCCCACGGCGGCTTACGCCACCTTCGACGGCGAGCACCTCGACGAGGGCCTGCGCTTCCTTGAAACGCTCCACGCTCCCTACGTGCTGAAAGCCGACGGTCTTTGCGCCGGCAAGGGCGTGCTTATCCTCGAAACGCTCGAAGAGGCCAAGCGGGAACTCAAAGAGATGCTGGGCGGCATGTTCGGCAACGCTTCTTCAAAAGTTGTGATTGAGGAATTCCTGAGCGGCATAGAATGCTCCGTCTTCGTGCTTACCGACGGTAAGGATTATAAAATCCTCCCCGAGGCCAAGGACTACAAGCGCATCGGCGAGGGCGACACGGGACTGAACACGGGCGGCATGGGCAGCGTCTCGCCCGTACCGTTTGCCACCAAGGAATGGATGGGCAAGGTGGAGCGCGAGATTATCCGCCCCACCGTGGAAGGTCTTGCCGCCGAGGGCATCGACTATAAGGGCTTCATCTTCTTCGGCCTCATCAACTGCGACGGCCAACCGAAGGTCATCGAATACAACTGCCGCATGGGCGACCCCGAAACGGAGACCGTGATGCTGCGTCTGAAAAGCGACCTCGTGGACCTCTTCGAGGGGGTGGCCGAAGGCACGCTGGCGGAAAAGGATATTGAGTTCGACGAGCGGGCGGCCGTATGCGTAATGTGCGTTTCGGGCGGCTATCCCGGTGCATACGGCAAGGGCTATCCCATCACGGGAGCAGACATTCCGGGCAGCGTGGTGTTCCACGCCGGCACGGCGTTCGGCGCAGACGGGCAAATCGTCACGGCTGGCGGCCGAGTCATTGCCGTCAGCTCCTATGGCGCAACGAAAGAAGAGGCTTTGCAGAAGTCTATGCAGGGCGCCCGCAACATACAGTTTGAGAAAAAGTATTTCAGAACTGACATCGGCAAGGATTTGTAGAATAGGTCTGTTGGTTGAATTAAGATAAAAACCATTAAAAACCGCTTGTTCTGTGTGGGCTGTCGCTTGCCTTATCGGATAGTCCCCGAGCCTGTGAGCCTGTCGGCTCCCGTCTCGCGTCCTATCCGATAAGGCGGCGGTCGGTGCCCGCCCGCCCCACACAGAACAAGGGAAAAACCAGGGAAAACCCGTTGTTAATGAAGTACCCAGTCATGTCTATATCCACGGCATCAAGGTCTCACGGTTTTTACTGGTTTTTATCAATATCATTTGATTAATTCGACCAACGAGTAAAAAGATATTTTCCAAGAAATAACGCATGGTGCAGACTTTCCGCAACAAGATGGCGACGAGCACGTTTACGCTGCCCGTGGTTTCGGTGCTCACGTTTATCGTGTGGGTGACCGATGCCGCGGGCAGCCGCGCGATGTGGATAAGCCTGCTCTTCGCCGCGCTCACGGCCTATACTCTCGCGGAATGGAACAACCGCTACGGCCTGCTGCGTATTCGCTCGCGCTTCGTGAGCGCGTCGTTTCTGTTGCTGATGTGCGCCAGCCCCTTCCTGCACACTGCCGCCGAAGGTTTGGCACCCGCGCTGTGCCTTGCGGTCAGTTACCTGCTGCTTTTTGCCTGCTACCAGCAACCGCGCTCGCAAGGCAAGGCGTTCCACGCCTTTCTCTCCACCGGCATCGCCACGATGCTCACCCCCGTGGCGTGGCTGCTCGTGGTGCCGCAATATATCTTCATGACTTTCCAGCTGCGCTGCCTCACGTGGCGCACGTTTGTGGCGGGACTGCTTGGGCTGGCCGTGCCGTATTGGTGCACGTTCGTGTGGACGGTCATTACGGGCGACCTCGCAACTGCTGCGCTGGAATTCGCGGACAACATCTCGGGCGCGTGCCATGCGCCCCTGCTTGCAATGCCCCACTACGCGCTGCTCTCCCTGCCCGAAAAGGTGGTAGGCATCTACCTCGCCGCGCTCTCGGTCATCGGCATCTTCCATTATTTCCGCACCTCCTACAACGACCGCATCCGCGTCAGGATGTTTTTCCACAGCATCATCATCACCGAGATTTTCCTGCTCGCCGCCGCCTTCATGCTGCCGCAGCACTTTGCGTGGACCTTCCCCCTGCTCCTCGTGAACAGCGCGCCGCTCATCGCACACTACTGGACGCTGGCACGCGGGCGCGGCATCGAGATTTGGTTTTGGGCAATGACTATATTATATATATGTATAGCCGTCGCCACCCATATTTTATAGAAGAATGGAACAACTTGTAGAATATCTCATCAGCTACGGCAGTTACGGCATGTTTGTCGCCGCCTTCCTTGCGGGGAGTTTCTTCCCGTTCAGCTCCGAACTGGTGATGCTCGGACTGCTCGGCATCGGTGCCGCGCCCGACGACCTGCTGGTTTGGGCCACGGCGGGCAACACGCTCGGCGGCGCGTTCAACTACGGCATCGGTTCCTTGGGGCGCGAGGAATGGATTACGCGCTGGTGCAAGGTATCGCCCGAACGACTGCACAAGAGTCTTAGCGGCGTGCGCCGTTACGGAGCATGGGCGGGCCTGCTGGCGTGGGTGCCGATACTTGGCAGCGTCATCACCGTGGCGATGGGTTTCCTGCGCGTGCGCTTCATCTACGCCATTGCCACCGTAGCCGTGGGAAAATACGTGCGCTACTGGCTGCTTATCCAGGCGTATCTCCAAGCCGCCGGCTAAGCCCATAAACCCTACAAATACTATAAGTATCTGTGCGATGGTGGAAATAGTAAAAAACCACGCCGTACAAAAAGACAACTGCAAGTTGTCAAAAAGTTGTCTCAGTTGTCGTCATAATGAAAACGGCAACGCAGAAAATCAATGTTGTCAAAAGTTGTCCTGGTTGTCGTCAAAATAAAAACGACAACATAGACAACAAAAGACAACTCCGAGTTAGACATTCATGCGCTTAATATGACGACAACATAGACAACGGGGCGTATTTTATACGCCCGCCGCGCAGGATAATTTGTCAGCCAGGTTTTCTGGCAGAAATTATAGCGGTTCATTCAACTAACAAGTAAGTATCTATAACATCTATGAAATCTATAATCTCCCTCCTCTCCCTAATTTGCCTCCTGCTGGCACTCTGCCTCGCAGGCTGCAAAAACGCCTACGGGCCCGCTCCCGGGCGCACCATCACCGTGAGCATCGCGCCGCTCTCGGGCATGGCCGCTGCCATTGCCGGCGAGCAGTTCGGCGTAAGCACGCTGATGCCCGAAGGCATGAGTCCCGAGACCTACGAACTTACGCCGGGGCGCGTGCTGGAACTGGGCAACAGCAGTTTGCTCCTGCGTGTGGGCAGCCTCGGCTTTGAGCAGACGCTCACGGAGCGGCTCGGAGGCGCCATGCCTGCCACGCGGATTGTGAGTCTCGGCAACAATATCGAGAAACTCGAAGACAAGGCCTGCGGCCACGCTTCTGGCGAAGACCCACACCTGTGGATGTCGCCGCGCAACATGCAGACCATGGCAGACAAGCTGTGCCAAGCGCTTTGCGAGACCGACACCGCCAACGCCCCCGCCTATCGCGCCGCCACCGACCGCTATAAAGCGCACCTCGACAGCGTGGCAGCGGAAGTGGCCCGTCGCCTCAGCCCGGCCACGTGCCGCACCTTTCTCATCCATCACCCCGCGCTCGGTTACTTTGCCCGCGACTTCGGCCTGCGGCAGATAGCCGTGGAGCGCAACGGTAAAGAGCCTTCGCCCCGCCAGTTGCAGCAAATCGCCCAGATGTGCCGCGCAGAAGGCGTGCGCGTGGTGTTCGTATCGCGTGAGCACTCGGTCAAGACCGCCCGCCGCATAGCCGAAACCATCGGGGCAAAGGTCGTGGAGATCAATCCCCTCTCGGCCAACATTGAAGAAGAGTGGCTGAAGATTGCCGACGCGATGCAGCAACCCCCTACTCCTTGACATCATGTTTCTGAAAAAGTTTTTTACTCCTACAAATAACCTCCTGCCCGCCGACAGCGACACGCTGCTCGAAATCGACAACGCGTGCCTGAGTTACGGGCAGCGCCACGTGCTGTGCCACCTGCACCGCACGGTGAAATCGGCTGATTTCATCGTGCTGACGGGCGCAAACGGCGGCGGAAAGACTACCCTGTTGCGGCTCATGGCGGGACTGCTGCCGCCCACGGCGGGAAGTATACGCCGCCGCGAGGGACTGGCCGTGGGCTACCTGCCGCAATATCGCCACATCGACCGCCGCTTCCCCACCACGGTGCGCGAAACAGTGCTCTCGGGCTGCTTCGGCACGGGCTGCCTCGGCGGAAGCCTTACGGCGGCACATCGGAGCGAGACCGACCGACTGCTGCAAATCTTTCACCTGTCAGACCTCGCCTCACGCCCCATTGCCGAATTGAGCGGCGGGCAGTGGCAGCGCACGCTCATAGCGCGCGCCTTGGCGGGCCAGTCGGACCTGCTCTTGCTCGACGAACCGGACACGCACCTCGACACGCTCATGAAAGCGCGGTTTATAGAAGAACTGAAACAGCGGCGCGCCAACGCCGCCATCGTTATGGTGAGCCACGACGAGACCCTTCTCTCCGCTTTCGGCAACGTGCAGGAGTGGCACGTGGGCGAAGGGGCTGTGAGTTAAGCCGCAGTCCGTTGCAACTATCACATAAGCACATTCCCGCTATCAAGGCAGCAAATCGAAATTTGCTGCCTTGATTTGTTTTCGCTCATATAAGACAAATCTTCCTTCCCCCTTAATATTTTTCATTATCCCATAATAATTTTTTGTTACAAAGTTTGTAACACGTATTACAAAGTTTGTAACATGTGTTAGCAAGTTTGTAACGGCCGTTACAAAGTTTGTAACAAACTTTTTCTTGGCAGATAGTGAAAAACATCAAGGGGAAAGAAAAAACTTTTAAGGAGAAAGAGAAAAATAGGTGCGGGATAGTGCCGCGTGTGACGGCAGCAAACGAACGGGGCGACGCGAGCAAATGCCACGTCGCCCCGTATGGGATTTTTGTTAATGCTAATTCAATGAGAGTGTTATCAATCCTCGCCGCGCGAGAAACGGTATGAAAGGGACACGAGGCCCGAGAGGTTGCGGCCGCCGCCCGAGGTGAAGGGCACGAGGCCGAAGTCGGCCTCCACGCCGAGGGTGATGCCATTGGGGAACTGATAGCCCGCAAGGGCCTGTATGCCGGCATCGAAGCGCCGTGCGCCGGGGGTAGAGAAGGTGTTGCGGTCGTAGTAGAGTTTGCTGCCGCCCTGCTGCGTGCCGTCACCCTTAGTCTTCTGCTTGCCCGCAACGCCGCAGGCAATATATGGGCCTAAACCGGCGACGATGTACTTGCCCTCGCCCATGCGGAAGTAGTAATTGAACACGAGGGGCAACTCGAAATAGCCTGCCGAGGTGGAGCGGCTCATGATGCCCGTGACAGGCTGCCCCGTCTCCTCGTCGAACCGCTGCTGCCCGTTGTCGTCGTAAATGAAGACGCGGCTGTTGGGGTCCTTCCAGCCTTTGCCGTAAAATACGATGGAGGGCGCGAACGTGAGTTTCTGATTAAACTCATATTCATAGCCCACGCCGATTTTGTACGCGCCCACGGCACGGGCGTTCCCGTAGTGCGCTGCCAGTCCGCCGCCGACTTTCAGAAAGATGTTTTGTGCGGCAAGGGGCAGGCTGCAGCACGCGGCGAGCAGCGTCAGGAGGCAAAGGAGGATACGCTTCATGGGAAATTTATTATTTTTTGGAGGGCTAATCTAAAAATTCAGGTCTCACGAGTAGGGGCGCTTTTAACAAGATAGGCTGCGGCTCGGCAATTCAAATAAATTTGATTGCGCTCACCTTGCACTATCTTTGCAAAACGCCCGCCGTGTACACCGAAAGGCAAAATGAATGAGTCAACCATTCTCCGGGCGTTTTGCAAAACGCCCCTACTCAAAGAACTGCTTCCAATCGTCGCGGCTGTGGCGTTTGCGGTCGTTGGCAAACTCGGCTTCGATCTGCTCGCGGCGGGCCGCCTTCTTGCTTTTGCGCTTGGGGCGCTCGGTGTTGCGCGGAGCGAAGTCGCCCTCATCTTCGGGGTCTGCCCAGTCAACCACCACCTTGCGCTCGCCCACTTTCACGCGTTTCATCTTTTGCAGCACGCGCATGGCATCGGCTTCGGGTACTTCAAAGAACGAGCAGTTGGTCGTGAGGTCGATGCGCCCGATGTCTACCTTTGCGCCCTTGACGTGGCGGTTCACGAGGTTGATGATTTCGCGGGCGTAGAAGTTGTCGCGCTTGCCGAGGTTGATGAAGAGCCGCTTGTAGCCTGCCTCAGCCTTGCGAGGCCCGCCCTGTGGCCCGCGCCGTTCGGCACGCTCGCCGCCGCGTTCGCGGCGCGGCTTTTCCTCGCGGGTTTTGTCGTCGCGCTCGCGGCGCTCTGAGGGTTGCATGATTTCTGGCGCGTCGGCATAATATTTCAAGAAATGGCCGAACTCGCGGCTGACGATGCGCTTCACAACGTCTTCCTTAGAAAGCCATTCGAGCTTGCGGAACACTTCGGGAAGGAAGGGCGCGATTTCCGTTTCGTCGACCTCGATGCGCTCAATCTCATCAATCACGCGATAGAGCTGCTTGGTGCAGATTTCCTTCGGCTCGGGCAACGTGGCGGCTTCAAACTTCTTTTGAATCACCTTCTCGATGATGCGCACCTTACCTTTTTCGCGCAGGTGGATGATGCTGATGCTCGTGCCGCGTTTGCCGGCGCGTCCCGTGCGGCCGGAGCGGTGCGTGTAGTTCTCCACGTCGTCGGGCAAGCCGTAGTTGATCACGTGCGTGAGGTCTTCCACGTCGAGTCCGCGCGCCGCCACGTCGGTGGCCACGAGGAGCTGCGTGCGGTGCTGGCGGAACTTCTGCATCGTGAGGTCGCGCTGCGCCTGCGAGAGGTCGCCGTGGAGGGCTTCGGCGTTGTAGCCGTCGCGGATAAGGAGGTCGGCGATTTCCTGCGTTTCCATACGCGTGCGGCAAAACACGATGGCGTAGATGCGCGGGTAGTAGTCCACGATGCGCTTGAGTGCCAAGTACTTGTCGCGGGCGTGGACGAGGTAGTAAATATGATTGACGTGCTCCGCCCCCTCGTTGCGCGAGCCGACCACAATTTCCTTGTAATCTTTGAGGTAACTCTTGGCGATGCGCTCGATTTCCTTGCCCATCGTGGCGGAGAAGAGCAGCGTGTTGCGCTCTGCGGGCACGCCGGCAAGAATGGCGTCGATGCTTTCAGAGAACCCCATGTTGAGCATCTCGTCGGCCTCGTCGAGCACCACGTTTTCAACGGCGTCGAGCCTTGCCACGCCGCGCTCCATGAGGTCGATGAGGCGGCCGGGCGTTGCCACGATGACCTGCACGCCGCGCTTGAGGGCGCGGATCTGCGAGTCGAATGATGCACCGCCGTAGACAGCCAGCACGTGCAGCCCTTCAATGTAGCGCGAATAGTCTTTCAGGTCCTCGCAGATTTGGAGGCACAGTTCGCGGGTAGGACTGAGAATCACGGCCTGCGTGCGCTTGTCTTCGGGATTTACTTTCTGCAAAACGGGCAGGCCGTAGGCGGCGGTCTTGCCCGTGCCGGTTTGCGCCAGGGCTATGACATCGTTGCCTTCGCCAAGCAGATAGGGGATTACTTCTTCTTGCACGGGCATCGGGTGTTCATAGCCCATTTCAGTGATGGCGCGGAGCAAGTCTTCCGAGACGCCGAGTTCTTCAAATGTTTTCAATGTGAGGAATTTTTGGAAAGGAGTCCCTTTCCATCATAATTAAATAAGTAAAAATCGTCTTTTTGCCCTGCAAAGTTAGGAAAAGTTTGGGCGATTTTCGGGCGTTAAGCCGCTTATCTTATAAGGAAATGCAAAAAAAACGCCGCCGCGCACCCCGCGCTTGCGATTTTATCCATAATTTTGCAAGTTAGTGTGCATCTTGCTCCGCAGCAAGGCATGATTTCCGCAACAGCTTTATTCAAAATAATGAAGAGATTTCAACTTGTAAACAACCTTACCGGCTGGCTCGCCTTCCTCGTGGCTGCCTTTACGTATTGCAGCACCGTTGAGCCTACCGCAAGCTTTTGGGACTGTCCCGAGTTCATCACCACGGCCTTCAAGCTCGAAGTGGGGCATCCCCCAGGAGCACCTTTCTTCATGCTGACGGGCAACCTGTTCTCGCAGTTCACCGACGACCCTGCCAAGGTGGCCTACTGCGTGAACATCATGTCGGCGCTGCTTTCGGCCATGTGTATTCTCTTCCTCTTCTGGAGCATCACGCACCTCGCCCGCAAACTCATCTGCACCGATGGCATCGTCACCACGTGGACGCAGACAATATTAATAATGGCGTGCGGCCTGACGGGCGCACTGGCTTACACGTGGAGCGACACGTTCTGGTTCTCGGCCGTCGAGGGCGAAGTCTACGCCTACTCCTCGATGTTCACCGCCTTGGTGTTCTGGCTGATTTTGAAATGGGAGGACCATGCCGACGAGCCCCACTCCGACCGCTGGCTCGTGCTGATTTTCTACCTCACGGGACTTAGCATCGGCGTTCACCTGCTCAACCTGCTCTGCCTGCCCGCCATCGCCTTGGTATATTATTATAAAAAATCGCCCCAAGCCGGCCTGCGCGGCTCGCTCATCGCGCTCGGCGTGTCGATGGTGCTCGTGGCCGCCGTGCTCTACGGCGTGGTGCCCGGCATCGTGAAGGTGGGCGGTTGGTTTGAATTATTCTTCGTGAATACCCTCGGTCTGCCGTTCAACACGGGCATGGTGGTATATCTGCTCGTACTGATCGGCGTAGTGCTCACCGCTATTTGGAGCACCACGAAGAAAGACCGCAAACGCTCCGTAGTGCTCTACACGCTCTCCGTCGCCCTGCTCGGCATACCGTTCTACGGCCACGGCGGCAGCGCAATAGCCATCGGCGTCGTTGTGCTCGGCGCACTCGTGTTTGTGCTGAATATGAAAGACAAGGAGGGCAACTACCTGCTGCGCAAGCGTTTCCTCAACACCTCGCTGCTCTGCATGCTGATGCTGATGATAGGCTACTCCTCCTATGCCGTCATCGTGATCCGCTCCACGCAGAACACGCCGATGGACCAAAACTCGCCCGAAGACATCTTCACGCTCGGCACCTACCTCGGCCGTGAGCAATACGGCAGCCGCCCGCTCTTTATGGGCGAAGCCTACAACTCGCAGGAACAGGCCTTGGCGGCAGATGCCATAGGCTACGAAAAAGGCGAGCGCATTCAGCGCAAGGAAAAGGCTTCGACCGACGAGAAAGACAGTTACGAGACGGTATCGGAAACCACAGGGCTTACCTATCCCAGTGCCTTGACGATGCTCTTCCCGCGCATCTATTCCGCCAGCCACGCGCAAGCCTACGACGACTGGTTGGGCGGAGTGCAGATGAAGCAGGTGACGTTCCGCACCGCCGACGGCTACGACTATCCGGGCGAAATGCCCACACAGGGCGCCAACCTGCGCTTCTTCCTGTCGTATCAGGTGAACTTCATGTACTGGCGCTACTTCATGTGGAACTTTGCCGGCAGGCAGAACGACATTCAGGGCAACGGCGAACTCGAGCACGGCAACTGGATAACGGGCATACCGTTTATCGACAATGCCATGTACGGCGACCAGAGCCTGCTGCCCGACGTGCTTAAAGAAAACAAGGGACACAACGTGTTCTACTGCCTCCCGCTGCTGCTCGGCCTGCTCGGCCTCTTCTGGCAAGCCTACAAAGGCGAGCGCGGCATTAGGCAATTTTGGGTGGTGTTCTTCCTCTTCTTCATGACGGGCTTGGCCATCGTGCTCTACCTGAACCAAACGCCACAGCAGCCGCGCGAACGCGACTATGCCTACGCGGGTTCGTTCTATGCCTTCGCCATTTGGATTGGTCTCGGCGTTGCCGCCATCGCCGACTGGCTGGGTCGCCTGCTGAAAAAGCAGCCCGTGGCAGTCGCCGTGGCTTCCGTCATCGGCATTCTCGTGCCGCTGCAGATGGTAAGCCAAACGTGGGACGACCACGACCGCTCCGACCGCTACGCCTGCCGCGACTTCGGACTCAACTACCTCAACACCCTGCCCAACGACGGCAAACCCATTATCTTTACCAACGGCGACAACGACACCTTCCCTCTCTGGTACAACCAGGAAACGGAAGGCAACCGCACGGACGCCCGCGTGTGCAACCTCTCGTACCTGCAAACCGACTGGTACACCGACCAAATGCTGCGTCCCGCCTACGACTCGCCCGCGCTGCCCATCACGTGGCCGAGGCTCTGCTACGTAGACAACGGCAAGCACACGTTCTATCCCATCCGTCCCGAAGATAAAACCATTCTTGAAGAAATCAAGAAAAAAGACCCGACGGTCGACCCCTACGAACTCAGTTACGTGCTCGACCATTTCGTGGCGCGTCCCGAGGGCGGCTATTTCCCCACCGACAGTCTCGTGCTCACCGTGGACAAAGAAGCCGTGCGCCGCTCCGGCATGATGATACCCGGCGACTCTATCCCCGACAAGATGCAGATTTCCCTGAAAAAGGCCTACGAAAGGCAGCGCGGACTGTATCGCGTGGATATCATGATTTACGAAATGCTCGCCCGCACCAACTGGAAGCGCCCGATGTATATGAGCGTCACGCTCGGCCCGAACAACTACGCCGGCCTCGAGAACTTCCTCGTGCTTGAAGGCCTTGCCTACCGCATCACGCCGTTCAACTTCGGCACGATGCGCACCGTTGACGCCGACAAGATGTACGACAACATGATGAAGCGCTTCGTCTTCGGCAACGTCAAGGCTAAGGGCATCTACCTCGACGAAACCGTGATGCGCATGTGCCAGACGCACCGCCGCATGCTCTGCCTCCTCGCCAAATCGCTGCTCGATAAGGGCGAGACCGAAAAGGCGCGCAACGTGCTGCGCAAATGCAAGGAGGAACTGCCTGCCGAGAATATCCCTTACGAATACGACGATGAAGATATTGCCTATCTGTGGTATCAAGTGGGAGAAAACAAGGAAGCAGAGCGCGTGTGCAAGGACGTGCTGAAATACAACTTCCAATATTTCGCTTATCTCAATTCACTTTCGCCCGAACGGCAGCGCACTTACGTACGCACCGCTTACTATCTGTTCCGAGGCCTTGTAAGTAACCTGCAGGTGCTCAATATGGCAGAGTCGAAAGATATGAAGCATTACGAAGCCGAATATCAAAAACTGCTCGATACGCCCGTGGGCAACACGGCTGCAAATATCTACATGGAGCAGATGCAAGGCTACGGCGAATAACAGAACAAAGAGAACGTAGAGATGATCATCGAGCAGCCCGCCATATTCCTCCGATGGCTCTATCCCCAAGCCCTCTGGCGCATGGATAGAAAGGAGCGCGCCGTATATCTCACCTTCGACGACGGCCCCATTCCCGAGGTAACGCCGTGGGTGCTCGATGTCCTCGACCACTACGGCGTCAAGGCTACGTTCTTCATGGTGGGCGACAACGTGCGCAAGCACCCCGAGGAGTTCCGAATGGTGCGAGAGCGCGGCCATCGCCTCGGCAACCACACATACAATCATATTGGCGGTTTGCTCCACGGTATCTCTTCCTATGTGCACAATGTGGAGTGTGCCAACACTTATCTGCACACCGACCTCTTCCGGCCGCCGCACGGCTGGATGAAATGGGGGCAATATATTATCGTGAAAGAGAAATACCGAGTGGTGATGTGGGACCTCGTGACGCGCGACTATTCCAAGCATCTCAGCGGGCGCGATGTACTGCTCAACGTGCGCCGCTACGCCCGCCCGGGCAGCATCATCACCTTCCACGACTCCGTGAAAAGCTACGAG
>JALFJC010000061.1:0-12853 GCA_022775595.1 Bacteroidales bacterium | reverse complement strand
TCTGGCTTAATGAAAACGTTCATCTATTCATTTTAGGGCTTATCTTATTGGTTATCAAAAAGAAAAGAATGAAAGATTTGGAGGCTAAACCCTTCACAAACCTTGCAGTTGCAAATAGGCAGCTGTGCGCCGCCGTGCTTTACGCCTGGCACTTCTATAAGGTTCTGCGCGATGCAGAAATACAATCAGCAAAATCTGCCGCTTAATAATCGTTTCCAAGCGGCAGATTTTTGTTTTTTGAAAGCACCCTGTTGCTTCCCCACAATTGTGGTGTACCTTCCCCACAATTGCGGGCCAACTTCCCCACAGTTGTGGTGCACCTTCACCACAATTGTGGGGAAACAAAAAAGTGGCAAAAAAGGGCAAATGGCCGCGCAGATGCGGGCAACTTAATAGCAGCAAACAAAGAAGCGGACGGCACAAAGATGCGACCGTCCGCTTTCATTGTATATGTGTCCCTTAGAACGGGTAACCGATGGCAAGGTGTAGACCTACGCCGTCCTTGAAGCGGGGAATATTGTACCAGCCGCTCTTGCCCGTATCGTAGGGCGCGTGCAGACCGATGCCCACGTCGAAACGGATGACGATGAAGTCGAGGTCGTAGCGCAAGCCCGCGCCCGTGCCGACGGCCAGCTTGCCGAGGTTCTTGGCGTTGAACTTGCCGCCGGGGCGGTTGGGGTCATCTCGCGTGAGCCACACGTTGCCGGCATCGAGGAACACCGCGCCGTGGAGGCTGCCGAAAAGCCGCGCACGCAGTTCGACGTTGGCTTCGAGTTTCACGTCGCCCGTCTGATCCATATAGGCGTATTTGCTGTCGGCGGCGCGGAAGTTGCCGGGGCCGATGCTGCGCACGGTGAAGGCGCGTACGCTGTTGGCACCGCCCACATAGAACTGCTCGGAATAGGGGGCGCGGAGGGCATTGCCGTAGGAGAAGATCACGCCGCCGAAGGCGCGGGTGGCAAGCTTGACATCGCGGTTGATGCGAATGGTGTGGTGCACCTCGGCTGTAAATTTGAGGAACTGTGCGAAGGGGTTGCCGAAGAGTTCCTTGTTCTGCCGCTCAAAAGGTTTGCCGAAAGCGGCGTAAATGCCCGAGATAAGGTTGCCGCCCTCCTTGCCCGCAACCTGCACCCACGTGACGTTGCGGTGCGAGGCAGCTGAAGCGTAAGTGAGATTGTAGCCAAACGTTGGCACGAACTGGTCGCGCATACTCATATAGAGAGCGGGGTTGGCAGTCATGACAGAGTCGAAGGCGGCCGTGGTATGGAGGAGTTTGTCGAAACTGAAATCGAAGAGCGTGAGTTCGTGCTTGAGCGTGGCTTTCTTGTGCCATTTGTACGTGGCGCTGATGCCCATGCTCACCATATTGAAGAAATTGCTGCGGTTCTTCCAGTCGGCATCAATGGCAAAGACCGTGTTGGCGATTTTACGGCGCAGGCGGCTGTTGCCGGGAAGCATGAGACGTGGAAAGTCGAACGCCAACTGCGTGCCGAGTTCATAAGAGTTAAGCAAAGAGTTGCCGCCCTTGGCCCCCGCGCCCGTCTGCCATTCGTAAGAACCGAATATTTTCCACGACACCTTTTCCGCCCCTCGGAATGCGTTGCGCTTGGCGAGTTCGTATGAGATGCCGGGGCCTATCTGCTGGTTGCTCTTGAGCGTGGCGTTCATCTCGAAGGTGCTCTCGTAGAGTTTGTCGAGCGTAGCGGTGACCACAACGTCGAGGGTTTCGCATGTGGGGAGCGTATCGCGCGGAATATAATCTACCGACACTTGCGAGAGCACGCCGAGCGCACCCAGTTTCTCGAGCGTGGCATTCTCGTCGGAAAGGCTGTACAACTCGCCGCGCCGATGGCTGATGCTGCGCCGCCAAAGCCCTGGGCGCAGGGGCATTTTATCGCCGCCGTAGATATAGTTGTTGCTGCGGCGGCGTATGTGCTTGTCGAGCGTCTCGCTGTCGTTGCGGCGCACGCTGACGGTGGTTTTGCCAATGTACCACGGGTGGCTCACCTTTCCGGGCAAGGCCGTGGGGCGCATGCGCAACTGCACCCTGCCGGGCTGCATGAGGGTGTCGGCAAGGTAGGTGGTGTAGGAACCGGTGAAGAAATAGTAGCCGTTTTCGCGAAAGAGTTTTTCAAGGCGCGTCTTTTCGGCTGAAAGGTTCACCACGCTGAACGCATCGCCCTCGCGGAGCAGAGAGGCACGGCTGCTGGCGCGGAGCAGGCTGTCCATGCCATGGGGAAAGCCTACGTATGCCACCGTGCCGAGGCGCGAGAGCGGACCGGAGTTTACTTTATAGGCGATGCGGGCTTTCTTGGGGTTCTTGGGCGAGGTGATAACCTCGTAGCCCACCTTTCCTCGGAAGAAGCCGTAGTTGTGGAGCGTGTTGGTCGCCACCTTGGTGCGCACTTCGGGACTGACGGTGCTGATGAGCACGGGCTCTGTGCCGAAGGTGCGGTACACCCATTTGCCAAACTTGCTTTTCTTCTCTGCAAAGCCGTTGTGCACCCAAAGGCCGATTTGCAAGGGCGAACGCAGCGACGACGAACCGAACAGGGCGTTGTTGGGCGGATATGCCAGCACGGCATCCACTTCCTCTTTGGCTGTTTCAAAATCTTTTGCCTGCCGCTCTGCCGCTGCTTTGAGGCGGGCACGTTCTTCCTTGGAAAGGCTGTCGGCGGCAAACTGCGCCAGGGCTTCAAGATTGCCCGCGCCCCTGCCTTCAAGCACAGCGTTCACCGCCTTGACGGCATCGCCGATAGAGGTAATCACGCCCACGCTGTCGGGGGCGGCAGCCTTCTTGGCGGCTTTCTTGCTTTTCTTGGCAGCGGAGGAGTTGTTGTAGTCTATGTCGGCAATGCCTATATACAGCTGCTCGCCCTCGGGAAGATGCGACGTGGTGGAGCAGGAGGCAAGGAGAAGGGCGAATAGGGCGGCAAGGAGGATGGCAGGGGTATGAAATGCGCCCCTACTTGCTAACCAATCATATATATGTATGAAAAACTTCATTTATTAGTTTATTAGTAAACGAGTTTACAAGTAAACGAGTAGACGAGACAGATTTGTCTTGCAAACTATATTTTATATGGTAACTTGTCTTGTTTACTTCGTGATTTTCGGCTGCGCTCGGCATAGCCCGAACAAGTTCGGCTCTGCGCTCGCTTGCACGAAAATCTCCTCGTTTACTTGTTTACTAAAATCGTTCATTTCTTCTTTTTGAAAATAAAGAGTTCGCCGAGCCTGTCGGTCTTGCGGCGCAGCACGAGGCCGACGCCCGTCTTGGTGAGTTGCCCTTCGAGGGGGTCGCGCGTGTCGCGGTCGTAGAACATCTTGACGTAGCGCGAGGAACTCTTGTCGAGGCGATACTCCACGCTGATGTTGTCGATGATGCTGGCGGCGGAGTTGGTGGCATCTTCGCCCGTGCTCACCTTGCCGCCCACGATGACGCTGATGCGGTCGCCCCAGAAGCGTTTGGCAAACTTGAAGGAGTAGTCGGTAGTTTCCGTTCCCATTTCAGACGTGCCGCTCTCCACGCCGATGCTGAGGTCCACGGTTTTGAGCGCCGAGCCCGCGATGTTCTGGATTTCGCTTTGCAGGAAGGCGTTGAGGGCGTTGCTGGCCTTGAAGCCCGAACCGTTCATCATGCTCTCGTCGGTGAGATACATGCCCGTAGCCAGCATCGTAACGGCGGCTTTGCCGCGCTGCTCGCGCGTCATAGAAGCAAGTTGGTTGGTCACGGCGAGGTCTTCGGGGGCTTCAATCACGAACTCAAGCCCCATGTCGTTGAGCGGCTTGGTGATGGCAACGCCCACGTCGAACGCCACAGAGCGCGACTGGTCGCCGTCGCTCACCACGGCTTTCATGCGCTCCTTGGCGGTGATGTTGAGCGTGGGGTTCATCATGTCGCCCGTAAACTCTATGTAACTGCCCTGCACGAGGGTGAACGTCTTGAGCGGAATGACGGGGAGGGAGTATTTCATCTCGCCGCTGTTGATGGTGAAGCGTCCCGTGAGGCGCGTCTCGTTTTGCTGCGTCATGCGCATGGTGAGGTTACCGCCGCCCTCGATGTCCACATAGTTCTGCCCGTCCTCGCTGAGGTTGCAGTGGAAGCGGGCGGCATCGTTCACCGTGACGCCGATACTCATGTCGAAGGTGCTCTCGGGCGCGGGCGGCGCTACTTCTACGGCGGCAGAGTCTTCGAAACTGGTGAACGTGACGAGGTCGTGCAGGCGGTCGTCCACGGTGAGCGGGGAGTCTTTGAGAATATAGGTCACGTCGGTGCGGTCGCGCACGTAAAGGTTGCCGCGCACGGTGAGATTGTCGAGCGTGCCACGCATCGAGGCATTCACGTCGGTATATACCTTTCCGAAAATCATGGACTGCCGCTTTCGCTTGGTGTTGATGAGTTCGAAGTTCTCGCCCGTGAGGTCGAAGTTCATGGCCATGCGCGAGAAGTCGCTCATATCCAGCGTGCCGTTGAGGACGAGCGGGTTCTTGCCCGTGGAATAAAGGTTGTATCTGTCAAACACGAGGCGGCTGTTCTTAATCAGCACGGCCCGCTCGTCGGTGCGCAGGTCGAAGCCGTAAACATCCGAATAGATGTGCGTGGAGTCGAGGTCGAGACTGCCGTTTACCACGGGTCTGTCGAGCGTACCTTTAACCGCCAACTCGCCGCCCGCCGTGCCGGCAAGGGCAATGTCGGTGCCGGCAAGAAAACCATTGACAAGGTTGAGCGGGAAGTCGTAGAGCCGCGCATCGCCCTCAAAACTGCCGCCGTCGCGGTCGAAATACGTACCCTCTGCCGCCAGCACTTCCGTACCATTGGAACTGACAAATGCCGAAGCGTGGTGCTCGCCGCCCTGCTTGGGCAGATAGATGGCCTCAACGCCCACATCGCCAAGGGCAACGCCTTCGTAGGCAAATTGCGCCACCTCCATAGAAGCCATGGCGGAGAAACCCTCCGTGCGGCTGTCGGTAAGGTGGAAGTCGCCGCTGAACAGCCCCGCGAGCTTCGGCATGTAGGGCAGCACGTTGGAGAGTTCTGCCATGTTCACGTGGTTAAGGCTAAGGGTGAGGTCGTTGGCTGAGTCGACCGGCTCGCCGTAGAGTTTGAGACCCGTGCCGTCGTCGGCCAGCAAGTCCACATTGGCGCGTATGCTCTTGTCGCGCCCAAGGTAGATGAGGTTGTCGCGATTTACCTTGAAATTGCGGAAGGCGATGACGGGATTTTCGGGGAAGAGGCTGACGTTCATACCCCCGTCGGCAATGGCGGCACGCACACCGAGGTCCACGCCCTTGACGCCCTCTTTGTTGAAAAACTGGAAGCGTGCGCCCATGTCGTCACGGTGGACGAAGGCATTGAGGCGGCTCTCAAATTTCACGGGGTTCTTCTTATGGTCGTTGCGCACGAAGCCGTCGAGCACCAGCCCGGCCGTGTCTTGCGCCAGTTCCATATCGATTGTGTCGACCTGCAAGCCGGAGGTGACGAGCGTGCCGAGGCGTAGCCGCCCCGTCATGCCCACGAGGGGACTGGTATCGAGGCGCAGCCGCGCGGAGGACATCTGATAGCCTTTGAGGCGCACGATGTTGGAGAGCGGGTTGTCGCGCCCGGCATCGAGGCGGAATGAAAGCGTGGGGAAGAGTGTTTTGAGAGAATTGAAGTCAAGGTCGCGCACCGCCATTTGGCGCTGTGCCTCGTCCGTGATTTGGGAAACGGCGGCGGTAATCTCGTCGAGCGACTGCCCCGTGTCGAAATACAGGTAAAGGTCGCCGGCAGAAACGGCTGCGTGGGTGGTGTCGGGCGAAAGGGCGGCATCGAACACGATGTCCTTTGCCATCGAACTGCGCTTGGTGTCGGTGAAGACGATGTTGCGCAGCCTGCCGTCTGCGCCGTAGGCGGTGAACTTCTTGTCGGCGCGGGCGTTCACGTCGATATTCACGCCGAGGAGCAGCGTGTCTTTCGTTGCGCCCAAGGCGCGGAGGTCTACCTCTTCGAGCGCGGCTTTGAGATTGGCTGTGAGGTCGCCGGGCGCGAGGTGTGCCGCGAGCGTGCCGCTGCCTGCCACGTGGGGATTGGCGGCACGAAAGGCCGCCTCTGCCTCGCCGCGCTCGAGGTTGGCATCAAAGGAGATATGGCTCAGGTCGATGCCGTTGAGCACGAGGTGCTCAACGTTGGCGGCGGCTTTCAGGCGCGAGCGCACCGACATAAAGTCGAAACCCGCTCCGCTCGCCGAGGCATCGGCCGTGAGACGGTCGCCACCGATGCCTTTTAAGAAGGACGCAATGGGGAAGGACTTTGCCGAGGCTTTCACGTTGTAGGCATCGCCGCGCTCATTGTAAGCGGCCTTAACGCCGAGCGTACCGCCGCCGCAGAGCAGGGCGGCATCGGCTTCGTAGCGCGTGCCACTCATCGCGCCGTAGCCGCGCAGGGACATGCCGTCGGGGAGGTCGATGCTTTGCCGCAGGTCTTTGGGCAGGAGACTACGAACGGCTGCCAGACTGCCCGTCCGCGCATCGAGCCACACGCGCCCCGAGCGGCGCTGGTCGGCGAGGTTTTTGCCGTAGCCGTGGGCTTTGAGTTGCAAGATGCCGGGCAGAGAGGCGGCAAGGCTTTCGAGGGTGAAATGTTCCATATTGCCCATTGCCGTAGCCGTGAGCAGCAAGGGCTTTGAGGGATAACTTTTAATGGTTGCCTCGTCCACAAAACCGGTGAGTACCGTCCTGATGTCCTCTGCGCCAAAGGAGGCATCGACGTTGAACTTCATCTTGCCGAGGTTGCCGGCACGCAGGGCGCGGCGGTCGAATTCTATGCCGGCATCGAGGCGTGAGTGGGGCGTGGCAAAGCGCAGGGCGGGCACGCTGAGGCGCAGACTGTCCATATAGACCTGACCCGAAAGGTCGCTCACTGCCAGACCGCTGCGCTCTTGCAGGGCTATGCGCTGCAAGTCGAGGCGGAGCGTGCCGCAGGAGTCGTAAGACGCG
Source organism: Bacteroidales bacterium (assembly GCA_022775595.1). GTDB lineage: Bacteria > Bacteroidota > Bacteroidia > Bacteroidales > Bacteroidaceae > Alloprevotella. The sequence goes on along the minus strand of JALFJC010000061.1, from coordinate 5,875 downwards.
ACACCGGTCTTGAGATAAAGATTTGTGAGGGCAATGTGATTGGCATCAAGGCCCTTTGGCTGCGCCGGCTCATAGGGGAGGTCGTAGGCGAGGGAGGTTTTTGCAAGGAAGAGACTGCGCAGACCGTAATTGCCGGGTCCCGTTTCGAGCACGATGCCGCGCAAGGCCGCTTCGCCGATGTTGCCGGAAAGGCGCATGGAGTCGCCGGGCATAGAAAGACGGAAGCGCGTGTCGGCAATGTCGGCCTTGTCCACATCGATGCGCCACCGCGCCGTGGAGGTCGTGGTGTCTTTCGCCGCCGTATCGGAAAGGGCAACGCTGACATCTGCCTTTCTCAGGCTCACCTTATCGAGGCGCACGAGTTCGCGGGCAAGGTCGATGCCGTGCGACGAGGCGGTCAACTCCCCCACCCTGCCCCGCACATGGGTGTCGGGAATGAGGTCGAGGGTGTTTACTTTAGCATCGTAAATCTCAAAGCCGTCCACGTCGATGCGCCCCGAAAACAGCGGACGCAGGGGCACGCTGAGGCGCAGGGCGCGCAGGTCGAGCACAGTGTCGGAGGGCGTGGCGGCAAGCACATTGTGCACGGCGAGGTCGAGCGGAAAAGCGAGGCGCACACGCTCCACGCCAACGCTCATGCCGAGGCTCTCGGAAAGACCGGCGGCGACCTTGCGCACGGCAAAGTTCTGTACGGGAGGAATATAGATGAGTATCGCTAAAAGAAGAAACAGCACGATCGGCGTTGCGACGATACAACCTGCCGCAACCAATATCCTACGCCATATTTTCTTGTGTTGCTTCTGCATAAATTCTGTAAAGGTTTATGGGCTACGAGTAGGGGCGTTTTTCAAAACGCTCGCCGTTTGTGCCGAAGGGTTTTTTCAATGGGGCAATCATTCACCGGGCGTTTTGCAAAACGCCCCTACTCCTACCGTATTGCAAGAAAAAGTCTCTACAACGCAAAGACGCGCTGGACAGTTCCTGTGTTTGTGGGGATTTTGATGCGCACGGAGTCGCAGTTTTCAAAAGGCTCTTCGGGCGTGGGCAGCAAAGGGCAGCACAGGTATGCCTCAGCGGTGTAATATTCCGGGTCGCCGCCACGGGCATGGAGCATCTGCACGACGAGGGTGTGCGTGCCATCGGCATTTTCCCTCAATTCTTCCCTATGAAAACCGAAAGCGTGCGTACCGCCGCCCGTGAGATACGACAGTTTGAAGTTCACATAGTTGCCGCCCTGCCAGCACGCCGTGACTGCCACGGGGGCACAGACGATTTTCTCGGCTGCATAGGTCTGTATGCGGGGCACGAGCACCTGTTGCATCGCCGTAACCGCCGCACTCGCGCCGCTCGCCTCATAGGCCGCCATCACGCGCAGCACGGTGTCGGCGGGCAACCCCGTCTTAAAGCCCGAAACGATGGCGAGCCGCTGACCGTCGTCGCGCAAGAGCGCGATGGTGCGCCCGCTGCCGTCGGTCTGCACATCGAGCAAGTCCTCACGATAGGCTGGCGCGATTTCTTCGTCGTCCTTGCAGCCTATGGGCAGAAGGAGCACGCATATTATTATATATATGTACCGCTTCATCGGCGCGCGGCTTCGTAGTTTTTCAACGGATTGGCATACATTTCCAGCATCATGCGGCGCAGGAATGCCTCGTCTTTATTGGGCAAATCAATCAAAGCAAGCCGTTCGTCGATATATTTGTCGAACACGGCCTTCTGCTCGGGCGTGTAGCCATTGCCGGCATAACGCTCCTCGCCTGCCAGTTCATCGGCCGCCACGCAGTTGCCGGGCGTGATGAGATAGCCCGAATGGATGGCGCGGTCGATGCCTTCGGCAAGGGCTTTGAAGAACTCAGCCTTAGGCAGGTCGGCCAAACGGTCGATCCACGTGTTCACGGGCGCGGCGGCGCAGTAGTGCACTCGGCCTTTGTAGCCGAAGATGCCGGTGCGCATGTTGTCGAGGTCATCTTGCTTGCTCTTCTTGAAGCCCTCGATGTCGCGCTTCTGCTGGAACTCCTTGGCTTTGAGGAAGTCGCAGGGGTCGTATTCGTAAGAAATGGACAGCGGCACGAGGTTCAGGCTCTTGATGCGTTCCAGCGGCGTGCCCTCGCCGCCCATCGCCATCATCTTCAGGAGGGCTTCCTGCGTGCGGTCGTCGGAGTCCTTGGCACGCCCCTCGCGCTGGGCAATCCAGATGTTCTCACGCTTCTCGGCAATGGCGTAGTGCATGTACTCGCTCAACTGCTTGCTGCTCGCCAGTTTCTCGCGTATGGAAGCGGAACGCTGCACGATGAACGACTTGTTGATGCGCACCAGCGTGCGGATCCAGGGACGTATGAGCAGGTTGTCGCCTATGGCTATCTCAACCGTTGTGGGGAAACCGTTCGCAATCAGCAGTATAGAGAGGAACGCGGAGTCGAGCACAATGTCGCGATGATTGGAGATGAAGGTATAGGGCTGCGCCTTGTCGGGAATGGCTGCCGAGTCGATGTCGAAAGCCGTGGTGCATTTTTTCACAAGGTTGGTCAGCAGGGGCAGGAAAAAGCCGATTTGCACATCAAGGTTGGTGGTGCAGCCCGCCAGTTTCTGTCTGAAATCCTCCGTGCGCACATTTGGGAAAAACTGCTCGGCAATCTGTAAAAACTCCTCATCGGAAAGCAGCGACGCAAAGGCTTCGGGCAGTTCTTCCGGCTCGAAGGGGCGGATATTGTCAAAGTCGTGGAGGGTCATAATGGAGATGATTTTTAGTAAACGAGTTGACATTTAAACGAGTAAACGAGACAGAGGTGTTTTTAGTAAACGAGTTGACAAGTAAACGAGTAAACGAGACAATAATGTCGTGCTAATTATATCTTAGATGAGTAACTTGACTTGTTTACTCGTATACTCGTCTACTTGTTTACCAATTATTTTAAGAGTAACTTGTCTTGTTTACTTGTCTACTCGTCTACTTGTTTACTCTATTTTATATTAAAACTTTCCTTCAATGATTTCCGAAAGCACATCCTTAATGTCCAGTCCGGCGGCACGCACCTGCTGCGGAATGAAACTGGTGGCAGTCATGCCGGGCGTGGTGTTGATTTCGAGCATATTGATTTGCTCCGCGCCTTTCTCACCGGTAAGGATATAGTCGATGCGGATAATGCCGTAGCAGCCGAGGCGGCGATAGATGTTGCGGGTAGTATCGGCCACGCGCTCGGCGGTTTCGGGTGCGATGCGTGCCGGCGTGATTTCGCTCACCTTACCGTTGTACTTGGCATCATAGTCAAAGAACTCCTGCGTAGTAACCACCTCAGTAATGGGAAAGGTCACGATTTCGCCGTTCGGGCGGCGGTAGCAGCCGCAAGTGATTTCCGTGCCGCTCATCATGCGCTCAATCATCACCTCGCTGCTCTCCATCATGGCCTTCTCGATGGCGGCGTGCAGCGCCTCCTTTTCTTTCACCTTCGTCACGCCGAAGCTGCTGCCACCGGCGTTGGGCTTCACGAAACAAGGCAGCCCGAGGCGGGCTATCACGCTGTCCTCGTCGGGCAAGTCCTCGCCTTGACGCACGAGCACGGAGTCGGAGATGTGCAGGTCGGGATAGGCGCGGAGGAAGTTGTTGAGCGCAAATTTGTTGAATGTCAAAGCCTCAACGAGCACGTCGCTCGTGGAATAGGGCAAGCCGATAAGGTCGAAGTAGCCCTGCAAGATGCCGTTCTCGCCCGGCGTGCCGTGAATGGTGATATAGGCAAAGTCGAACTCCCGGCGGCCGTCGGGCGTGTCGAAAGAGAAGTCGGCGCGACTGACGGGATAGGTGGTGCCGTCGGTATCGTAGGCGTTCCAGTTGCCTTGTTTTATTTCTACGACGTAGCAGTCGTATTTTTCCTTATCCATAAAGGAGAGAATGCCTTCGGCGCTTCTCATTGAAACATCGTGCTCGGAGGAATCGCCTCCGGCAACTATGGCAATAGTGCGTTTCATATCGTTTAAAATGTTAGGTTTTCTGTGATTATCTGATGCTTTCCTGTTGTTAGCGCAAGCGGTTTTTCCGTTTTTTGCCGCCTCATTTCCGTCGCCCTGCGCCCGTGGTTCAATCGCGTCACGCCCACGGTGCGACCGCGTCTCGGGCGCGGGGCGAACGCGTCACGCCCGCGGGGCGATGCTTTGCTTCGTTATCAAAACGATTATATCGGCTGCGGGATACCATTTTCCCAGACAGAGAAACGGGGCGCGGCAGGGCGGATGGCTTTTCACCGCTTATTCCTGCCCCCGCATGGCAGCCGCTGCGGTGTAGTTGCGCCAGCGGTCGAGCAGGGTGCCCATATCGTCGGGTAGGGGCGCGGAGAAGTCCATCTCCTCTCCCGTGCGGGGGTGCTTGAAACCGAGCGTCAGGGCGTGGAGTGCCTGCCGGGGGCAGAGGGCGAAGCAGTTACGCACGAAACTCTTGTAACTGCCGCTCGTGGTGCCGCGCAGGATTTCGTCGCCACCGTAGCGCGCATCGCAGAAGAGCGGATGCCCGATGTGCTTCATATGGGCGCGTATCTGATGGGTGCGACCTGTTTCGAGCCTGCACTCAACGAGCGTCACATAACCAAAGCGTTCGAGCACGCGGTAATGCGTCACGGCCGACTTTCCCACCTCCGAACCCGGCGGATATACCGCCATGCGCAGGCGGTCGTGCACATCGCGGCCGATATTTCCCTCAATGCGCCCTTCGTCTTCTTGGAAGTTGCTCCACACGAGGGCGTTGTAGGTGCGGCGCGTGGTTTTGTTGAAAAACTGCACGCCGAGGCTGGTCTTGGCCTCGGGGGTCTTTGCCACCACGAGCAAGCCGGAGGTATCTTTGTCGATGCGGTGCACCAGTCCCACGGCGGGGTCGTTGGGGTCGTAGGCAGGACAGTCGCGCAGATGCCATGCCACGGCGTTGACCAAAGTGCCGTGATAGTTGCCGCAACCGGGATGCACCACCATGCCTGCGGGTTTGTTGATCACCATAAGGTCGCGGTCTTCGTAGACCACTTCGAGGGGGATGTCCTCTGGCTCAATCGTTGTGTCGAAACGCGGGCGGTCGAGCAGGAGCGTCACGATGTCGCGCGGCTTGACGCGGTAGTTGCTCTTGACGGGCAGTCCGTTCACGTGGATAAAGCCCGCGCGGGCCGCCTGCTGTATGCGGTTGCGCGAGGTGTCGCGCAGGTGGTCTATCAGAAACTTGTCGATGCGTAGCAACTGCTGCCCGGCATCAGCCACCACGCGGAAATGCTCGTACAACTCGCCGCCCTCCTCCTCTTCAATGGAGGCAGCGGCAGGGGCATCGGGGATATTTATAAGTTCGGGGGGAGTCACAAGTTTGATGATAAGAGAGATTAAAAATATTATTGTGCAAATTCCTAATTAGCAGAGTTCAAAACTCCATGCCTGAACTCCTGAATAAGGTTTGCCAGCACATAGCGGTCGCTCATCAGGTGCAAACCGTAACGCTCGTCATTGAGTTGCCGGCAGGTCTGCGTCTGATAGAACAGGTTGAGCGCGCGTTGCGGCTCTATATCCAACTCTGCAGCCAGCATGATGATTATCCGGCTCGTTTTTCTCCAAAGGACTTCTTTACGCATTACTATTCGCGGTTTTTCAATGCTTCTATCACATCTTCTGCCACATGCTTGAGGCTAAGGGTATGCTCCACCTCATAAAGATCAAAGAGCAGCCCTTTGACAATTCCTGCTCTCTCGAGCCGTTGCTGCATCTCGGAAGGCGAAATGCCCAACATATCGGCCGCGGCACCGATGGCCATGACCGCAAAATGTACCTTTTCGGCTTCTGTCTTCAATTCTTCTTCCGACATCTCTGGTCTATTTAAATTTGAAAGGTGGTGCGAGGAAAATTATTCTTCCAAGAC
>JALFJC010000049.1:0-2197 GCA_022775595.1 Bacteroidales bacterium | reverse complement strand
CCTGTAAACTGCTTTATCTGGGCGGCGAAATGAGCCGGAGAACTATACCCCAGACGATAGGCTATCTCGCTTATCGTCATTGCGCTGTAGCACAGGAGCTCCTTGGCACGCTCCGTTCGGTGGCGTATGGCATAGTGCTCTATGGTAACGCCCCTCACCTGGCTGAAGAGTTTGCTCAAACTGCTATAATCCTTGCAAATCTTTTGGCTTACATATACTGAGAGCTTAGGTTTCCCCTCCGCCATTCTTACCCACTCGAGTACGGCAACCCTTATGGCTTCCACCAGGCACGCGTTCGGGTCGTCGAGCAATTCAAACCCCTGTTCCCTTAATTTTGCCGCAAGCAATTCCGTCTCGTCCTCACTGAGCGTCTCTTCCACCACGGCCTCGCCAAGCCGAATCTCCTTCGCGGTCAGATTCATCGACGCGAGGATTGCCCCTATTGCATTGACGCAACGGGGGCAACACATGTTCTTGATCAGTATCTTCGTGCCTGTCATAGTGCCGAGCAGGTAAATCCCGTATCTTCTACCGCCTTGCATACTTCTTCGGCCGAGAACTCCCCTTCAACCTCCGCTTTCTTGCTGCCTAAATCCACCGTGGCCGACGTGACTCCCTTTACCGAGAGAATAGCTTTCTCGGCAGACATGCGGCAATGATTGCAGGTCATGCCGTTGATGGTAAACGTTTGTTTCATTGTGCTGTATGATGTATTATTTGTTGTCGATGGCGCACCGTCTCGGCAAGGCGCGGTTTCCCTTTTTCGCGTGAATATCCGCAAAATCCACGCATTAGCCAGCAAGGCAAACAGAAGAATGGCGCAGCCGGAGGCAAACAGGCTGCCGCCCCCGTCCTCGCCGCATGCACAGTGCGCCGCCAAGCGTGGAACAAACCATGCCCCGGGCAAAAGATAGTCGGCGGCAAGGCCGAATGCCACTGCGCCCGCAACAATCGAAAAAAGATAGGCCATCAACGTGCGCCGCCCCATCACCTTGCTCACCACCAATACGCTGGCCACGCTACAGGCAGGGCCCGCCATCAGCAACACGAGTGCCGCGCCCGGCGTAAGTCCCTTCATCATCAATGCCGCCGCAATAGGTATGCTGCCCGTGGCACAGAGATACATGGGGACGGAGATGCACAGCACAAGCAGCATAGATGCGAGGCTGTTGCCCTTGAACGCCTCAAAGCAAGCATCGGGCACAAAGACGGTGATTAATCCGGCAACCAAAAGCCCCGCAACAAGCCATTTGCCCACGCTCTCCATCATGTCGATATAGGCATAGCGCAACGCTTCGATTATCTTGCCGGCAAAGGTCGTGCGCTCCTTGCCATGTCCTCCGCAGCAGCCGTCTCCGCACGCCGCGCCTTCCGCCGCGCCATTCGTTTCACCCGCTTTCCCAGCCCCCTCCTTGCCTTCAATCATGTTGACCATCTTTCCTCCAAACATCGCTGTAACAAGGGCGGCTATCGGTCGGATGATGGCAAAAGGCAACCCCAGCACGGAGTAAGTGGCGATGATAGAATCCACGCCGGTTTGCGGCGTGGCGATAAGGAACGACACCGTAGCGCCTTTGCTCGCTCCCTCGCGCCGGAGGGACATCGCCGTGGGGAGCACGCCGCACGAGCATAGCGGAAGCGGAATGCCGAAGAGGGCGGCAAGCACGACGCTTCGCATGTTAGGCTGAGCAAGATATTTACTGTAGACGGTGCCTGGCAAGAAGGCATGCATCAAGCCTGCCAAGAGGAAGCCCAGCAGCAGATAGGGCGACATCTCAGTTACTAAATTGATAAATTGGTCCATAATCGTTAGTGTTACTGCCATTCAGCATTTTCGGGTGCAAGATTACGGATTTTTCCTCGAAATGAATATAAAAATTATGGATTATTCTTACGTATAATAGCAGAAACATTCGTGAAATAATAAACATTGGTTTTATATGAACGTTTTGTGCAAGCGAGTTCTGAGGGAAAGTTTACTTGGACTATGCCGAGCGCAGCCGAAAATGTCAAGAAAACGTCTGTTGAAAACGAACGATTGAGTGAGATGCAAAGCAGATTGAGGACATTGGAATGGAAAAATTATCGTTGACGGTATGGATAGAATAAATGTACAAACAAGAGGCTGTGTCGTAATTAAGGTTTACGGCGCGGCCTCTTCTTTTTAGCCACAGAGTTTTGGATATTTTTCAGGCGA
>JALFJC010000048.1:0-96572 GCA_022775595.1 Bacteroidales bacterium | reverse complement strand
ATAAAATTCCTTTAATCTAATACCATGAACACATATCCCAAAATCGGCATACGCCCCACCATCGACGGACGGCAGGGCGGCGTGCGCGAAAGCCTTGAAGAGAAGACCATGGCATTGGCAAAGGCCGTGGCACAACTTATTTCCTCAAACCTTAGAAACGGCGACGGCTCGCCTGTGGAGTGCGTCATTGCCGACGGCACGATTGGCCGCGTGGCCGAAAGCGCAGCCTGCGCCGAGAAGTTCGAACGCGCCGGCGTGGGTGCCACGATTACGGTGACCTCCTGCTGGTGCTACGGCGCGGAGACTATGGACATGAACCCGCACTGGCCCAAGGCCGTGTGGGGCTTCAACGGCACGGAACGCCCCGGCGCCGTGTACCTCGCCGCCGTGCTTGCCGCCCACGCCCAGAAAGGTTTGCCGGCATTCGGCATTTACGGGCACAACGTGCAGGACTTGGACGACAACTCCATTCCCACTGACGTGGCGGAGAAGATATTGCGCTTCGCCCGCGCCGCACAGGCCGTGGCCACGATGCGCGGCAAGTCGTATCTCTCGATGGGCAGCGTGTCGATGGGCATCGCCGGCTCTATCGTCAACCCCGACTTCTTCCAGGAATATCTCGGCATGCGCAACGAGAGCATCGACCTCACGGAAATTATCCGCCGCATGACGGAGGGTATCTACGACCCCGAAGAATATGCCCGCGCCTATGCCTGGACGCAGCAGCACTGCATGCCCAACGAAGGCGACGACTTCAAGAACCGTCCCGAAAAGCGCAAGACGCGCGAACAGAAGGACAGCGATTGGGAATTTGTGGTGAAGATGACGCTCATCATACGCGACCTCATGCTGGGCAATCCGAAACTTAAAGAACTCGGGTTCAAGGAGGAGGCACTCGGGCACAACGCCATCGCCGCGGGCTTCCAAGGGCAGCGCCAGTGGACGGACTTCTACCCCAACGGCGACTTCCCCGAAGCACTGCTCAACACGTCGTTCGACTGGAACGGCCGCCGCGAGCCGCTCACGCTTGCCACCGAGAACGATGCGCTCAACGGTGTGGCCATGCTTTTCGGCCACCTGCTCACGGGGCGCGCACAGATATTCAGCGACGTGCGCACCTATTGGAGTCCCGAGGCCGTGAAGCGCGTGACGGGACTGGAACTCAAAGGCCGCGCCGCCGGCGGCATTATCCACCTCATCAACTCCGGCGCCACCACGCTCGACGGCACGGGCGCATCGAAGAATACTGAGGGACAGCCCGTGATGAAGCCGCACTGGGAGATGACGGATGCCGACATCGATGCCTGCCTGAAAGCAACCACCTGGTATCCTGCCGACCGCGACTACTTCCGAGGCGGCGGCTTCTCTTCCAACTTCCTCTCGGAGGGCGGTATGCCTGTTACGATGATGCGCCTCAACTTGGTGAAAGGGCTCGGTCCTGTGTTGCAGTTGGCTGAAGGCTGGACGGTGGAAATCGACCCAGAGATACACAAGCGTCTGAATATGCGCACCGACCCCACATGGCCCACCACATGGTTTGTGCCGCGCCTCTGCGACCGCCCTGCCTTCCGCGACGTTTACTCCGTGATGAACGCTTGGGGCGCAAACCACGGCGCGATTTCTTACGGCCACATTGGAGAAGACCTCATCACGCTGGCTTCCATGCTCCGCATACCCGTGTGCATGCACAACGTCGAGGAGGACAAACTCTTCCGCCCCGCGGCTTGGAACGCTTTCGGCATGGACAAGGAAGGTGCAGACTACCGTGCCTGCCAGAACTACGGGCCTATATATAAATAATGAGTAAACGAGGTTTTTAGTAAACAAGTAGACGAGTAAACAAGTAAACAAGACAGGTTTGTTTTGCAACACAAAATTTCTATGAGTAACTTGTCTCGTCTACTCGTAAACTTGTTTACTTGTCTACTAAAATATAGTACACTAAAAATCAATATTTCATGATTTCCAAATATCATTTTGAAGAATTTGTGCGCCAAGCACGCCGCGTAGGCGATGCCGGGCTTACGATATGCAGCAGCGGCAACCTGTCGTGGCGCGTGGGCGAGGAGGTGCTCGTTTCGGGCACGGGGTCTTGGGTGCCCGAGTTGACGACCGACCGCGTGGCGCGGCTCAATCTTGCTACCGGCGAGACGCTCAACGGCGTGAAGCCCTCGATGGAGAGCGTGTTCCATCTCGGCGTGCTGCGCGAGCGTCACGACTGCGACGTGGTGCTCCACTTCCAGTCGCCCTTTGCCACAGCCATTGCCTGCTCCAACGAAATACCCGAGAACTTCAACGTGACGGCCGAAGTGCCTTGCCACGTGGGGCGCGAAATACCCATTATTCCCTACTTCCGTCCCGGTTCGCCCGAACTGGCGCAGGCCGTTATCGCCGCCCTCAAAGACCACAACTCTGCCCTGATGCTCAAGCACGGGCAAGTGGTGTGCGGCAAGGACTTCGACGAGGTATTCGAGCGTGCCATGTTCTTCGAGATGGCTTGCCGCATTATCAAGCAAAACGGCGGCAGGCACAACGTGCTCACTGACGCGGAGATTGACGACCTCGAAACCTACGTTTTAGGGAAAAAGCAACCTTAACCATGGCAAACCCGGTATATTTAGCAGCCGACTTCGGCGGCGGCAGCGGACGCGTCATTGCCGGGTGGATTGACGGCGGACGCTTAGAGACAAAGGAAATACATCGCTTCCAAAACCGCCAGGTGCGCCTGGGCAAGCACGTGTTTTGGGATTTTCCCGCGCTTTTCCAAGACTTGAAAGACGGTCTGCGCCGCGCAGCCGCCGAAGGCCTGCCCGTCAAGAGCATCGGCATAGACACGTGGGGAGTGGACTTCGGGCTGATCGATAAGCAGGGCAACCTTATGGGTAATCCTGTGTGCTATCGCGACAGCCGCACCAAAGGTATGCCCGAACTGTTTTTCCAAACCTGCACGCCCGAGGAGCATTATGCCGAAAGCGGCATCCAGGTGATGGAAATCAACACGCTGTTCCAACTGATGAGTATGCAGCGCGAAGGTTCTCCGTGGCTCGCCGGCGCGGACACGCTGCTCTTTATGCCCGACCTCTTCGCTTTCTACCTCACAGGCCGCAAGGCGCAAGAATATTGCATCGCCTCAACCTCCGAACTGCTCGATGCAAAGCAGCGCACGTGGAACTATCCGCTTTTGGAACGCCTGGGGCTGGCGCGGCTCTTCCCCGCTGCGCCAGTGATGCCTGGCACAAGGCGCGGGCAGTTGCTCGAAGATATCGCCCGCGAGACGGGACTCCACGGCGTGGAGGTGGTTAGCGTCGGCTCGCACGACACGGCCTCGGCCGTAGCCGCTACGCCGTTCCGTCCTGATACGAACGCCGCGTTCCTTAGTTCCGGCACATGGTCGCTGCTCGGCGCGGAAACGGCCGAACCTATCTTCACGGACGAGGCACGCCAAGGCGGCTTCACCAACGAGGGCGGCGTGGGCGGCCGCATACGTTTCCTGAAAAACATCACGGGGCTGTGGATATTGCAACGCCTCATGGCAGAATGGGCGCAACAGGGCGAACCTCAGCAATACGCCACTCTGCTGGCGGCAGCCGCCGAAGTGCAGACGGAAGCCCGCATCAATCCCGATGCGCCCGAGTTCATGAACCCCCACAGCATGGAACGCGCCGTGCGCAGCTACCTCGCCGAGCGGGGTATGACCGTGCCCGCAACGAAAGCCGGCCTCACGCGCTGCGTGCTGCAATCGCTGGCACGCACCTACGCCGAAGCGGTCGTTACGCTCAACCAGTGCCTGCCTGCCCCCATTGAAGTGCTGCACGTCATAGGCGGCGGCTCGCAAAACGATTTGCTCAACCAACTCACCGCCGACGCCCTCGGCATACCCGTCATTGCCGGTCCCGTAGAAGCCACGGCAATGGGCAATATCCTTGTGCAGGCTATGGCAGACGGCAGACTCGACAATCTTGAAGCCGTGCGTGATGTGGTGCGCAATAGCGTAGAACTGCGCACGTTTGTACCAAAATAAAAAACTATTTTAGTAAACAAGTAAACGAGTAAACAAGTAAACGAGTAAACAAGTAAACGAGTAAACAAGTAAACAAGTAAACGAGTAAACAAGTAAACAAGACAGAGATGTCTTGCTAATTTATATTTTATATGAGAAACTTGTCTCGTCTACTCGTTTACTTGTAAACTCGTCTACTAATAAACGAAACGATAAATCATGCACGAAACACCTAAGACGGGCTATCGCGTCAAAGAATATCGCCAGCCCGTGAAACGCTATTGCCAAACGCTCGAACTGCGCGACAACCCCGAACTCATCAAGGAGTATCGCCGTCGCCACAGCCGCGAGCACGCTTGGCGCGAAATCCTCGACGGCATACGCCAAGTGGGAATCCTCGAAATGGAACTCTACATCCTCGGCACGCGCCTCTTTATGATTGTGGAAACGCCCCTCGACTTCGATTGGGACACGGCAATGGCACGCCTCGCCACACTGCCGCGCCAAGCCGAGTGGGAAGACTATATGGCTGAGTTCCAACTCGTGAAGCAAGGACTTTCGTCGGCAGAGAAATGGCAGCTGATGGAACGTATGTTTTATTTATATGAGTAAACAGATACACAAACCGCATCGCTCATGAAACAGAAACTTGTCGAGAAAAAATATCTCGCCACATTCGTCATCGTCACCACGCTCTTTGCCCTTTGGGGCTTTGCCAACGACATCACCAATCCCATGGTGGCGGCGTTCCAAACCGTTATGGAACTCTCGGCCGCAAAGGCCTCGATGATACAGTTTGCCTTCTACGGCGGCTACGCCACCATGGCCATACCCGCCGCCCTTTTCATCAGGCGTTACAGCTACAAGAGCGGCATACTGCTGGGGCTCGGACTTTACGCCGCGGGGGCGTTCCTCTTCATTCCCGCTGCTGAGTATCAGAACTTCACGTTCTTCTGCTTCTCGCTCTATATCCTCACCTTCGGCCTTGCATTCCTCGAAACGACCGCCAACCCCTTTATCCTTTCGCTCGGCAGCAAAGAAACCTCCACGCGCCGCCTCAACCTTGCCCAGGCTTTCAATCCCGTAGGCTCACTGTCGGGTATGGCCGTCGCCTCGCTCATCGTGCTGCCTGCGCTGTGGTCTGATCGCCGCGACACTGCCGGGGAAATCATCTTCGGCACACTCTCCGAAAGCGAAAAGGCCGGCATTCGCCTCCACGACCTCGCCGTGATCCGCGACCCTTACGTGGCACTCGGCATCGTGGTGCTCATCGTCTTCCTCATCGTTGCGCTCAAAAAGATGCCCGCCGTTGCCGGCACGGGTGAGCAAGGAGCGTCTGCACCCGCCTCTCATTCGCTGCGCCGCCTCTGGCACAACCGCCACTACCGCGAGGGCGTGCTGGCGCAGATGTTTTATGTAGCGGCGCAAATCATGGTGTGGACGTTCATCATCCAATACGCCGACCGCCTCGGCATCAACAAGGCCACGGCGCAAAACTACAACATCTTCGCCATGAGCCTCGCCCTCTGCGGCCGCTTTGTGGCCACGGGATTGATGCGCCGCGTCAATCCGCGCCGCCTGCTCATGATATTCGGCATCGGCGCATCGCTGTGCACGCTCGGCACTATTCTCATCGACGGCATCGCCGGCCTGTATTGTCTCGTAGCTATCAGCGCGTTCATGTCGCTCATGTTCCCCACCATTTACGGCATAGCCCTCGAAGATGTTGATGCCCAAGACACGGCCCTCGGTGCAGCCTTTTTGGTAATGGCCATCGTGGGCGGCGCACTCATGCCGCCGCTGCAAGGCGCTGTGATTGACCTCGGCACAATCCTCAACCACCCGGCAGTAAACGTGTCGTTTGCTCTGCCGCTTATTTGTTTCTTCGTAGTGACCCGCTACGGATATATTTCATTGAAAACAAAACGCAATTAACCCATGACAAAATTTGAAAGCGACGTTAAATACGTAAGCCAACCCGTTGATGCGCTTTATGCGCGCTATTCCGACCTGCGCAACCTTGAAACTTTGCGCGAAAAACTCGACGACCCTGCCGTGCAGGAGAAAATGGCAGCACAACTCACGCCCGAGCAGATAGCGCAGGCAAAAGAGCAGCTGCAAACCATGACCTTCGACCGTGACACGCTCTCCATCGGCTCGCCCCTTGGGAAAATCACGCTGCGCATCATTGAACGTGACGAACCCAAGTGCATCAAGTTTGCCGGCGAGGGCACGCCTATTCCTATCAATGTGTGGATACAGCTCCTGCCGCATGGTGAGGGCGAGGCAAAACTGCGCGTCACGATTGGCGCAGAGGTGAATTTCTTTATGAAAGGCATGGTGTCGAAACCTTTGCAACAGGCCGCCAACGGACTTGCCGACATCCTTGCCGCCGTGTAGGGGCGTTTTGCATACGCCCGCCTCGTATTGCACGCCTGATCAATAATAAGATGCTGAAAAAAAGTATATTCATCTCCCTGTTGCTCGCCGCGCTGCTGCTGGCAACCTCGTGCGACAAGGCAGAGAGCGAACGCTCAAACTATCGCGCTTTCATGCGCTTTTCGCCCGTCACCGGTGCGCCGCAGTTGCTTGCGGCGCTTACCAGTCCCGGCGTGTTCTGCACCATCACGTTCTCTGCACAATATTATATATTCACCGCGCCCGACGGCAAGAGCACTTCCTATCCTCGCACCGCGCTCGATGCCTACGGCCAGCCGCAGTTCATTGCCGGCTTCATCGTCGGCATGCCGCCCGGCGTGGATATGAACGGGCAGACGCTCATCGTGGCCTACGACCTCGCATGCCCCACGTGCTACGACGTCTCCGCGCTCACCAAGCGCCTCACGCTCGACCTCACCCTGCCCTATGCCCGCTGCCCGCAATGCAACCGTCTTTACGACCTTTCTAACAATGGCATCATCATTGAGGGCGACCGGGGCAGCAACCTCGAGACTTACTCCATTGCCTACACCCCGGCACAGGATGCCGTAGTGATTCAGAACTAATAAACCACATGATTCTGAGAAGGAGAAATTCTCATCATTACTAAAACTGCGACATCTCGTCGCAGTTTTTTATTTTGCCAACTGTCCTCCGTGACAAGTACAATTCCTTACGCAAATTTTTCCCCTCGCAAACCTTTCAACCATTCATTTATTTCACTATATCTTTGTTTATAAGCGACTTACCACTGAACGGTTGGGCGCGCAAACCTTTCATTGCTGAAGGGTTTGGGACTGGAGGGGATTTATTCGCAGACTGTATTTTACTTTTCTCTCTGCCCTTTGTTTTTGTTTTTTCAAAGGACATATTTACTTCCCCACAATTGCGGGGAAGGCACACCACAATTGTGGGGCGGCTTCACCACAATTGTGGGGAAAGTACACCACAGTTGTGGGGCAATAACGATAAAGGGGATAAAAACAACTTTCTTGCTTCAAATAACAACGTTTAAGGAGGAAAAAACGGGAGTTGTTTTTGGCTGTTTCTGTTGGAAATGGGGTGCGAGGGGAGATAACTTTGTAGAAGATAGGCGGCGGCTCGGCAATCAAAGTAAACTTTATTGCACTCACCTTGCACTATCTTTGCAAGCGAAAAGGCGTGAGGGATTACTATCGCGCAAACAGTCATCGGTTCGCGGGCGCGGGGCGGTCGCGTCACGCCCGTGGAGCGACCGCGTCTTGTGCGCGGGGCGTTCGAACCGCGAGCGAGGGGCGATGAAGTTCAAGGAGAAAGAAACAACTTTCTGCGCTTTCAGGAACAACTTTTAAGAGAAAAAAACAGGAGTTGTTTTTGGGTGTTTCTGTTGGAAACGGGGTGCGCGGGGGGATAACTTTACAAGCGAAAAGTCAAATGGCCTTGGATAAAAACATGACTGGGTACTTCATTGTAAACGGGTTTTTCCCGGTTTTTTCCTTGTTCTGTGTGGAGCGGGCGGGCACCGACCGCAGCCTTAGCGGAGAGGACGCGAGACGGGAGCCGATAGGCTCACAGGCTCGTGGGCTATCCGTTAAGGCAAGCCGAAGGCCCACACAGAACAAGCTGTTTTTAATGGTTTTTATCCAATTCACCCAACAGGCAAACCAATTCAAATCATACATACAAAAAACTAAACCTATGGAATTTCCTATTCTTTCCGCATTGGCGGAACTTGGCGAAGCCTATGCACGGTACTGCGGGCGGAGGCTGATGAGAAAACTTGGCGGATATGAGGCTGCCGAGAGAAGACGAGTGCGCAGACGCGCTGTTGCTGATAAGCGAACTGTTGCCGTTAAGCGAGAGGCGGCGACGACGGGCGTGCCGACGCTGGGGGATATTCATGCTATTATCTCCGAGCATTGGGACGTGCGCCACAACGCGTTGAGCAACAATCTTGAGGCGAAGCCCGCAGACAGGGACAATGAGGCGTTTGAGCCGCTCACCGAACGGATGCACAACTCTATGGTGAACCGCGTGCAGGAGGTGTTCCCGCTCTGTTTCAGAAGCAAGATTGACAGTTATCTCTTCTCGGACGAGGTGCCTTTGTTCAATCCCCTGCAGGGGTATCTCGCGGAACTGCCCGCATGGGACGGCACCGACCGCATCGGGGAACTGGCGGAACGGGTATCGGACGACGCTCTGTGGGTCAATGTGTTCCGCACGTGGCTGCGCGGGGCGGTGAAGGGCTGGATGCAGGAGGAGGACGGCGGCGCGGCGCCGCGCGTGTTCGACTGTCAGCTGGCGCCGCTGCTCGTGAGCGAGCGGCAGGGGCTGGGCAAAAGTACGTTTTGCCGTATGCTGCTCCCGGAGAGTCTGAGGATGTATTATTCTGACAAGTTTGACCTCTCCTCGGACAGCCATTCGGAAAAACTATTGGGGCAGTTCGCGCTGATCAATATGGATGAGTTTGACCGTTACTCGGAGCGGCAGATGGGGGTATTGAAGAACCTGATGCAGTTGACGGACGTGAAGATGCGCCGTCCCCGAAGCAGGGGGCTTTCGGAGGTGCGCCGCGTGGCGGCGTTCATCGGTACGTCGAATTACTCGGAGTTGCTGGCTGACCCCACGGGCTCGCGCCGCTTTTTCTGCCAGGTAGTGGAGCGGCCTATCTCCAACGCGGCTATCGACTACGCGCAGCTGTATGCGCAGGCGGTGGCGGAAATCGAAGCGGGGGAACCGACGTTTTTCTCAAAAGAGGAAGAGGCGGAGATTGAGGCGCACAACAAGTCGTTCTACCGGGAGTCGCCGCTGGCCGACGCTTACCGCAAATCGTTCGCTGCAGGGGGCGGTCAGCAGGAGTGGCTGTCGGCCAACGAGATTTTTGAAATTCTCAAACGGGAGGCGCCGAAGGCGTTGCAAGGCGTGACGATTGCGCGGCTCGGCAAGCAGCTCCGACTGCTGGGCGTGGCGAAAAGGCACACGGTGCAGGGCAACCTGTACGGTGTGTGCCGACGCGAGTGATGAAGGGTTGTGAAGGGTTTGGAGGCAAAACCGTTCAGTCGCAACTGACTAAGTGATAGCGAATTGCGAAACAGAATGAATAGTTGAAAGGTTTTTCGGGGAAAATTTTTGCGTATAGGACGTAGGAAGTATCGCATACGCCCGGATAATGATTGTCTCGATTGCCACATTGATTTATGCCCTGCGGCGCGCACGGCGGGCGAATGCAATAGCGTATCGTCCTTGCTGCGTAGCCTGGATGCTCTATGCATCATTTCGTTGGCAAACTCGCGGAATATTGCAACATCGCGCGTGGCATAGGGCTTCGGCTATATTGTTGATCCGATATGTCTTAACCAGACAATCGAAGATTTCATTCGTAAATCCACCGCGCGCCGTTTCAACACAAAAACACCTGAAAAACAACACATTATATAAAAACATTGATGTTTTCCGTGGACACTAGTGCATGCAATACGTCCCAACTCGTTCCAAATACAGGAAGGCAACTGCTTTAATCGGGTGGTTTTAAGATTAGTTTTCGTTCCAAAATTGAACAATAACGCCTAGGATGCCGTAGTGATTCAGGACTAACGAAATCTTTTTGCTTAGCGTTACTGCACTACAAACAAGGGGCTGAGTTCTATTTTATGGCCCAGCCCCCTCTATTTTCTCTTCTTGTTTGCTAATATATTTGCAATTGCTCCTAATTATTTATGAATCAATCAGCAGTTAGTCGATATGTAAAATCTTTAGAATCAATCATAAGATTAGATTTTAGTTCTTGATTCATATTAGCATTCATTGAAGGAAGAAATGCCATATAGTTAGTGACTGCAGTTTGGATTGCGGCAATACTTGCTTTGTTCTTAACCCAATTCTGAGGAATGAATGGTTTTCCTTGAGCAGCGTAATTATTCTGCTCAGCAGCAAAAGCACTGTTTAAACAATTCGCTGCTATTGCTATAATTTTATCGCACATATTGTTTGATATGGCTACGTTGTAACACGCTCCTGGGGATGGTACGTTTCCATTATTATTTACCTTAGCAAAGATGCATGATAAAGCGAAAAGAAAGTGAAATGGAGCATAAGCCCTCATGGTTAGAATAGTTTCATTCAAAGAAAGAGGGTTTTCTTCCGTCCATATTGCTAAAATCTTCTGCATCCAAAAATTCAGAGCAAACATATCTTCTGGGGCATATTCAATCCTGAATAAAGTATCAAAATACTTGTCAAATATTTTCGTTTCGCCATATGATAGGTTTGGTCTTTGGGAATACCAAGCAATGAGGTTTTTTCCAAGCGAAGCAAGTTCTATTGTGTAGTTCTTGTCTTTGTCTGCAGGAGTTATATCACCACGTTTGGTGGCGAAATATCCCTGTGGGTATTTCTGTTCATAAGCTTTTTTAAGACGAAGTACCCGCTTGTCGTTGCTTCTAAGGTCGCGAGCTTTAACAGCACTTTGAGTATTGGTATTTGTACTGATAGAATCTGCTCTATCCCTCTGTGGTATCTCGTAGAAACGGAAGAGAACATAAGCATCATTCTTTTTCTTGACGGTTTCACTGCAATCAAGAATTGTGTTGAGAGACTGACATCCATTAACCACACTTAGTCCATGAAGGTTAATCTTTCCATCTGACAATTCTTCCATCTTATTGCAGATGGCAGTTATACCATTATGATAGAAGAAGAAATCAGAACACCGATCGCCCATAATGGTCTTTTTGATTTTCTTGTTAACAGTGTTACTATGTCCCAAACTCTGTCGAACATTTTTCTGAAACAAAGTACCATTCTTTATTCCAGGCATCTTGATGCATTCTTTCAACGGCATGGCAGCCATTAACACTTTTGTCCCTGATAATTCCGTAAACAAGTATTTGCCTTTCTCAAGTTCTATGGTATGATTGATACTTGGGTTATCCTGCTCCATGGCACGATAATAGTTATCCTTAACATCTTCTAGTTCAACAACAACAAATTCAGCATCAAATTTAGGATTTTCTTCTTCTGTCAATTTTGCTTGGAACGCCTCAATATCTTTTCTCGCTTCTTCAGTAAATTTTGAAGTCGTTATCAATTCATAGACGATGCTATATCCATCATTCTCCAGCGCATTAGCTATTTCACCAAGTTTCGTCTTAAGTTTAGAATTGGCATTTGCTTGCATTGTAGCAAAATCGCTACTCAATTGACAGTGAGCAGAAACTATTTCACGAACAGGTGTGGCATCAATTGTATGACCTGTGTAAAACTTACCTTGGATAATATAAATTTTGCTGTCATCATCATCAATATACACAGCATCAATCTGCTTGTCATTGGCTCCGTCTGTCATAGATTCTCTGGCTTGCATTGCATCAAGAAGATGAATATTTCGAAGATACCAAGCCACGAAGCGCTGTCCATCATTTGGATAGTGCTGCTTATAATAATCCTGCTTAATCTCGCTTTGGATTTTCTCGAGTATATTAATCTTATTCATATAGGGTAATATTTTGTATTTAGAGTAGCTGGGGGAATAATATATCAACGTACTTGTCTTACAAATGAACGTTGTTTTATATAAGGCAAAATTACAAAATTCGTAGACTAAAATAGTCTATCTTACGGCTTTTTAGTTTATAAAGGGCAAATTTTGATCAGTGAAATATAGCAGCGTAAACGAATATAATAAACGCAAGTCAGGACACGGATGAGAATATTCCCTGTCCTGACTTGCGTTGCTTTATTTTGCAAAAAGATTAGGCGTTTTCCTTCTTCAGAGCCTCGGCAATCTGATTTTCGATTTCCTCGCTGAGCTCGGGGTTGTCCTTGATGATTTTCTTCACGGCATCACGTCCCTGGCCGAGGCGGCTGTCGCCATAGCTGAACCATGAGCCGCTCTTTTTGATGATGCCGTACTGTACGCCGAGGTCTACTACCTCGCCGGCTTTGGAGATGCCCTCGCCGAAGGTGATTTCAAACTCTGCCTTGCGGAACGGGGGCGCCACCTTGTTTTTCACCACCTTGACGCGCACTTGGTTGCCGATGGGCGTGTCGCCGTCTTTGAGCGTGGTGACACGGCGTATGTCGAGGCGCACGCTCGAATAGAATTTCAGGGCGTTACCGCCGGTGGTGGTTTCGGGGTTGCCGAACATCACGCCGATTTTCTCGCGCAACTGGTTTATGAAGATGCAGCAGGTGTTGGTCTTGCTGATGGTGGCCGTGAGCTTGCGCAGGGCTTGGCTCATAAGGCGGGCTTGCAAGCCCACGCGGTTGTCGCCCATGTCGCCTTCTATCTCGGCCTTGGGGGTGAGGGCTGCCACGGAGTCGACGATGAGAATGTCGATGGCGGAGGAGCGGATGAGCTGGTCGGCTATTTCGAGGGCCTGCTCGCCGTTGTCGGGCTGGGAGATGATGAGTTCATTGACATTCACACCGAGTTTTTCGGCATAGAAGCGGTCGAAGGCGTGCTCTGCGTCGATGAAGGCTGCCACGCCGCCGGCTTTCTGTGCTTCGGCTATGGCATGAATGGCAAGGGTGGTCTTACCCGAGGATTCTGGGCCGTAAATCTCGATGATGCGGCCGCGCGGATAGCCGCCCACGCCGAGCGCGGCGTTGAGGGCAAGGCTGCCTGTGGGAATGATGTCGACGTTTTCGATGCCGATGTCGCCCATTTTCATTACGGAACCTTTACCAAAATCTTTTTCGATTTTGGCCATGGCGGCTTGCAGGGCTTTGAGTTTCTCGGCCGCTGTGGGATTGGTGTTTTCGTCCATATTGTTTTATGATTTAGTAAACGAGTTGATAAGTAAAACGAGTTGGGGCAATGCCCAAGGAAGGGACTATTTATCCCAAAATCTGAGATGCGTGGTTTTTCGTATCTATTTCTTTCGGGGCAAAGATACGCTCTATGCGCCCTTCTTCATCGATGATAAAGGTAGTGCGGAATGTGCCCATGTAGGTGCGGCCGCACATTTTCTTCTCGCCCCACACACCGAACGCCTCTACCCATTTCTTTTCGGTGTCGGCAATGAGGTGGAAGGGCAGGCTTTGCTTGGCAATGAAGTTGCGGTGAGAACGCTCGGAATCCACGCTCACGCCGAGCACTTCGTAGCCGCGTGCTATCAGTGCCTCATAACTGTCGCGCAGGCTGCATGCCTCTGCGGTGCAGCCGGGTGTGCTATCCTTGGGATAGAAATAGAGTGCGAGTTTCTTGCCTTTGAAATCGCTTAAATTGACTTCGCGTCCGTTTTCGTCTGTGCCCGTGAGCTGTGGCACCATGTCTCCGATATTCATATTTATTATATATTATATAGTAAACGAGTAAACAAGATGCTTGTTTATTTTTGAAAAGCAAACTTACATAAAAAACCTCGTATAAACGCTTTTTTGTGGTAAGAAAAAGCAATTTTAGAGGGCGGCGCGAAGGAACTTAGAGGTATAGCCCTTGCCGCTTGCCGCTACTTCTTCGGGCGTGCCGAGTGCCACGGCATCACCTCCGCCGCGCCCGCCTTCAGGCCCGAGGTCAATGACGTAGTCGGCACTCTTTATGACGTCGAGGTTGTGCTCTATGACCACTATGGTATGCCCTCTGTCGATGAGCGCGCCGAATACATTGATAAGGCGGCGTGTATCGTGGTGGTGCAGGCCGGTGGTGGGTTCGTCGAAGATAAACATCGTGGGCAAGCTGTGTTCCTGTCCCAAATGGTAAGCCAGTTTCACGCGCTGGCTTTCGCCGCCCGAAAGCGTGGAGCCGGGCTGCCCGAGCTTGATGTATCCGAGTCCCACGTCTTGGAGCGGGCGCAGGCGGGCGGCTATCTTTGCCTGTCCGTGCGAGGCAAAGAAGTCTATGGCCTGATCAACAGTCATTTCAAGCAGGTCGTATATGTTCTTGTCCTCGAATTTCACCTCGAGAACATCTTTCTTGAAACGCTTGCCGCCACACTCTTCGCAGGGCAGCACGAGGTCGGCCATGAATTGCATCTCCACTTTCACCTGTCCCTCTCCCTTGCACGCCTCGCAGCGTCCGCCATCGGTGTTGAAGGAGAAATGCGCGGGCGTGAGGTCCATTTGGCGGGCGAGGGGCTGGGATGCCATGAGCTTGCGTATCTCGTCGTAGGCCTTGACGTAGGTGACGGGGTTGGAGCGGGAGGATTTGCCAATGGGATTTTGATCTACAAACTCCACGGCTTTTATGTCTTCGAGGTCGCCCGTGAGCCGGCTGTAAAGTCCGGGGCGTTCGCACGCCTCGTCGAGCGAACGCTTGAGGGCTCGATAAAGGATATCGCGCACAAGCGTGGATTTTCCCGAACCGCTCACCCCTGTAACCACCGTGAGCACGTTGAGCGGAAAGGCTACGCTGATGCCGCGCAGGTTGTTGGCGCAGGCCCCTTCCACTGTGATAGATTTGTTCCAAGCGCGCCGACTGGGCGGAAGGGCGATGGCATCGGTGCCTTGCAGCCATTCGAGGGTGTGGGATGCCGCCTCTGCGGAAGGGCGGGCGGCGAGGGCTTCGGCAGCCGTGCCCTGCCACACCACGCTGCCGCCGTGGCTTCCGGCATCGGGACCGATGTCAATGATATAGTCGGCGGCGCGGATAATTTCTTCGTCGTGCTCCACGACTACCACCGTATTGCCGAGGTCGCGCAGTTTCTGCAACACGCCGATGAGCCGCGCCGTGTCGCGTGGGTGAAGACCGATGCTGGGTTCGTCGAGAATATAGAGCGACCCTACGAGCGAAGAACCGAGCGAAGTGGAAAGGTTGATGCGCTGGCTCTCGCCGCCCGAGAGGGTGTTGGAACGGCGGTCGAGGGTAAGATAGCCCAAACCCACATCGCAGAGGAAGCGCAGGCGGCTCTTGATCTCGGTTAGCAGCCGCTCGGCCGTCTTCACTTCGTGGGCGGGCAATTCAAGTGTTTCAAAAAAATCGAGCAACGCCGTAACAGGCATTATCGTGAGCTGCCCTATACTTTTGCCGCCAATATGCACGTAGTCGGCTGCGGGCTTGAGGCGCGAGCCCCGGCACGCGGGGCAGAGCGTCTTGCCGCGATAGCGCGCCAGCATCACGCGGTATTGGATTTTGTACTGGTTTTGGCGCAGCATACGGAAGAAGGCATCTATGCTCACCTGCTCGTCTTCGGGCAGGCTCTGTTCGGCTACCGAACCGTGCCAAAGCCAGTCTTTCTGTTTTTGCGTCAGCTTGTGGTAAGGCTCGAATATCGGGAAACCGCTATCGGCATTGCGGCGAATGAACTCCTTTTTCCACTCGCTCATCTTCTCTCCGCGCCAGCACACCACGGCATCATCGTAAAGGCTGAGCGAGGGGTCGGGCACGACCAATTGCTCATCAATGCCTATCACCTGCCCGAAGCCCTCACATTCGGGACAGGCACCGGCGGGGGAATTGAAAGAGAACATGCGGTCGCTCGGCTCTTCAAAGACCATGCCGTCGGCCTCGAAGCGTGTTGAGAAGGTTTGCAGCAGTTTTGTGGGATAGATGCGCAGCAGGCAGGTACCGCCGCCTTCGTAGAGAGCCGTTTCCACGGAGTCGGCCAGGCGTGCGGCAAAGTCCCTGCTGTCGTCGGCCACAAGGCGATCGATGAGCAGGTACAGACTGTCGGGCGCGGCATCGTCTGGCACGTCTTCCATGCGCACTATTTCGCCGCCGATATCCACGCGCGACAAGCCCTGCTGCTGATACACATCGAGCTGCTCGCGCAGGCTGCGCCCATTTTTAAGTTTGAAAGGGGCAAGCAGCGTGAAGCGCGTGCCGCGCGAAAGGGCCATAGCGGCAGCCACCACATCGCCGGGCGAATGCCGCCGCACCTCCTGTCCGCTAACGGGCGAGAACGTGTGTCCCACCCGAGCGAAGAGCATACGCAGGTAATCGTAGATTTCGGTAGACGTGCCCACAGTGGAGCGCGGATTGCGCCCCGTCACTTTCTGTTCGATGGCTATGGCGGGCGGCAGACCTTTGATGTAGTCGCACTCGGGCTTATTCATTCTGCCGAGGAACTGCCGGGCGTAGGCCGAAAGGCTCTCCACGTAGCGCCGCTGACCCTCGGCATAGAGCGTGTCGAAGGCAAGCGACGACTTGCCCGAACCCGACACGCCTGTTATCACCACGAACTTATCGCGCGGTATGCGCACGTCTATGTTTTTCAAATTGTTCACCCGCGCCCCCTTCACAAGGATAGCGTCGGCGGTTTCTGTCTGCTGCTTCATATATATATATATTAGGTCTCACGATCTCTCGTGAGACCTAATGTCTCTCTGATGGTATTGGGGAGGATTTATTTCAGTTGCACACGGAAGGTCTTGGCGGTTCCGTCGGCGGTTTCCACGCTGAGCAGGTACACGCCGCCGTGCATGCCTGCTACAGACATCGCGGCCTTGCCGCGCTCGGTGCGCAGGGTGCGTCCGTCGGCGGAGAAGAGCGTCATGGAGGATATGGCGGCAGGGGTGTCGACGTGCAGCTCGCCGCCGACTACGCGAAGCGTCAGTGTGCCATCGGCGCCGCTCGTAGTGGCTGCGCGGTTGATGCCGGTGGCAACATTAAAATCCACGATGCTGAACTGATAGCTCTCGCCGGCGTCCATCGCCTTGGCGTTGATGCGGGGCGGTGTTACGGAGGAGTCGATGTACCAGTAGTTGGTGCCTGCCTCGCCTGCGTTGCGAATGGAGAAGAGGCCGCCCAGTTCGGTGATGATGTAGGTGTTCCAAGTGCTGAAGAACTCGTTTGTGCCGAAGTTGGCATATTCGTTCACATAGCGGCCGTCCTTGGCGTTGACGAGTTTCCAGCGCTTCGTAGTGGCATCGAGGCTGAACTTCCAGGCCTGAGCCTTATTGGCACCGGCGTACTTGGTGCGGAAGGTGGGGTTGCCGCCCGAACCGCCCGAGTTGGTGTTGGTGAGGTAACGGCCTTGGGCGTCCAGGATGGCGTATTCCTTGTTTTCCTCAATGGTGGGATATTCCACGGCTCCGGCAACGGGCACAAGTTCGAAGATGAAGCGGTCGTTGTTGAGTTCGTTGCTCGTGCCCTGGCTGATGCGCGTCGTGGAGGCGGTCCAGAACTTGTTGCCTGCCGAGCCGGCATTCTGAATGGCATATTTGCCGTTCATGCGATAGAGGTTGTAGGTATGCCAACCTGCCTCGTAGGGATTGCTGTCGCCTGCGGAGAATGCGCCGTTCTCGTTGAGGTAGCGGCTGTCTTTCACATTGACAATCTTGTAGCGGCTCGTGGTAGGGTCGAGCGAGATGTGCCAGTACTGACGGGTGGGGTTCACGCCGTCGAGATTGGGGAGGAAGGAGGGGTTGCCGCCCACGCTGCCGGCGTTGGAGTTGGAGAGGTAGCGGTTGTTGTACTTGATGAAGTAGTCGCCCTCTTCAATCAGTTCGGCGGGGAACACGTCGAGGCGATAGTCGTAAGTCTTCTTATAGGCGGCGATGAGTGCGGCAAGCTGTTCCTTGATGAAGGGCTGCACCACTACTTCTGCCACGGCGGGGTTCACTTTCATGATAGAGCCTTCGAAGTTGCGCGACATCACGCCTTTCTGCTGCTGCTCGAGGGCGGTGATGGCGAGATAGTTTTCGATGAACTTTTCAGGCTCGCCGGCTTGCAGGTTGTCGTAGAGCGCCATGGTGAGCGCGCCGCGCTGCCCGATGATGTTCATCACCTGCACCCAGGGCGTGATTTCTGCCGTAAGTTCGGGCTGGTCGGTGTTGGCGAGGAGTTCTTCAGCGGCATTGGTCATGATGGCAAACTGCTGCTTCATGCTCTCCACAGCCTCGGCATTGTAGCCATTGGCAATGGCTGCCTTGAAGGCCTCAGCGGCTGCCTTGAAAGCCACCGACTCGTTCATGCGACGCAGGCCGTGGCCATTGGCACCGAGGTCTACGTTGTGCTCGCAGAACACATGGAAAGCTTCCGCGTGGCCGGGCATAAGGTATTTGATGGCGCGTTCCCACGAGGCATTGCTGTCGTAGGTGGCTCCGTGCCACGTGAAGTCGGCGATGCTATAAAGCGACAGCATGGAGGCTTCGGCATATTCCATGGGGTTGGACGTGTAACCGCTCACCATGTCGGCGATGTCGAGGTCGTCGCCAAAGGTCGGACCCATGAGGAGGTGGCGGCCGCAGTAGTCAGTCACGGGATAGTTGAGCCAGATGTAAGCCTTGCGGCCGATGCGCGGGTTCACCCATTCGAGGTCACTCTTGTTGATGAAGTCCACCACGGAGTTGCCCGTCCACATGACGCGCACCTCTTCGTACATGTTGTCGCGCAGGGCGTTGAGATACGTGTCGCCCGCCCAGGCGCGGTTGTAGTCGGTGGGGCAGAGAATAAGGGGCTGCACGCCCTCGTGCTTTTTCACAAACTCATCGGTGATGTAGTTGAGCAGCTGTGCCTGCTTCACGCCGCTCGTGCCCTCGCCCGTGATGTCGTCGAAGAACACGGCAAAGGCGCGCACGCCGAGGCCGTACATAAACTCGAGTTTCTTAATCACGTTGAGCGAGTCGGTCTTGTTCCATTTGATATCAATACCGGGGTGCACGGCCCACACGAAGTTCACCTTGTTCTTGTGTGCCTCTGTCACGAGTTCTTTCATCTTGTTGGCTTCGGCCGTGGGATAGTTCTCGCGCCAGCGGTAGCGGTGGTAGGGGTCGTCCTTCGGGCCGTAAATATAGACGTTCATCTTGTTGCGTCCGTAGAACTGGAACTGGCGTATGCGGTCGGTCTGGCTCCAGTTGTTGCCGTAGAAGCCTTCCACTACGCCGCGCTCGGGCATATCGGGCCAGTCTTTCACGGTCACCTGCATCACTTCGGGCTGCGTGGCCACTTGCAGGAAGGTCTGCACGCCGTAGAACGTGCCGTTGGCGTCGTTGCCGGCAATCACCACTTTACCCGGCTGCACTTTGAGGTAGTAGCCTTCTGCCTTTTCGGGTATTTCGCTCTCGTAGGCTGCCACGGCTGCATCGCCGCGTTCGCCGATAATGATTTCCACGTCGGCCGCGCCCGTTTGCGGTGCACCGAGCGTAGCGGTGAGGGCTGCCACGGCATCGGCGTCAGCCTCTTCGCTGCCTGTGAATTTGTAGGTGGCGGTGTTGTCAAACGCCTTTGCGCCCCACTCGATGTTTTGCGGAATGGGCGACACGGTGATTTGCTGCGCCGCTGCCTTTCCTGCGCCCAAGCCGAGCAGCAGGGAAAGAAGGATAGATTTGATTTTCATGATATGGATTTTTTGTAAAAAGTATAAGTGTCTTATAAGCAACTTTGCAAATGTAAGTTTTTTTGGCGAATAGTGAGGCGGAAAGATAGGATTTTTATTGCGTCAACGAGTTTTTTGCCCACGGGCAGGGGCGAGCGTTCAGCAGAACGCCCCTACTCGGTCAATGCCCGGCACACCCTGTCCTGAAAGTTGCGGCCCGTGGAAGTGCGGCGTATGCCTTGGTTCATGATGGCGAAGCAAAGTGTGTGGCCGTCCTTCGCGGTGCAATATCCCGCAAGGGTGCTCACGCCCTCCACGGTGCCCGTCTTAGCACGCACGTTACCCTGTGCCTTCGTGCCGCGCAGGCGGCGGACAAGGGTGCCGTCCTCGCCCGCAATCGGCAGCGCGGGGAGAAGGTGGCGGCGCAGCGCCTCGTCGTTGTAGGCAAAGGCAAGCAGGCGCACGAGCAGTTCGGGCGTCACATAGTTGTAGAGCGAAAGGCCCGAGCCGTCGGCAAACTGGTAGTGGGCGGGATTGAGCCCCATCTTTTTCACCAAAGCCTCTATTGCCTTCACCGCCTCGCGCCTTCCGGCATAAGGCTTGCCGCCGTGCGCCGCTATTTGGTAGAACATGCTCTCCGCCGCGAGGTTGTCGCTCTTCTTCATCATCGGCAGCAGCACCTCATCGATAGTGCGTTCCACGCTTGCCACCGTGCGCCCGCCGGGCGTGAGCCGCCCTTTGCGGAACGTGCCCGAACAGACGATGCCGTTATCGGCAAGCAACTGACGAAATGAGGTTTCAAAAATATCCTTGCCGCCCATCGTGAGCGCGTCGAGCGGAGCGTCGTCGTCGTCCCAGCACCAGCCCCAGCCTTTCGCGAGCGTGTCTTTCAGGCTCACGTCGGCCACGATGTCGCCTTCAATGCGGCGCACGCCCTCTGCGGCAAGGGCGGCAACCAGGGTTTGCAGGTCGTCCTTGGAGAGCAGGGGGTCGAAAGCGGCTCTAATCTCAATGTTGCCACGCACGATGCTGTCGCCCTTCGCCACCGCGCCGTCGGGAAGCACAAGGCGCGTGGAATAATGATAGTCCGTGCCCAATGTGTGCAGCGCAGCGATGGCCGTCACGACCTTCATCGTCGATGCCGGGCGCAGGCATTGCCTTTCGCCGCGGCGGTAGAGGTAACGCCCATCGGTGAGGTCGTACACCGCCAGCCCCAACTGTGTGCGGTCGAATATGGAGTCAGCGCAGAGACTGTCCAGCCGCGCCGCAAGCGCAGAGGGGCTATTGACGGGCTGTGCCGAAGAGGGGAGCACAGAAATAATTTGGAGCGCGTTTTCAGGTGCATTTCGCGGCGCGTTTTCGGGCGAATTTTCGGACGAATTTTTGGACGAATTTTCGGACGAATGCAACGCACCCCTACTGCTGGCGCACGCCGTGAGCAACAGGAGGATATGCAGGAAAAATATTATCTGTTTCATAATATATTAAAATACCTCCCTCCGCAACGGATAGTCGCCCCTTAATTTCTCAAACTCATCGGGGCAGGCTTTCAGGGCGCGGCTGTCGCGGCGCGGGTCGTAGAGGCGCAGCAGCTCGCGCCACGGGTGAGGGAGAATTTCGTTTGCTTTTTCGAGAACAGGAACATTATTAAAATCTTCAGGACTATACACAAAGCCTTCGGGTAGGGGCGGCGGCAGGATGTCGTCAAACCGCAAGTCGTCGCGTCCCAGTGCCCGCGCCACGGCTTCGAGTGCCATGCGCGTGCCGCAGGCCTTGCCGTCGGCACTGTAACCTGCGATGTGCGGCGTGGCGATACGGGCGCGGCGCAGCAGTTCGGGCGAGATGTGCGGCTCATGCTCCCACGTGTCGATTACCGTCGCGCTGACCTTTCCCGCATCAATCGCCGCAATGAGCGCGTCGGTGTCGGCCACCTCGCCACGAGCAGCGTTGATAAAGACGGGCTTCTTTTTCAAAGCGTCGAAAAAGGCGGCATCGGCCATGTGGAAGGTGGCATATTTCCCCGCGCGGGTGAGCGGCACGTGCAGCGTCACCACGTCTGCCTCGGCAAGCACCTCTTCGAGCGTGGCAAAGCCTGCCGCGCCCTCCGCTTCAGCCCGCGGCGGGTCGCACGCCATCACGCGGCACCCCATGCGACGCACGGCCTCGCAGACGCGGCTGCCCACGTGGCCCACGCCCACCACGCCCACGGTGCACTTTTCGGGCGTCATCGTCAGCACGCCCTCCTGCCACAGCCCTGCCAACGAGCAAGCCACATACTGCGCCACGCTCCCCGCGTTGCATCCCGGCGCACTCGCCCACCCTATGCCCCGGCTGTCGAGATAGGCCGTGTCGATATGGTCTGTGCCGATGGTGGCTGTGGCCACGAAGCGCACGCACGAACAGTCGAGCAGCTGTTTGTCAATCCTTGTTCTCGTGCGCACGATGAGGGCATCGGCCTCGCGCACGTCGGTCGGCCCTATTTCCGCCCCCGGCAGATACACAGCGCGGCCAAGCCTTTCGGCCTGCCCGCGCATAAATGGTATTTTGTCGTCAATTACAAGCAGCATCTTTAAGTTTCTTTAAATAAGATAGGCTGCGCTCGGCAATTAGAGCTTGCTCTCTTGCTCTCGCTTGCACTATCTTTTCTGCAAAATTAGTGCTTTAATTCCAACTATCTGCCTTTGACTACGATAATATCTCCAATAATGCGTGCAACTATCCGCAAGAGAGTTTTTATTTGCAAGCAGATAATTTATACGCTCTGCCTGAAAGTTTTTCCTTTCCTATAAGAAAAAGTTTGTTACAAAGTTTGTAACACATATTACAAAATTTGTAACATATATTACAAAGTTTGTAACGCTTATTACAAACTTTGTAATAAACTTTTTCTGTGCAGATAGTGAAAAATAGCTCGGAGCAAGCAAAAAATAGCCCCGAGCAAATAAAAAATATCGGCGTAACAATATAAGCAGCAAGCAAAAGAATAGGTACTAATTCTGAAAAATTTTAATTTCTGAAACCGTAGACAAACAGAAACACCGCCCTGAGCAGCGATATGCGGCAGGGCGGTGCTTTAACGGATATGAAAAAGAGAGGGGTTTCATATAAATGCACCTTTGGCGGCGGCTCGGCATAGCCCAAGTGAACTTGGTCTCTGCGCTCGCCTTGCACAAACGTTCGGGTTTATTGCTCTCCCTCGGGGGCTTGGTCTATGAGGTCCATAAACTGGTCGAGCTTGGGAGTGATGATGATTTGCGTGCGGCGGTTGCGCTGGCGACCTTTCTCGGTGGCGTTGTCGGCAAGGGGATTGTACTCGCCGCGACCAGCAGCCGTGAGGCGCTTGGGGTCTACGCCGTATTGGTTTTGCAGGGCCTGAACCACAGAAGAAGCGCGGAGGGCAGAGAGGTCCCAGTTGTTGCGGATGTTTTTCTGCGAAATGGGCACGTTGTCGGTATTGCCTTCCACGAGGACGTCATAATCTTTATAGTCGGTGATGATCTTGGCAATCTTGGAGAGCGTTTCGCCCGCGCGGTCACCGATTTCGTAGCTGCCGCTCTTGTAGAGCATGTTGTCGGCGAGGGAAATGTAGACCACGCCTTTAAGCACCTGCACGTCCACGTCGTTCATCTCTTCGCGCGTCAGGGAACGGGTGAGTTTGTTGGTGAGGGCCTGGTTGAGGGAGTCGCTCTTCGACTTGGCGTCAACGAGCTGCTTGATGAACTTGTTGGAGGCATTGATTTCGTCGACAAGTTTGGAAATGTTGGTACCTGCCTGCGACACGTTTTCGGTGTAGGAGGTTTGGAGTTTGCCGTAAGCGGCCTGCAGGTCGCGGTTGCGCTGCTGCTCGTCGGCAAGGCGGGCGGCGAGGCTCTTGGAATCGGAGGTGAAAGTGGCTATCTGTACTTGAGCAGCCTGATAGTCTTTGTCAAGCGCAGCATATTTGTCTTTAAGAGCGTTGTGTGTAGTCTGCAATTCGGCATACTGCTTTTTGCTGACGCAGCCAGTAAGTGCGAGAGATAGGGCTGCAATGAGGATTGTTCTGCTTGTTTTCATTTTTAGTAATCGAGTTAGTAGGGGCGTTCTGCAGAACGCCCGAAAGTAAAACGAGTTATATATATTTGACGCTGCGGGTGTGAATAGGTTTAAGGGACATCCTATAATAATGCTTATAGAATGTCCCTTTTAATATGGTCTAAATGAAATTATTTCTTCACGGGGCGCACAGAGAGTCCGCTATAGAGGGGATAGCTGTTGAACACATTGTTCCAGCCTTGCGTGAAGTTGAAAGCGCGGGCTGTCGTGGCGTTTTCGTCAAGGCCAGCATTGTCTATCCAATAGTAGCCTTGCACCCCTGCGCCACTCGCTACACCTGCTGCATATATGCCTGCTGCGGGCAGGAAGATGCTTTTGCCGGTAATTGTGGAGGCTACGCGATAGCCCCAAACGCCATTGTGCTCGTACCAGGTCCATTTGCACTTGTCGACGAGTGCCATAATTTCGTCTTCTGTGGGCAGACGAAGCGTGGTACCGAGTTCGGCTTTCACCGCATCATCGTTGCAGGCATAGAAATTCGGGTTCTGCTCGGGCGAAGTTGCGCCGAGGTTGCAGCTGGCCCATTCCACGCCCGTGCCAAGGTCGATAAATTCACCTTCGCTGATACCTTCTTCCTCTTCGGCTTCGAGGGAGGGAGTTGTGAAGGTAGCGATTGCGGTGCGATATTCGACTGTCTGCGTGCCAATAGTGGTATAGGCCGTAGCCTGATAGTTGTAAGTGGTTTGGGGCAGGAGGTCTGCAAGTTCAATCTTTTGGACGAGTTCTTTGGGAGAAGTAAAGGTCTCGTTATAGACATTTGTTTCTTCCTTGGTTTCCTCATCGACAGTCCAGACCCTGACGTTGTACTTTTCGTACATGTTCAACACTTCGCCGGAAGCGATGTTGAGAACAATGACGGCAGAGTTGTGCGTAATATCTGTGGCCGGACTCATGCTTATTACGCCAGAGGTGAAGCGGGCTGCGTCTTTGTCGTCGTCTTCACGGCAAGAGGTGAATGCCGTGAGAGCAAGCATGAGGCAGAGCATTGCGCCCATGAGGCGGCTCGCGGAGAAAAATCTTTTGTTCATTGTGGTTTTGTTGCTTATGTTGTTTTTTAGTAAACGAGTTTGTTAGTAAACAAGTAAACGAGTTTGTTATACCTCTGCTTTGGGCTCTGCCTTCTTAGGGGCGGCTTTCTTGGCAGGTGCTTTCTTGGCCTTGGGGGCAGCGGGCTTGGCAGCTTCTTCTGCCTTGGGCGCAGCCTTCTTGGCGGGTGCTTTCTTGGCGGCGGGCTTTTCGGCAGGTGCTTCTTCGCCCTTATCGAGGCGGCCAATCATGTTGTGAAGCTTTTCTATCTCCTTATCCTTCAATGCGAGTTCGTCGCCCTGATTTTTGATAGTGGTGAGGAGGGAGTTGAGCTCTTCGTTGTCGATGTCGAGGGGATAGCGGTCGTTGACGCGGGTGATGAAGTCGCCAAGAATGTTCATGTAGTTGGTGAAGGCATCGTAGGGCGAGTCGTAGATACCGCGATAGCCGCCGTAGCTGTTGGCCTTGGTGCTCATGAAGCGCAGGTTGTTGGAGGCTTGCAGATAGTCGAAGTCCTGCATGAGGCGACGGTCGCGGCAGATGCGCACGCGGTCGGCTATGCTATAGAGTTTGTCGCAGGCTTCGCGCTGCATGATGTTGCCGAGCCAGGGGGAGAGGTCGCGCTCTTCGTCGACCCAAGAGGTGGGATAGGTCACGTCGAGCGAGCCGGCGCTCTTCATCTTGGAGCAGATTTCAGAAGGCGTGCTGAACGTGATGCCGCGCTCCTTGAACTGCTGGGGCAGGGCTTTCATAAATTCGAGGATATTCGACGACAGGGGCTGGAAGATGCCGAGGGCGCAGAGTTCCATGAAGATGTTGATGACCTGCTCCTCTTCGGGCAACTGGGCAATCCAGTTGGCGTAAGTGTCGGCAAAGAGGGGATATTCGCTCCAAGAGGAATCGTTGAAGCGGAAGCTGATGTCTTCGGAGAGGCTGTAATCGCGCAGGAGGAGTTTGAGTTTGGGGGCGCGGTTGCAGTTGTAGACGAAGTGGGGGCTCTTCCAACCGAGCACGTGCTTGGCACCTTCAGCAAGCATGCCCTTGAAGCCCATGCCGGCCACGAGTTCACCGATTTCGTCGGAATAGATAAGGCAGGAGTTGCGGAAAATCTTGGGCTCTTTGCCGAAGAGGAGTTTCACCTTCTTGCAGAGGCGCTGCACTTCGTCCTTGAAGCACTCTTCGTTTTTGAGCGAAGAGAAACCGTGGGAATAGGGCTCGGCAAGGAACTCAACGCAACCCGTTTCGTTGAGTTGCTGGAGGAGTTCGATGACCTGCGGCGCATGGTTTTCGAGTTGCTCGATGGCACAGCCGGAAAGGGAAATGGCGCACTTGAAGAAGCCGGGGTTGGCATTTGCCATTTCGATGAGCGCGGTGAGGGCGGGCACGTAGGAACGCTCTGCCGTTTCGGAAATGGAGCGGGCGTTCTCGTAGTCATCGTAATAATAATGGTCTGTGCCGATGTCGAAGAAGCGATACCGTTTCAGGTGGATGTTCTGGTGGATTTCAAAATATAAACAAACGGTTTTCATGGTGTTTCCTTTATTTTATTGTTTGAAGTAAACGAGTTTGTAGGGGCGTTTTGCAGAACGCCCGAAATTTTTAAGATAAAATCAATTGCTGCAACGCGCTATTGTTTCGTTGTAAACGTTGAATATCTTTTGTCCCACTTTTTCCCAAGTGATTTGGTTCACCTCGTTGATGCCTTCCACTTTGAGGTATTCGTGGAGCGAATCGTTGGTGCAAAGGGCATACATGGCATCGGCCATGGCGTGGATATCCCAGTAGTCGGTCTTGATGCACTTGTCAAGGATTTCGGCGCAGCCGCTCTGCTTGCTGATGATGGAGGGCACGCCGCACTGCATGGCTTCGAGGGGCGAAATGCCGAAGGGCTCGCTGACGGAGGGCATCACGTAGACATCGCTGTCGGCAAATGCTTCGTACACCTGCTTGCCTTTCATGAAGCCGGGGAAGTGGAAGCGGTCGGCAATGCCCTTGCGCGCCGCCATCTCGATCATATCGTTCATCATGTCGCCCGAACCTGCCATGCAGAAGCGAATGTTGTGGGTACGCTTGAGCACGAGGGCGGCTGCCTCAACGAAGTACTCGGGACCTTTCTGCATCGTGATGCGGCCGAGGAAGGTAACCACTTTTTCCTTGCGCCCCTTATGGCCTTCGCGGCGCTCGCGCACCATTTGCAAGATATCGTCGGAGAGGGGATAGACGGCGTTGTGCATAGTGATGCACTTGGCGGGGTCTTGGTGGTAATGGTTGATGACCGTTTGGCGCGTGAGTTCGGAAACGCACATGATGCAATCGGCGTGGTCCATACCGTCCTTCTCAATGCTGTAAACCGTGGGGTTGACGTTGCCGCGCGAGCGGTCGAAGTCGGTGGCGTGGACGTGGATTACGAGGGGCTTGCCGCTCACGCTCTTGGCGTGGATGCCTGCGGGATAGGTGAGCCAGTCGTGCGCGTGGATAATGTCGAACTCCTGCTGGCGGGCGATGACGCCTGCCACGATGGAATAGTTGTTGATTTCGTCGTGCAGGTTTTCGGGGTAGCGGCCTGAGAATTCTATGCAGCCCAGGTCGTCGGTGAGGCGATAGTTGAAGTCGGCATAGATGTGGTCGCGCAGGGAAAAGTAGAGCTCGGGCGACATCTTATCGCCGAGGCGCTGCTTCACGTAATCGTAGTCTACATCGCGCCACACTACGGGCGTAGTGCTCAGCCCGATGATGTTCATAAAACTTTTGTCCTCGTCGCCCCAAGGCTTGGGCAGGCAGAACGTTATTTGCATGTCGGGCTGCACCGACAAGCCTTTGGTGATGCCGTAGCTGGCAGTGCCGAGTCCGCCCAAGATGTGAGGGGGAAACTCCCAACCGAACATTAATACTTTCATAGTATCGTGTATTGTGTGTTCTTTCTTTAATCTTAAATATCGGCGGCAAACTTTTATGAAGCCTATACAATATTAATTATATATATATTGTCTATGGATTTCGGACAGTTACCGCTTCTCTCTATTTTCAGGCAAGCTCGTTGTTATACTTTTCGAGCAGGCGGATAGCGCGCAGAATGCCGCTCACGTTCATGGCGAAGGAGATGGCGCCGCGGCCGCTGAAGCGCGGGTTACCGTCGAAGAGTTCGGGAATGGTGCCCACGCAGTGGTAGAAGAGTTCCTCTTCAAAGCCGATAAGCTGGCGCTCGATGTAGTTCACGCCGCTCATGCGATATACGCGGAGGTAGGCTTCGAGATAGAAACCCGTGAGCCACGGCCACGCCGTGCCCTGATGGTAGGCGAAGTCGCGCTGTTCCTGACGGCCTATATACATGGGGTTGTAACCGCCGCTCTTGGGCGAGAGCGAACGAATGCCCTTGGGCGTAACGAGTTCCTTGGTGCAGATGTCGAGCACGCTCTTGCGCTCCTTCATGTCGAGGGGCGAGAAGTCGAGGGCAATGGCAAAGAGTTGGTTGGGGCGCACGCTCCAATCCATCATCTGCCCGTCCACATAGTCGAGCAGGTAACCGTATTCATTGAGGAACACCTCCTTAAACGAGCGGGCCGTCTTCTCAGCCTCGGCTGCGAATTGCGCCGCAAGCGCCTTGTTCTCTTCGCCGCCGTTTTCGGAAAGTATCTGCTCGTAGAATTTGAGCGCGTTGTACCACAGGGCATTGAACTCTACGATATATCCC
Organism: Bacteroidales bacterium; assembly: GCA_022775595.1. GTDB lineage: Bacteria > Bacteroidota > Bacteroidia > Bacteroidales > Bacteroidaceae > Alloprevotella. The sequence continues at coordinate 68,149 of JALFJC010000048.1, read as the reverse complement.
GAGCGCGGGGTGATGGGGCGGCCATTGCTCTGCGCGTTCATCCACGTCACGGCGCGGTCGCGACCGTTGGAGTAGAGCAGTCCGTTGTCGTGCAGGAAGAGGTTGGAGTGCTTGCCGTCGCGAATGAACTTTATCATCTCGCGCAGCAAGTCGCCATAAAGTTCGTTGCACTTCTGGCGGGAAACATATTTGCCATATTGCTGTATGCACCAGATTGCCCAAAGCAGCGTGTCGGGCTGTTCCATTTCGTAGATGGCCACGGGGAGCGGCTCCTTATTGATGTAACTGCGGATAGCCTTCGCGGCGGTTTCCATATATTTCTCGTACATCTCGACCTCGCCGATGGAAAGCGTGATGCCCGGCATGGCGATAAACATGTCGCGGGCGCGGCACTTAAACCAAGGATAGCCGGCAAGGAGATAGTTCTCGCCGTCCTTCTGCACCTTAAACTGGTGGGCGGCGTTGACGAGGCAGTGATAGAAACTGTCGCGGCTGTCGAGGGCGGCTATTTCGGCGTCCATGAGTTTGCCCATCTGGCGCGGCGCAACCGATGCGAGCGAAGCAGTGAAGATGATGCTCTCACCCTTCTTGATCGGCATTTCAAAATAACCTGGCACCATGAGGTCTTCGGAAGAATCATAGCCGCGCTCACGCTCTTTCGGGTAATCGAGACCGCGATACCAGTCGGGCTGATGATGCCATTCTGCCTTATGGTTGAGTTGCATGTAAAGGTCAGGATAACCCTGATAGAGACACATGCGGATACCGTTTTCCACGGCTTCGAAGCCCGTGTTGGCAGCCCCGTTCTCGTGCGTCCACTGCCTTACGCTGCGGAAAGCGAGGAAAGGCTTGAGGCGCAGGGTCGTGGCCGAATGGGCATCGAGCAGGGTGTAGCGGATGTAGAGACGGAAGGTAGTGGTATCGTAGGCAATTTCCTTTTTCAGCAGCACGCCTCCTATGCGATACACCCAAGTGGGCACTTTCTCCCACTCGAAACTTACTATATACTTGTGACCCTTCGGGCTATAATTCTCGCCTTGATACTTATGCAGTCCGAGGTTGAACTCTGCGCCGTGCTGGATAACCGTTTCGTCGAGTGAGGAAAGCAACACATGGTTTTCGTCGTCAATCTCGGGTACGGGTACGACCAAGAGTCCGTGATATTTTCGGATATTGCACCCTACGAGGGTCGTAGAACAATACGCGCCCGACCGGTTCGTTATCAGCAACTCCTTGAAAAGGGAATCCTGAAGGTTGGTCATCTGCGTCTTGTCAAATCTTAAATAACACATAGATGAAATAGATTATAAGGTTTTCTGTGGAAAAGAAACATACGGCGAATGCAAATGCTTCCTTCTTAAATTTCCTTAATGCCGGCTGTGTTTTTCGTGGTTAGCACATAAGGAAAAAGGGCATTGTATCGGTATGTGCCTCAAAAGTAGGGAATTTTCTTATAACAAAAAAAGGTTTTTATTGAAAAAGTTACTTTTCTGCCTTTTTTTCTCTTATTTCCCCCGTTTGATTATCTGAAACGGCGATGCACGGCGATGCGCACGGACAAGAAACCTAAGCCTACCACGGTGAACAGCACGAGGATCACGTCGGTCGGGTGCACGCTCACTGGATAGTAGTCGATGATAAATGTGCCGGACGACTGGCCGAGGCGTATGATGCCGTATTCCTGCTGAATGTAGCAGAGCAGGGCGCCGAGTCCCGTGCCGAGCAGGCCGCCGATGAGGCATATCATTCTGCCTGCACTCAAGAAGATGCCGCGCAGCGTTTTGCCGTCGCCGCCGAGGCAGGCGATGGTGTGCAAGTCCTCGCGCTTCTGCACCATGAGGAGCGAGAGGGTGCTGATCACGTTGAAGGTGGCGATGACGAGGATAAGGCTCAGGAAGATGTAGGCCATGAGTTTCTCTATCTGCATCATGCGGTACATTTCGCCCTGCTGCTCCAGGCGGTCGAGCACTTCAAACTTGTCGCCGCCTATTTCTTTGAGCCGTGCCTTCACGGCGGCAGCGTCTGCCCCGTCTGCTAATTTAAGTTCCAACTGGGTGATGTTGCCGGGCTGCTCGAGCAGTTCCTGCGCAAAGTTGAGGGAGGTGAGGAGATAACTGTCGTCGTATTTTTTCTGATTGACGTCGAAGCACACGCCGGGCGAGGCGAGCGTGCCCACGTTGAAACTTTCGGCAGGGTTCGTGAGGTTCACCTGCTCGCCCCGGCGCGGCACACAGATTTCCAGCGTGCCGTAGTCCACGGTGCCCATCATGCCTGCCAGCCCTATGCCGGGAATGCCGTAGTCCACATCGCCTGCCCGCAACAGATACCTGCCGTTTTCGCCGTATAGTATATTGCGAATGCCAGTGCAGCGGTCGAAGTTGTCGTCCACGCCTTTGAGCGTGATAACGGCGGGGCGGCCTGTGAAGAGGATAAGGGCAGCGTCCTCGATGCTTTCGGAAGCCACGGCCACTCCCTCCGCACTTTTCATCTTCTGCAGCGTGGGGTCGGCGGCGGAAACGTATTTGCCTGTCTTCGGCGTTATCTTTATTTCGGAATCGAAAGCGGTATAGAGGCTTTTCACTAAATCGCCGAAACCATTGAACACGGAGAGCGTGCAAAACAGGGCGGCCGTCGTCACCGTCACGCCGAGCACGGCTATCAGGCTCACCACGGTGCTGATGCCGAGCGAGCGGAGCGAGAACAGATAGCGGCGGGCTATGAACAGGGAAACGCGCATGATTATTTCTTCAGCAACTCATCGATGTGTTCGATGTAGTCGAGCGAATCGTCTATAAAGAATTTGAACTCGGGAATGACGCGCAGCTGATAGCGCACTTTCGTACCTATTTCGTAGCGGATGCTGCGGGCGTTTTCGTTGATGTTTTTCAATATTTCCTCTGCCTTTTCAGAAGGGAAGATGCTCAGATAACCCTTGGCGATGCTAAGGTCGGGGCTCACGCGCACTGCGCTCACCGTGACGAGCGTGCCGTGCATGGCCTGCGTTTGCAGGCGGAAAAGTTCGCTAAGCTCGCGCTGCAAGAGGCGGGCTATTTTTTGCTGTCGTGTTGTTTCCATAAATATTTTTTTAGTTACGAGTTTGTTAGTAAACGAGTAGACGAGACAGGATAGTATTGTTTTTTTATAATTTGAGTAACTTGTCTTGTTTACTCGTTTACTCGTTAACTTGTTTACTTAAATAAAATCCTTAAAAATTCTCTGCTGCCTGAAGCATGTTGAATACAAGTTGTTTCAAATGTTCGTAAGGCGCGGCGGGCACGCTGTCGTTTTTTGGCATCACGCCGGCATTGCTGATATAATAAAAACTTTCGCGGGCGGCTTCGGGGGTATATATATAAAGATGTGTGCTGTCGCGCGCCATCAGCACCTTGTCTGCCGAGTAAAAGATGGCGTTGCGGTGGCGGCGCGTCAGGTCGATGCCGAAATTGTTCTTCACGTACGGCAGGCGCAGCATGGAAAGTAGCGTGGGCGCCACGTCAATCTGTCCACACGGGTCGGTGCGCCGCTCGGGCTTGATGCCTGCGCCGTAGAAGAGCAGGGGGATATGGTTCATGCTTTCCGGCACTTCGAGACGGCTCTCGCCCCACATCTTGCCGTGGTCGCCGAGGAATACGAAAATGGTGTTGGCATACCACGGCTCTTTCTTCGCCGCCGCCATAAACCGCGCTATGCTGCGGTCGGCATATTCCACAATCTGCAAATCCTTTTCCTTGTGCTGCGACTTCAAGTCGTCGGGCACCACGTAGGGCGGATGGTTGGAAATGGTGAGCAGCGTGGCAAAGAAGGGTTTCCCTGCGGCGGCCTTGCGGCGAAGTACGGGTAGGGCGTAAGTGAACAAGAAGTCGTCGGGCACGCCGAAGTGGTTCACGCGTGCGCTGCGCGGATAGTCTTCCTGCGCATACACTTCCGAGAAGCCGTTGGTACGGAAAAAGGCGTTCATATTGTCATACTGCGCCTCGTGGGTCATGAAAAAGAGGGTTTCATATCCGTTGTCACGCAATATGGTGGGCAGTCCGTCCACGCGCTTCACCACACTGCCTTTCATGGCGTTGCGAAACATGATGGAGGGCCGTGAATAGAGCGTGGCGTAGATGCCGTGGTTGGTATGGTTGCCAGAGGAATAGCAGTTTTCAAACAGCAGTCCATTGCGGCACAGGCTGTCGAGCGCGGGGGTGAGGCGGAGCGTGTTGCCGAACGTGCCCATCAGGTTGGCGGACATGCTTTCCATCAGCACCACCACTACGTTTTGCCCCGTTGGCTTCCCTTCCGGCTCTATGCGGCACGCTATGGGCGACACGTCTTTCAGCGGCTGCGCCTCGCCTTCCAGCAGATAGTCGGCAGCGTAGCGCAGTGCCTCATCGTCGGGCACGAGCGCGAGGCGGCGGTTCTCGGGTCGGAGTTCGTCGAGGGCGCTGTTCAGCACGTTAAAAGCGGCGTTGAGTCCCATTTGGTTCATGGCGGCATTGTCGCAAAAGTACGCCGCGCTCACTTTTATGGGATTATAGCCCAGCCTGCCGCGAATGCCGAGAAAGCAGGCGGCGCATAAGAGCAATAAGGTGAGTATGCTGAGCGATGTGGTCGCTATCGTGCTCTTATTCTTGCCTTTCACCGCCGATATTTTCCGGGCATACACGATGCACAGCGCGGCGAAGGCGGCGGCGCAGGCGAAGAATAATATTATATATGATATATAGGAAGCCTCGCCGAATATCATGCCCGCCGTAGTGCCTGCATAGGCGGTGTAGTTGAACACGGAGGCATTGATTACTTGGTTGAAATAAAGGAAATACGGAACATTGGCCGCACCTGCCGCAAACAAGGGCAGATACATCACGGCGGCATAAACCGCCCAACCTGTCAGCCATTTCCTGCCGCTATATCCCAGCAAACCGCCGATGCCTACGGACAGGAGCATGGGGGCAACGACGTAGCACGCCACTACATTGTCAAACCACACGCCGCGCAGGAACGCCTGTGCCGCCAATGCCACATCGCCCGCCGTCTCGGCAGGCAGCGTGGGGCGCACGGCTATATAAAACACAAGGCGCATCAGCGTGAGCAATGCCAAGCCCGTGAGGTGGACGGCAAAGACGAAAAGCAGCGAACGAGCAAAGGGATTTTTTTTCAAAAGCATAAATAAAGAGAGAATATCCGAGCGTCCGAAAAAACGTTTTGCAAAGTTGCGCAAAATGCTTTATATATCCCAACATTTTTCCACAAAAACGCACTTTCCCATATATTATAAGAGTATTTCTTTTTGAAGGAAAAATATATTTTTCTTAAACATTGAGAAATCTATGATGCTCTTGATGGTCTGTGGAAAGTGTGGAAAGAAAAAATGCCTTTCTCTTGTTCATTTCGTATTCCACAAAAGAGCAATGTTATTCCACAGGTTTATCAACACGATTTTACCTTCTCTTTTTTGATAATTATCACATACTTATGCCGCTTCCGCGTGGCGGCAGAACGAAGGTTGTGGAAAATGCAAACGGTGGAGAAAAAGTTGCGACTTTCTCTGTGCAGATTGATGTAAGAAACGATTGTTTCTTTGTGTAAAACGATGTTTATCCGTTGAAAACGCTGCGCCGTCCTGTTTTGTTCCGCATGACTGTCTGAAAATAGGTTTTCCCTGGGTTTTGCAAGGGTTATACACGCGGTTTTCAACATTAAATTTATAATTTTGCCGTATGGAAAATAAGAAACTTACCGTAGAAGAGATGCACCGCCTTACGGTGGACGAGTTCAAGCGTGCGCCGAAACAGCCCCTTGTCGTTGTGCTCGACAATGTGCGGAGCCTGCACAACGTGGGTTCTGTTTTTCGCACGGCCGATGCTTTCCGAATAGAGAAGATTGTGCTTTGCGGCATCACAGCCTGTCCGCCTTCTGCCGAAATCCATAAGACGGCTTTGGGTGCCGAAGATGCCGTGGCATGGGAATATGCAGCCGACACGTTGCAGGCAGTCCTTGCGTTGAAAGAGGCGGGCTATGAAACGCTGGCGGTGGAGCAGGCCGAAAACAGCCATAAACTCGGTGCTTTTGTTTTTGAAAAAGAAAAAAAATATGCCCTTGTGCTCGGCAACGAAGTGAAAGGCGTGCGGCAGGACGTAGTAGATGCTTGCGATGGCGTGGTAGAAATTCCGCAGCACGGCACGAAGCATTCGTTGAATGTAAGCGTGACGGCAGGAATTGTGATGTGGGAGGCAAGTCGACAAACTTTCACGTAATTTTCATTTGTCTTCGAAAATATATTTTTATATCCCACTATTTTTTTTATTTGCCCACGAATCTCACGAATCTACACGAATTCCGTGTCCTATAAGTTTAAGGCGACCTGTTCGGTCGCACGAATCACACTAATAATATGAGTTAATGCAATCATTATATTCGTGAAAATTCGTGCGACCGAATAGGTCGCCTTTTTATTCATTGAAAATGATTCGTGTAGATTCGTGAGATTCGTGGGCAAAAAATAAATTCGTGGCCAAAAATAATATATAAATCAGTGGGCCCAAAAAATTATTATTTGTTGCAAGTCCCCACCACAAACCTCTTGTTTCCGAAGCAATCCGTTATAGTTTGCGTTTTCTCCAAACTATTTTCTTCAAAAAGCAGTCTCACGTCGTCGGCAAACATTCTGTTGGTCTCCACGGCTATCATGCCATTCGGCGCGAGGCATTCCTTGGCCAGTTTCGCCAAGGCCCGGTAAAATAAGAGCGGGTCATGGTCCGACACAAAGAGCGCAGTGTGTGGTTCGTAGTCCAAAACGTGCGCTTCCATATCCTTCCGTTCCTCGTCCGTTATATAAGGCGGATTGCTCACAATCAGGTCAAACGCGGTTTCAGGCATAAAGTTTAAAATATCCTGTTTTTTGAAAACAACCTGTGCGCCGTGCAAGCCGGCATTCTCTTTTGCCACATCGAGTGCCGCTTCCGAAATATCCCAAGCCTCCACATACGCCGCATTATCCAGTTCCTTTGCCACACTGATAGCGATGCAGCCGCTGCCCGTTCCGGCATCTAAAATCCGTGGCGCTACTCCCCTACCCTTTTCTACAAAAAAGCCTTTTCCCCATACCGTGCACATCTCCACAAGTTCCTCCGTTTCCGGGCGCGGAATAAGCACGGCAGGATTTGTTTTGAAAAATTCTCCCCTGAACCGCGCCTTGCCAATGGCATATTGCAGCGGTTCGCCGTTTTTCATACGTGAGAGAATATCGTCCAGCCGCTTGTGCTCCGCTGCACCGAAATTGCTAACTTTGTCGGCATAAACCGCCGTACGCTCCACGCCGAAGCCGTCTTCGAGCAGGGCAAACGCCAACGCCTGCGCCTCGCCCACCTCGTAGCGACCACGCAACGCATTATATATATATTGGTAAATCTCGTTCATCTCCTGCAAAATTAAAAACAATTTAGTAAACCAATAGATAGGTAGCACAATAACCGTTTGGAAAGTGCATCAAATAAAAATTTTTTACACAATTGGTTGAATTAAGTATTAAGTGCCTGGAAGGCACTACGGAGCGAAGCGACGATAACCGGGGACGAAGTCCTCGGATAAACGCGAAAGGACGATGTGCCTGGAAGGCACTACGCCACAGTACAGGCTCTTTATACATTTCCACAGGCGTACTGCCTTCCAGGCAGAATCATCTCAATTGCCTCCCCCGAGGAATTCGTCCCCGGTTATCGTCGCTTCGCTCCGTACTGCCTTCCAGACAGGTAATACTTTAATTATATTAACCCATAATTCAATCTGCGTTTTTTTTAAGTATAACTTTTATTTCTACAATCATAATGTCCATAAATGTTCCCGACGAAAAGTGGATGCGCCGCTGCATTCAGTTGGCCAAAAACGGCCGTCAGTCCGCTTCGCCCAACCCTATGGTAGGCGCGGTGATTGTCCACGACAATAAAATCATCGGCGAAGGCTGGCACCGCGAGTGCGGTACGCCCCACGCCGAGGTCAACGCCGTGCGCAGCGTGCCGGCACACCTGCGCCGCCTCATACCTGAAAGTACTATTTACGTCAGCCTCGAGCCCTGCGCCCACTTCGGTCGCACGCCGCCCTGCGCCGAGATGATCGTGCGTCAAGGCTTCCGCCGCTGCGTAGTGGGTTGCATCGACCCCTTTGCAAAAGTGTCGGGACGCGGCGTTGAGATATTGCGGCGCGGCGGCGTGGAGGTTACTGTCGGCGTATTGGAAAAAGAATGTCTGGCACTCAACCGCAAATTCGTCACCTCGCAAACCCTGCGCCGGCCGTTTGTCACTCTTAAATGGTCGCGCTCTTCCGACGGCTTTATTGACCGCTGGCGCATCGACGAACTTACGGGCGCGCAAAACCCTGAAATTTCTGCCGCCCTTATTTCCACGCCCCACACCCTTATGCGCGTACATCGCTTCCGCGCCGAGCACGACGCTATCCTCGTGGGACACGCCACCCTCCTTGCCGACCGCCCCACCCTCACCGTGCGCCATTGGAGCGGCCCGAATCCGCGCCGCTACGTGTTGGGACGGATTGCCGAGGGCGACCTGCCCGCCGGCTTCACCGCCTTTGCCGACATCCCCACGCTACTTTCTGCTGCCCACGGCGAAGGTATCCGTTCGCTACTCGTGGAAGGCGGTGCGCAGACGCTGCAATCGTTCATCGATGCTGGCCTTTGGGACGAGGCGTATGAAGAACTTGGCCGCGAACCCCTGGGCAGCGGCGTGCCCGTGCCCCGTATGCCCGTCGGCGTACCAACCGATTGCGACACACTCTTCGGCATACACATCCGCCATTACAGCAACACGGCGGAACTTTCAGATTGAAGGCAGCATTTTTTATAGCACTTCGCATTTACTGTCTGCGCAGGAAGAAAATCCTTTCTGCGCAGATATTTTTTTCTGTTTGCTAAGACAGATTTTACTTTCTCCCTGAAATTTTTCATTTTCTCGGAGATATTTTTTGTTACAAAGTTTCTAACATGTATTACAAACTTTGTAACACGTATTACAAACTTTCTAACAAGCGTTACAAAGTTTGTAACAAAAAATTTCTGCGCAGATAGGAAAAAATGTCAGGGAGAAAGGGAAAATTATCAAGGAGAAAGAAAAAAATTGCTCCGTGCGCGTGAATAGTAGGGGCGTTTTTCAAAACGCCCGCCGTGTGCGCCCAAAGGCACTAATAAATGTAGCAACCAATACCCGGCGTTTTGCAAAACGCCCCCACACCAATCGGCAAAAAACAACAGCGCAAGGAAACCATAGGCGCCCGTGCGCAGTTTTATTTTACTAAGATTCTTTTTTGCTTACAGTTCTACCTTCCAGGTATATACCTTGCCGTCGGTAGTGGCGAGGCGGATGATGTAAACGCCGGGGGCGAGGGCGAGGGTCGTTTCGCCCGAAGCGGCACGGCGCAGGAGGGTGCGACCTGCCGTGTCGGTGGCGGTGACGCTGCCGCTGCCTGTGAGGGTGAGGCTGCCCGTGCCGCGCGTGAAGCGCAGGGCGGGCGCAGCAACTAGGGGCGTGGAGGAGATGCCCGTGGGCTGCTCCGAACCGTCGAAGTGGAACGCTACCGTGTCGCTCTCATTGCCGCCGCGGAAGAGCGAGGAGATGGCATAGTCGTGCTCGCCGGCGGGGGCGGCGGTGTCGAGGAAAAGCAGGTTGGCAGTGGTGCCCACTTCAACGCCGTCGCGGTACACGCGGAAACCGAGCGGATATTGCAGTTGGCTGAACGGGTCGGTGACAGGCTCGTCCAAGCCTGTGGGAACGGTCTGCGTCTTCGGCTCGGGATATTGCAACTCGGCGTAGAGGTAGAAGTTGCCCTGCGGATTTTGCGCCTCCTCCCATTCGTCTTCAAATTTGAGCAGGCAGCCGCCGTTTTGGTAAGGCCCCGTGTCGCTCATGAGCGAGAAGCCGTTTTGCGTGCTTTTCAGGTGTGCGCCTATGTAGTAGTCGCGGCCCTTGATGATCGTCACCGGCTCGGTGAGCATCACGCGGCTCCACGCGCTCACGCCGAACTCCGAGACGGGGCGGCTGGAAACGATGCGCGGGTTGAGGCCATATTTGTCCGTTTCCCACACGCGCACCTCGTAGGTAGAGGTGGAAGACGTGGTGAGGGGGAAGATGGCGACCGACGTGATGCGCGCGCCCTTATAGGCGGTGAGGTCGGCAGCGGAGAAACGCTGCACGAAGTCCACGGAATCCACGCCTTGGATATTAAGTTGCGTGTAGTCGGCCTCGTTGGGCGTGATGTCCACACGCGTCAGGCGGTTGCCGAGCGTCCAGCGCAGCGTGTTGGTAGCAGAAGAGCGCGAGGCGGTGACGGCAGTGACGCGGTTGGTCGGTATCATGAGCGAATCCTCTACGTAGGGCGACACCATTTCGTTGGAATAGGTGGCGTCTACGCTGTAAACGAGCAGGCCGTCGGCATCGGGTTCGTTGTCTGCAAAGGTAAGCGCGGAGGTTTTTCCGATGGGCGCGTTGTTGCGATACACGGTGTAGAACTGCGGCGCAGTGTAAGAGCCTTCGGGCTGCGGGGCAGTCCATGCGAGGTTCACCTTGCCGCGCTGTGTCTCGGCGTGGAAGTCCTGCGGGGCAGGCGGCGTGGTTTCCTTGATGAAGTCGAAACTGATGGTTCCGCCCGTTTCCGTGATATTTTTCAAGGCAAAATAAGAGTGGCGGCCGCTGCGCGATTTGCAGGAAGGCAAGGTGGCGTCGGAGAACGACGTGATGCCCGCGCTGCCGGGGAAGGGCGTTCCGGCGGTCGTGACATCGCCGTAGGAGAATGACGAAGAAGATGGGTCGGTGCCGGCATTGGCGCAAACGGTGTAGGCGGCCTGCGGATACTGCACGTTGAGCGTGTTCTGCTCTACGGTTTGCGAAATGAGATTTTCGTCGATGTGGTAGATGAGCAGACCGCTGCCGGGCAGAGGCGTGCCGAACGAACCTTCGCGCTGGCGGTTTTCGAGGATAAAGTATTCGCCGGGCACGGTGGTGTCGATTTTATAAGCGGCCGTGCCGAGGCGCGAAGAGGGCATGTTGCTGATGTGTGTGGCGGCGGTGAGCTCGGTGGGCGTGATCCAGCCGTATTGCCATTTCTGCCACATATTGAAGGCTGCGGGCTGCGAGCCGTTGTCGCCGTTCCATGCACCGCCGCCCATGATGTCCCATACGCCCGTGCCGCCGTAAGTGCCGCCCGACTGGGCGTAGTCGGTGTCGTAGAAATCGGGTGCGCCGAGGTTGTGGCCGAACTCGTGGCAGATGACGCCGATGTTCGTAATCTTTTCCTCGCGTTGCTGCTCGGGCTGAATGGTGTAGCGCTTCACGGCGATGCCATCGATGGTGAGGCCGATGATTTCGCTGCTGTGTGACCAGATGTCCGACGACGAGCCAGTCATTTCCTGCCCCGTGCCCTGGTGGATCACGGTGAGGCCGTCGAGCACGCCGTCGCCGTCGTTGTCGAACTCGCGCAGGTCTATCTGGTCCTCAATCATACGCAGGGCTTCGGTAATCATGGCCACCGCGCCCTCCGAACCGTAGTAGCGCTTTGCGCCGTTTAGTTTTACCCACGGCGTGACGGTGGTTTCGATGTCGAGTTGGCCGAACGACTGCTCGAGATAGTAGTCGCGGAAACTGCCCGTGCCAGCGTAGTTCTCTTGGTTCATCACGTTTTGGAAATCGGCTTGCGTGTAGAGCGTCTGCGTGTCATTGTAATTGATAAGGAGCATCAGGAGTTTGTGCTTGCCCTTGGTGGGGAAAGAATTGCTCACCTGCAGTTTCTTGGCCCGCTGCATGGCGGGCTGCTGCACGTCGGGCTGCGAGATGCTGCGCGTGGGGCGCAGGCCTTTGCGGATGCCGGCACGCTCGGCGGCGAGGCTGCTGCCGTCGTAGCGCAGGGCAGAGGCTTCGATGCCGCCTTCGGCGGTGGCGCGGGCAAATGCCCAATAGCCTTCTCCGTCGCGCAGTAGGGTGTAGCCGTCGGGCGTTTCGCCCCAATGGCTGCGCTCATCGCCGCGCAGGTAGATGCTGACGGTTTTACCCGAGGGTTGCTTCACTGTAATAAGTCCCGGATAGGCGGGCACGGCTGCTGCGCGGCTGCACGCTATGGTGCAGAGCACGGAAAGCAGCAAGAGCCGGCATGCGCTGCCGGCTCTTTTGAAAGAGAATATTGCTGTGGAGGTCATACTTTACTTTTTCACAAATTTCACTGCGCCTTTCGACGACATAATAATATATGTACCTGCGCTCAATCCGCCGAGGCTGATTTGCGTGGCGCCGGCTTCGGCTGCAGCGGTGCGCACGAGGCGGCCGCCTGCATCGAAGAGCGTGAGACGTTCGCCGGCTTCCGTGCCGCTCACGTTGAGGCTTTCGCCGCAGGGACGGGCGGCAAAGGCAGGCTTGCCGTCAGGGCCGATAGCCATAATGCCGCTCGGAGCTGTTGCGCCCTCGGCATTTGCCCACAAGATGAGGGCGAGGCTGTAGCCGGCCTTGGAAGCGTCGAACTCGTTGAGGCTGCACCACTGGTTGGTCTTGGTAAATCCTTCGGGACCCGAAGTGGGATAAACGTACATGTTCGACTGCGGCAGGCGGCTCTGCGCAAGGCTGAGCGCAATGTAAGAGCGCGTGATGTTGGGGTCGGGAGAGTCGATGGGGATTTGCGGGTCGTATTCAAACGCTACGTAGAAGTTGCCCTGCACCGTGATGGGATTGCTTTCGAGACTGAAGCCCCACATCTTGGGATGCTCGTAGCCGATGCCCACGTTGCCGAACTCGTCCACGAGCGTGGAAATCTTGCGGCCGAAGCACTTGGTCTCGTCCAGTTTTCCGTCAGTCTCGCCATAGAAAGAAATGGTGAAGGGCCAGTTGCGCTCTTCGGCGGTGTAGGCCGACATACGCGAGTAAGCCACGAGCCAGGTAGATATGTTCGAAATAGTCATCTTGGTCTCCGCAGGCAGGGCGTAGCGCTGGGCGTAACGGTAATAGTAGTGGTTGAAACCGGAGATGTAGTCAAATTCAGGGTCGGTGGGATAAGTGGGCATTTCATCGAAATAACTAATCATCTTATCCTCGCTGGGATTGTAGTTCATCAGGCCAAGCTGACCCTCGTCGGTGGGGAAGTAAACCTTTACCTCTTTCGTCGTGGTCTTGCTGAAACGGCTGTTCTTGGCGGTCAGCGTGATGGTGTACGTGCCCTCCTCGGGGAAGAAGAACGCGGGATTCTTCGCGGTAGAGGTTGCGGGGTTCGCGCCGGGAATGCTCCACTCGTATTCTGTGGCTTCGGTGGAGAGGTTAATCATCTGCACGGCAGTGCCACGGAACACGCAGAGGCGCGACTCGAAAACATCGTACCAGGCAGGTATGCCGAACTCGGCGGTGGGGCGCATCACGGAGCCTTCTTCAAACACCGTCACGTCGTCGATGGCAATGTCGCCGCACGAGGGGCTTTCGGAGGAAAGGTTGACGGCAAAGCAGTACTGGCCGCTTACCATCGGCACAAACTTCACTTCCTGCTTCGTCCAGTTCGTAAGGCTTTGCCCGTTGAGCGTGAGGAGCGTGGTGGTCTGTGCGCTGCTCTCCTGGTCGTTGCCCACGGTTACCGTAACGTTGGTGGGTTGCAGCGCGCCGAGCGACACCTTGCCCGGGAGGTAGAGATAGAAACTGTACACATACGTCTTGCCGGCTTCCATGTCGAAGAACGGCGTGTAGAGGCGTTCATCGCGCAGGAAAGAACCTTCGGGCGTGATGAGGTAATAAGTGCCGCCGTGGGCAAGCAGCCCGTCCATGTTGGCGGTAACAAACGGCACGGTACCCGTGCAAGCCCAGCCCGTAGGCAGCTGCGACGTGCCGTCGTAGTCCTCATTTTCATTGTCGAACGACTGCTGGTAAGGCAGTTCCTTGGTTTCGTGGACAATAGGCGCGGTGTATTTCTGCATATCCTCGAGCGAACGCGGCGCAATCTTGGCCGTCGTGCCGCTCAGGGCGATACCCGTCACTTTAAGCACTTCGGTGGGAATGCCCTCATCGTAGAGCGCATCACCGGGCAGGAAACCGAGGGCAATGGAGGATGTGCCGTCGGTGAGCGTATAGTCTAATCCTTCTTCAAACACGTCGCCTGCTTCGATATTGCTGAACGTCACGTTGTCCACGGCAATCAGTTTGCCGGCATAGCGCTGCGGCTCGGCTGCGAGGGCTTCGAGGGTGACGGGCTGCGCGGGAAGCGCATTGCCTTCGGAAAGGGTGGTGAAGGCGGGCGAGGCGGCATCGCCGGGAATGGTCATCGTGAGCACGCCGTCGGCAAGAGCGAGCGTGCAGCCGAGGTCGCTGATCTTGTCGCCGGCTTTCGGGGCGGCGGCAGCGGGGAAGAGGAGTTTGGCGCCTGCCGTCACGTCTTGCAGATAAGCCACGCCGGCAGCGGTATTCACATAACTCACAATGGCTTCGCCCTTATAAGTATAAGGCGCGGTGAAATCGAAACCGTCGGCATAGGCGGCGGAAAGTTCTAACAGGTCGCCAGCGGGAACAGGCGGGGCGGGCGTTTCGCCTTCAACCACGATGTCGTCGAAAGCCACCAAACCGCTCTGCGCAATGGTGGTGACAAGATGGAGGGCAAAGAAATATTCACCTTCTGTCTCGGGGGTAAATTCAAAGGAATACTTTGTCCACGAGCTGTGCGCCTGCTTCGGCGTTTGTCCCAGTTCGACGGTCTGCGCTTCCTTGGTCTGCGCCGTGCCGGCCGTCACTTTAATCTGCGTGTTGCGCACGTTGGCAGGGTTGCCGCCCGGGGCGTAAAGCCAGAAGCTGAACGTGCAGACCTTGCCGGCCACGAGCGTGAAGCCCGGAGTGTAGACAACTTCATCGCGCACGCCCATATAGCTGCCCACATTGCCGAACACGTAACTGCCCGAGTGGGCGGAGGCACCCATATCGGAAGCCTTTTGGCGATAGAGCGCAATCGTGCCTTCCGACAACCAGCCTTCGGGCACGTAACTGCCTTCGGCGTAGTCGGCTGCTTGGTCGAAATCCTGTTCGTAATACAGCTCATCTGCCATAGCGGGCAGGAGCGCAGCGAATAGGAAAGAGAATAAAAGAAGTAAATACTGTTTCATACGGAGATTGTTTTATGTGATTTTGTTTAGTTTTCTTTTAGAATACGTGCAAAAGTATAAAAAAACTGCCCTTTGGCAAACTTTTATATAAGAAAAAGGCGATTTGGCTTTTATTACTCGCAATAAATATCTTTGAAAACCTCAAAAATAAGGTCGGCCTCGTAGCCTCGGGCGGCGGCGTACGCCACAGCCTTGCGGGTAAGGGTGCGCGGGTCGGCGTCGGCGGCAGAACGGATTTTCTTTTCTAAAAGGCTTTTAAGGTTTTCGCGATAAACGTCTTCGTCAATCTCTTTCAGGGCTTCCTCGATGATAGAAGAGGCGATGCCGTCTGCGCAAAGCATGTGGCGCAGCTTCTCGCGCCCCCACTGCGAAAAGCGGTAGTGGTCGCTCACATAGGCGCGGGCATAACGTGTCTCGTCAATAAAACCCTCGCGCTCGAGGCGGGCGAGCACGTCGTCGGCTTCCAAAGGCGAAAGTCCTGCGGCGATGAACTTTCTGTACCAATGAGCGCGGCACGTTTCGCGCCGCGCACATTCGCCGCTTGCCTGGCGGTAAGCCTCTTCGGGGGTTAATTTCTTTGGCCTATACATATATATAATATTGTGTGCCCCGCGCTTTTACTTTTTAATGAAATTGCGGACAAGGAACCATAAGTGGTAAGCCAGCGTGGGCATCAGTCCGTAATATTTCTCCATGATGCGGAACCGCTCGCGCAGGGAGGCTTTATGGTGGCGCGTGGTGGTGCCCTCGTTCAGATAGTCCGCCACCACGATGCCCGCGTTCGTCAAGGGGAGCTTGCGGCGGTGGGCGGCGCGCATGATGCGGATGCACCAGTCGAAGTCGGCAGAAAAGCGGAAGTGCAGTTCGTAGGGCGTTTTCTGCGCGAGGTCGCGGCGGGCGAAGAATGCCTGATGGCATACCAGCATGCCGCTTTGAAACGACCGCCACGTGAGGCGCGGGGGCGGCGAGAGGCGGCGGCGGTGCAGAAAGTTGCCGGCGGCATCGACGATGTGCGTGTCGCCGTAAATCACGGCAGGCAACTTGTCGCCCTTTTCTGCCACGGCGGCAATCTGCGCGAGCGTATCGGGCGTGTGGAAACGGTCGCCGGCGTTGAGAAACAGCAGATATTTGCCCGTAGCCAGTTCCAAACCTTTGTTCATGGCATCGTAAATGCCTCGGTCGGGCTCGCTGCGGCAAACGATTTCGCGCGGGTGCTCCGTGCGGCTGTTGCGTTCCTGATAATGATGGATTTCAGAGAGGGTGCTGTCTTGCGAATTGCCGTCGATAATAATGTGTTCCACGGCATCGTAGGTTTGTTCCTCCACGCTGCTTATTGTTTTGGCGATAAGGTTGGCGGCGTTGTAGGTAACGGTGATGACAGATATTTTAAGCGGAGGCTTCATTATTGGGTGATTATCTTTTACTTGTCTGTGCCATTATAAACGGCAATATATTTCTCTGCCACGGCTTTTTGCGAATAATTGCTCACGGCTGCTGCGCGTGCGTTGCGGCTGAGTGCGTCGTAGCTCTTTGTGGAAAGTACGGAGGCGATGCCTTGCGCCAGTTCCTGTGCGTTGCCCGTGGGGACGAGCATACCGTTCAGTCCGTTGGCAATCATCTCCGGCAGGCCGCCCACGTTGAACCCCACGCAGGGTTTGCCGCAGGCTTGCGCCTCTACAATCGTGTTGGGCAGGTTGTCCATCAGCGTGGGCATCGTCAGGACATCAATCGCTTGATAAATCGTGCGCATTTTTTCCTTGTCCGTGACATACCCCAAGGGATAGGTGCGGCAGGCGAAACCCTCGGCGGCACGCTCTGCCTCTTTGCCCACAATGACCACGCCGAGCGCGGCGGTGAGTTCCTTGTTTTCCTTGGCAATAATATCCACAGCCTCGCGCAGAAAGGCAATGCCCTTGCCAGGGTCGGTGGCCTTGAAAGCGACAAACAGCAGCAACTTTCCCTCGGCGGGCAGGCCAAGAGCCTCACGGGCGGCAGCGGCAGGCTGCGGCGCGTAGAAATCAGTGTCGATGGGATTGGGAATGTTGCACACCTCGTGGCCTGCGGTGAGCGGCGAGCGGCGTGCCAAGTCTGTGAGCCAGCGGCTGCACCCCACGAAGGCGAGGTTGCGCGCGGCAGCGTAAATCTTTTGCTTTTTATGGAAGATGCGGTAAGAAATATCGCGGGGCGCGGGGCGTTTCAGCAGGCGGCAGTTGCCGCAGTCGGCCAGCCAGCGGTCGCAAGTCTGGGCGTGGTGGCAGATGCCCGTTACGGGCCACATATCGTGGAGCGTCCACACGACTTTCTTACCCGAATTGAAAATCTTTTTGAGGTCGCCGAGCGAGAGCATCGCCTGATTGATCCAGTGCAGATGTATCACGTCGGCCTCTTTGAATAGCGGCAGGCGCGTGATGTCCGTGCCGTGGGCGGCAGTGTCGATGGCAAAGAGATTTTGCCGGCTGAAGCCGTTCGCCGCAAAGATTTCCGCGCGTTCGGCAATGAAGCGCAACTGCTGCCGGCGGCTTTCAGGCAACCCCACAACCCCTTCTTCCCCCGTGCCTTTGTCGCGGCACAGCAGCGTAGCCTCTTGACCGTTCTTGCGCAAGGCTTCCAGCAACCGCATGGCGGCAATGGCAGCGCCGCCTTTGTGGTCGGAGGTATTTACTAAAAGGATTTTCATTGAAGGGTTTTGCTGAAAATGCGGTCGGCTGCGCCGGCATTGTCGGCTATGTAGCTGCCGGCGGCTTTGCCGGCTGTTGCAAGCGCTTCCTTGTCCGAGAGCCAAGCGTCCATAAGCTGCTCAAAGTCTGCCGCGCCGGCTATTTCCTTGCACCCGCCGCACCGCAGTAGGGCTTGCGCCTCGCGGAACTTCTTATTGTTGGGGCCGATAATTACGGGAATGCCGTACACCGCCGCCTCGGGCACGTTGTGAATGCCCACGCCGAAACCGCCGCCTACGTAGGCCATGGAAGCGTAGCGGTAAATGGACGAGAGCAGGCCGTAGCAGTCGATAATCAGGCAGTCGGCCTCCGCCACAGCTTTCGGCGTGGCTTTCGAGTAGCGCAGCGCGGGGCGCGCGAGTTGCCGCTCTATGGCTTGCAGGTGTTCCTCGCTCACCACGTGGGGCGCGAGCACAAGCTTGAGGTTGGGGTGACGGTTGAAATAAGGAATGATAATCTCCTCGTCCTGCGGCCAGGAACTGCCCGCCACGAGCACCTTCCAGCAGCCCGCGAAGCGTTCCGCCAGCGGCAGGGGTTTGGCGGCGTTGCGAATGTCGAGCACACGGTCGAAGCGCGTGTCGCCCACAACTTCCACGTTCGTCACGCCGATGCCTTCAAGCAGGCGGCGCGAGGTCTCGTTTTGCACAAAAAGTCGGGTTATGCGGCTCAGGCAGCGAGCGTAGCCGCGCCCGTAGGGACGGAAGAAAATCTGGTTTTCGCGGAAGATACTCGACACGCTGTAGCAGGGAATGCCGCGCTTATAGAGCACCTCGATGTAGTTGCGCCAAAACTCGTATTTGATGAAAAAGGCAGCCTCCGGGCGAGCCAGTTTCACGAAGCGCCGCGCGTTGAGGGGCGTGTCGAAAGGCAGGTAGCACACGAGGTCGGCGCCGTCGTAATTCTTGCGCACCTCGTAGCCCGAGGGCGAGAAAAAGGTGAGCAGTATTTTCTTTTCGGGATGCTCGCGGCGCAGGCGTTCCATGAGCGGGCGGCCCTGCTCGAACTCGCCGAGCGAGGCGGCGTGAAACCACACGTAAGTGTCCTTGCCGCCGAGGGCGCGGAGCATCTGCCATGTGGCGCGGTGTCCCTGCACCATCTTGCGCAGCTTCTCCTTGAAGAGCGCAGCCACCCGCACGCCGAGTGCCATTAAATAAATACCGAGGGAGTACATGGGGAAAATTATAATGCTTCCAGTGCGGCTTTCATGCGGCGCAGCGTTTCCACTTTGCCGAGGAAGGCGGCCAGTTCGTACATATCGGGTCCTTTGCCTTCGCCCACGAGGCACACGCGCCAGGCATTCCAAGGCTTCTTGCCCGTTTCAGCGACCCAGGCCTCAACGGCGGCCTTTTGGCTTTCGATGCTAAAATCGGCGAGCCCTTCGAGCACGGCGGCCAGTTCCTGCATGTCGGCGGCAGCGGTGTCTTTCCAGTTCTTTTTGGTAAACTTATCTTCCTTGTCGTAGGCAGGGGCTTTGAAGAAGAAGTCGCAAAGCGGATAGAAGTCGCGCACGAAACTGATGCTGCGCTTTTTCTTCACGCCGCCCTCTTCCACTTCGATGTTCTTTGTCTTCATCATGGCGATTACTGCTGCGGCCTGTTCCTCTGTTACGGCGATGCCGTTTGCGGCAAACACGCGCACAAACTCCGGCGCAAGGTCTGCCTCGGGGCGTGCCAGCAGATATTCGCGGTTGAACCACTGCCCCTTGACGTAGTCGAACTTTGCGCCGCTCTTTGAGCACTTCGTGAGGTCGAACAAGCGCACAAGGTCGTCCATGGAGAGCAATTCCTGGTCGCCGCCGGGGTTCCAGCCGAGCAGGGCGAGGAAGTTAATCACCGCTTCGGGCAGATATCCGCTTTCGCGATAGCCGGAAGACACGTCGCCCGTCTTCGGGTCGTGCCATTCGAGCGGGAACACGGGGAAGCCGAGGCGGTCGCCGTCGCGCTTAGAAAGTTTGCCCTTGCCGTCGGGTTTGAGCAGCAGGGGCAGATGGGCGAACTCGGGCATCGTGTCTGCCCAGCCGAAAGCGCGGTAAAGCAGCACGTGGAGCGGTGCGGAGGGCAGCCACTCCTCGCCGCGTATCACGTGGCTGATTTCCATGAGATGGTCGTCCACGATGTTGGCAAGGTGATATGTGGGCAGTTCGTCCGCGCTCTTGTAGAGCACCTTGTCGTCGAGCACGTCCGACATGATTTTCACGTCGCCGCGAATGAGGTCCTTCACGTGCACCTCTTCGCCCGGCTCAATCTTGAAGCGCACCACGTAGGGCGTGCCTTCGGCGATGAGCCTTTGGGTTTCCTCTTCGCCCAGCGTCAGCTGGTTGCGCATGCCGAGGCGCGTGTGCGCGTCGTACTGGAAGTTTTCCACCTCCTTGCGCTTCGCGTCGAGTTCCTCGGGCGTGTCGAACGCCACGTAGGCCGCACCGCTGTCGAGCAGCTGCTTTACGTATTTCTTATAAATGTCGCGGCGCTCGCTCTGCCGATACGGGCCATAGTTGCCGCCGAAGCTCACGCCCTCGTCAAACTTGATGCCGAGCCAGTCGAAGGCTTCGATGATGTAAGCCTCTGCGCCGGGCACGAAGCGGTTGGAATCGGTGTCTTCGATGCGGAACACGAGTTCGCCGCCCTTCTGGCGGGTAAACAGGTAGTTGTATAATGCTGTGCGGACGCCGCCGATGTGCAGCGGGCCGGTGGGACTGGGTGCAAAGCGCACGCGTACTTTTCTTTCAGACATTGCTTATTTATGATTTTTTTATACAAAAAACAGATACACATAACGCTTCCTTATGGGAAACTTATTATGTGTATCTGCAAAATTATGGAAAATAACGCAGACCGCCGTAGATATTCTAAAAAAATGTTGCACGCTCGGCGGTTATGCGTCAAATCTTAAAACATCTTCTTCGTTTTTCCGCCTTGTCTTACAATCTTCAGGCCTTTGGCGTTCATCGTCGTGCGGCGGCCGCTGAGGTCGAACACTTCGGGGGCGGCGGTTGCGCCAGTGTCTATGCGCGTGGCTTCGATGCCCGTTGTCGGGTCGTAGAAGGCGGTGGGGTAAAAGCTTACCACGTCGTTCCACACGGAGAGGATGCCCGCTACGTTATACATGCCGCTCTCAGGCAGCTCGGTGTTGAAGTAGTTGGTGATGGCGAGCTTCGTGCCGTTGGAAATGGAGAGTTCCGTGTTGTCGAAAAGCACCATGTTGAACACAACGAAGCGGTTCTGGTCGGCTGTCACGGGGTCGGCTGTCTTGTTCATCACCTCGGGTGCGGCGGCAGCCGTTCCCTTGATGGCTTCGCCGAACGAAGCGCCCGTCTTGAACTCTTCGCTCACGTTGGTCGTGAGTTTCAGCAGGCTGTGGTCGTTGACCATCTTGCCCATGAAGCCGGCAGGGATTGAGTCGCCGCTTTCATATTTGGGGAGCGTGCCGACAATGAGCGTACTGCCGCTTTCATCGCGCACGTATGTATAGAATTGACTGCTGGTCTGATAGGTCACGATTACGGGTTTCGTGAAGCGCACCACCTCTTCCGTGTCAAGGTGGGTCAGGGCTTCGGCGATGCTTGCCACGTCGCTGCGCACGCGGAACTTATAGGTTGCCTCGGCGATGCCGCTGTCGGCATAGCCTTCCTTCACAGCTTTAACTTGCACGGTGCAGGCGGTGCTGATTTCAAAGGGGGCGGTGTAGGCGGTGAAGTCGCCGCCGTCGATGGAATATTGTATCGTTGCGCCCTCTGTGGCCGTTTCGGCGGAGAAGAGGAACGGCTCGAAATACGTGCCCGATTCGGGACTGAACGTCGGCTGTGCCACTTGTTCCACTCGGCTGTCGTCGTAGACAATCGTGATGTTCGTCACGTGGGAGAGTCCGCTGAATTTCATTTTCAGCGTGGCGGCGTTGCCTTCCCACGTCACCGTAGAGCCGGAGGCGGCGATAAGCACGGAGTTGAAATAGATGCCCGAGGTGCGCGTGGGCTTTTGGCAGGTCACCACGACTTTCGTGATGTCTGCGCCCGATGCCGTGGCAAGCGTCATCACATGGTTTTGCTGTACGGGCACGTAGCTGCCCACCGCCGTGGAAGGCTTGTAAGCACTCGTGGCCTGCCAGTAACCGATTTGCAGGCCGGCGACGGCTGTGCCTGTGAGCTGATAACCCGTGCCGTACTCGGCGTGTGTGTCGGACATCCATGTGAGGTCTTGCATGGCAAAGCTCACCTCTGCCGCGTTAAGCGTGCAGACGGAAAAGACCAGCGAAAAGAGAGAGAGTAAAAACTTTTTCATATATGCTTTAAGTAATAGTTTGAAGTCTCCAAAAATGCAAATTGCTATTATATGCGCAGAAATATTTGCAAAAGTATGAATAATTGCACTATAAATCGCCAAAAATGTGCTTTTTTTACCTCAAAGCCGTACGAGATTGCGGAATAGAATTCGTGCATCGTGCATTTTTTTCGGAGTTTGGAGGCTGAAAAAATGCATTTTATCGGAGTTTAGTCCTATCTTATTAAAAACGCCCGGTTAATGCTTTGCGTTATTGTTGTTCGGCGCATTGGACAGGCGTTTTTCAAAACGCTCCTACTCCCTGGGCTTTCGCTTTACACAAAGGTTTACTTGTTTTCATTCAGCCACTTCGATACGATGAGGTTTTTTGTGTCTGTGCCCATGCCGCACCAATAGCCGATGCCTCCGTTGATGTTTGAGGGGAAATTTATGTAAGAGGCGAGAAAGAGGTTGCCTTGCAGGGAAAGGTTTTTCGAGTAGCTGTCCCAAAACTTAAAACCTGCTTCATCGAGGCAGGCCAGCTTTATGGTCAAGGTGTCGTTGTACAGGAAATAAGGCGTGTAGTCCGAGTTTCTGCCTGTTTTGCTGTAACCTTTGTATACGGGCAGCGTGCTTTGGGGTGTTAAGACCTTGCCGTCGTAGCTGCCGAGGTAAGAGGCTATAAATTGTCGGTTGTTTGCGCCCACCCGGGTAAAGATCTGGTAGTAATTGCTTGGTTTGCTTTTGAAAGTAAGGTCGATTTGGTAGAGCGTGTCCACGTCGGCGCATTTTTTTATCGATAGGTTGTCAATGGCGGGCGGCTCAGGAATGGTTGTGGCGGCGGTGGCATAATAATCTCCATACTCAACCGTGAGCGTGTAGGTGCGTCCCGCTTTTCCTTTTATCCTGCTTGTTGTATAGACGTAGGGAGGAAAATATCCTTTCTCGTATTTTCCTATCAGTATCTCCGTCTGCTTTCCATCGCTGACCGTTACTTTTGCCCATTTCACAAGGTAGTCTGAGATATTATCCAATGAGGTGTATTCTTGGCTGACGGGCAAGCTTTCCGTGAGAATAACTACGGGGAAGCCTTCATCCTCAATCCAGCCCTCTACCACCAGTATAGACTTGTGGGGAGGCAATACGTCTTTTTCGCAGCCAGTCAGGGCAGCGAGCAACAGCATCAGGAAGCAGATGTTCGTTTTCATTAGAATTTGCAGAAATAGCTAAGCGAGGGCAAGGCCTTTATAATGAAAGAGACGGGAAGGTAGGCAAATGCGCCGTCCGCGCGTTTGTCAATGGTCCAGAAGAGTTCGTTGGCGTGGCCCGTAGCGTTGTAGAGCGACACGTTGAATCCTTGTTCCTTCATCAGCTTGCCGCGCCACTTATAGCTTGCCGAGAGGTCTAAGCGGTAGTAAGGGTTGAGCCTGTTGGCATTGTGAGGTCCGTAGATACAGACAATGTTGTTGTTGATGAGGCAAAGTGCCTCGGGGGCGGTGAAAGGGTTGCCGGAGGCAAATACGAAGGTGGCGCTGGCGTTCCAATGCTTGTTGGGGCTGTATGAAACCAAGATGTTTCCCTCGTGCGGCCGGTCGTGGTTAGCGGGAAAGGTGGTTTCGTTGTCGAGTTCCACAAACGTGCGCCGGGCGCGGCTGTAAGTGTAGGCGCACCAACAGGTGAGTTTCCCCGAGCACTTTTGCAGCATGATGCTTGCGCCGTAGTTAGTACCTTGTCCGTGCATGAGCGCCTTGCTGTAATCGTACACGGTATTGACGAGGTCGAGCACATTGCCCTTATATTCGATTTGGTTGAATAGCCGGCGCAGGAAGAGGTCTGCGCTCAGCCGGTATCTTCTCTTTGCGAAATAGGCCGCCGTGCTTAGGCAGAGCGTGTGGGCTCTTTGCGGACGGTGCTCCTTTCCAGCGGCAAACCAAAACTCCGTGGGCAGTCCCATGTCTGTAAAGCCTGTTTGGAAAAGGTTTTGGTGGTTGAAAGCGTAGGCCAGCGATGCCTGAACCTTACTGTTGTCGAATGTTAGCGACGCCGAAGGGTCGGCTTGGGCAAACGTTGTGCTGCCTGTGTGCCACAGCGTGCCTTTCAGCCCGACCGTTGCGGCAAGGTTTTTGGCAAGCGGTTGCCGGTAGTCGCAAAAGAGCGTGGTTTCAAATGCCTTTTGCCTTGCGGGCGTTTTTGGCGAGATATTAGTGTAGCCTTCGGTAGTTATGGATTGCGGGTGCAGCAGATAGTATGCCGCGTTTGCGCCGGCGGTCCATTTTTTATAATGCAGCAGTCCTTTGTAGCCCGTTTCGTGGATATCGGAGGGCAGGGTGGCGTTGAGTTCCGCCATTTTCAGCTTGAAGCGGTTACGGTAATGGGTGGTGTAGAAGGTGTTGCGGAGGTCGAGATTTTCTTTTTTGAACAACCAGTGCGCGGCTCCCGCATAGTTGCCCCATTGGGCAGCCATGTCCGCCCCGTAACGCGGCATCAGGAAACTGCCTTTGTCGCCGCCGCCGTAATAGTCGAGCACGAGGCTGTGGCGGTCGTTGATGTCGTATTTCAGGCTGGCGTTGGAGTCGAAGAACGAATATTTTATTTGCCCGTCGCCCGTGTCCAGCCATTTGCCGTAAAGCAGGTTCATGTAGGCGGCGCGGAGCGACACGGCCAGCACAGCCTTTTTGCCGAGCGGTGCGCGCAGCGTGCCCTGCGAGGAGACAAGCCCCACGGTGACCTCGCCGTTGATGGAGTCAGTGCTTTCGAGATTCGGCGTGAGGTTGAGCGTGCCGCCAATCCTGCCCGCCCGGGCGGCCGTGGCGGGGGCTTTGCTGATTTCCGTAGTGCTGAAATGCGAGGGGTTGAATGCCGAGAAGAAGCCCAGCAGATGGTTCACGTTGTAGAGCGGCACGCCGTAAACGGAGATATAGTTGTGCGAGGCTTCGCAGCCTTGAATGTTGATGCCGCTGCGATATTCCGAATTGGTCTGTATGCCCGGCATCGCCTGCGCGTAGTGCATGATGTCGGCATTGCTCAATATTTGCGGCAGCTCGTTCATTAGGCGCATGTCCCACACGGTGCTGCCGTCGGCTTTCAGTTTCACTTTCGACGAATGTCGCCATGCCCGCACCACGGCGCTATCAAGCGCGATACTCTGTGCATCGCTTTCCACTTGCGCAAGGGCAGGGCGGAAAGTCGATACACAGAGTATCATGCAAATCAGGATTTTTGAGAAAGACTTATTCAATGAGGTCTTCGTAATTGTCGAGCAGGTCGTTGAAAGTATTGATCAGGCTTTTGAAATCCGTTTCGTTGAAATATGCCTCAAACGTGCTGTAAGCCGTGCCGTCGAAGAAGCGGATAACGGGTTCGCAGTACCAGTAATAGGTCGTCGTGCCGTTCCAATAGTTGTAATATTCGTCGCGGAAAGGTTCAAAGTCCACTTTAGCCTGCTTGGTGTTCGTGTTGTCGAAGTAGAGATAGAACTGCAAGAGGCTGTTGGCCTGGTTTACGTACGATTTGAACTGGCTTTCGTTTTCGTCGTTCTCGTCAGCCTGTTCCAAGTAGTCTACGAATTTTACCACGTCACTCAAATCGCCAATTAGCTGTATCTTACCCATGAGGTCCACCACGGCGTGGCAGTTCTTGCCGGTGGCATTGTCGAAGTCGTCCTCGTCAGCCTCCTCGCTCACGAGTGTGCTGAGATAGCAGGAGGGCAGTCCCGACACGTCGGCAGCGGCGGCGAGGGTGCAGAGCTTTGTGCCGTTCTTCGTGGCTTCGCCCACGACGCTTGCTTTGCTGTTGGCGGAGTAGGCAACCTTTGAAACGGTGAACTTATAGCCGTTGTTGAGTTCCATGGTGGCGTCGACTGTGAAGTTGCCTTTACTGATGTCGAATTCTGTGCCGGTGAGGCTGTTGAGGTCAACGTTGACGGTGGTCTTACAGATGGTGTTGCTGCCTTCGGTGAGGGTCACGGCGATATGTTCGGGCACGCCGATGGTCATGTCGTAGTAGTTGTAATAATTGTTGCTGGTTGACGTCTGGTCGCTTTCCGAGTAGGTGTATTCGTAGCCGTCCCATTCCTCAATTTCTCCCACGTGCACTTTTTTCACCGCGCCGCTTGTTTCGAGCTTGAGCACGCATTGCTGTCCCGTCTTTCCCTTGAAGATAAATTGCAGGTCGCTGGCGGGCGTCTGCACCCATTTGCCGTTTTGGGCGGTGAAGTGTCCTGTGAAGTTGGAAGCCATCAGCAGGCTTTTGTAATTATTGTAGAAATAATTGTAAATGTAAGTCCAGCCGTAGCCATTCCAAGTATCAGTTTCTTTCTCAGTGTTGATAAAGGTGCAGGCATCGTCGAAGCAGGTTTCTGCCCATTCTTCCACGCTGTCCCAGTCGTAGCTTTCCATATAGTTGTCTGCCACGTGGTTGGCAAGCTCTGAAATCTGCTGGAAGTCGGAAGACGGTGTGAGCTGCATCAGTTCCTTGCCCACTTGCTCCATATACTGCTTTTGGGCGAGGGGAGTTTTAGCGCCTGCGCCGCCACCGCCGCCTTCACCACTGCCGCCACCGTCTTCGGTCGTAGTGGTCTGAGAGTTTTCGTTTTCCTTGTCGTCGCTGCAAGCCGTGAAGCCCGTGAGCAGGGCGGCGGCCAAAAGCAAAAATGCAAACTTTTTCATGATAATCTCTGATTTATATTTGTGATAAAATAGGGCAAAATTTCGCACAAAAAGGTGTTTCTAAAAACTACAAGGCAAAAATATGTATATTATTTATATTGAACAAATGCTTTGCACATATTTTTATAAAAACTTGCTGCGCGGCAGTCAAAGCTTTCTCCCTATATATTTTGTCTTCTCTCCGAGAAACTTTTTGCCGGGTGCTTGAAAATTCTTATTATTGCAGCGAAAATTTTTGTTCTAAACTTTTGAACATATATTCCAAAGTTTAGAATAAGCGTTCCAAAGTTTTGAATATACATTCCAAAGTTTTGAATAAAGATTATCTCAAAGAATAATAAAATTATAAGGCACGAAAGAAAAACTTCCTGCCTTATTCAAAAACTCATCTTATGACAAAATTCGTACTTCAAGAGATGCCCGATATTCATAAGTCGGGCCGGCGCAATGTTTTCCCGAAGCTGAAGCGCCACCACACGCTTTCAACCGATGAGTTGGTAAAGCTCATGTCGCGCTACAGCACCTCCATTCAGCCCAATATCCTGCGCGCCGCGCTCGATGCCCTGGCACAAACGATGGCAATGGAGCTGGCCGACGGCCACAGCGTGCGCATCGACGGCCTGGGCACGTTCTCCCTTTCAATTGGCTTTGACGATGACAAACCTACGTCTCTGTCATCCGACGACGACCCGCTGCTCTATCGCCACGTAGTGCCTAAGAAAGTGAATTTCCGTGTTTCCGAAAGACTACTCGGCGAGGTGAAGCGCAATGCTCATTTTGAGCGCGATGAAGAAGTGCGCGTCAAGAAACTCTCGGTATCGCCCTATTCGCTGGAAGAGCGCATCGCCCGCGCGTTGGCGCATATCGACGCGCACAAATTCATGCGCATTGAAGACTACGCCCGCCTCAACAACCTGAGCCGCACCGCCGCCTCGGTGGAATTGAAAACTATTATTGACGACCCCGAAAGTCCTTTCGCCACGGAGGGTAAAGGGACGCACAAGGTCTGGGTGAGAAAGTAGGGGCGTTTTGCAAAACGCCCGCCGTGTGCACCGAATGGCACACATCAATTAGGCAACCATTATCCAGGCGTTTTGCAAATGGCGTGCAAGCGAGTGCAATAGAGCTTGCTCTAATTGCCGAGTGCAGCCGACATTATTAAAAACGCCCCTACTTTCTCACCCAAACAAATAATCATTAAATAAACACCACGCCGAAGGGGTGCACGCCGGCATTGTGGCGCGTTTGGAGTTTGCCCGTGGCGTCGTAGCGGTACACGTAGCCTGGCTGCGAGTAGCCCATGGCGGAGGGGTCGGAGCAAATGAAGATGTCGCCCGTGGCAGGGTGAATGTCGATGGAGGTGGGGTAAGCGGGATTTTCGCTTTCAGAGAAGAGAGCGGTTTGCAGCGGCTGCGCGGTGAGCGTGTTGTAGGTCGTGGCCGTCATAGAGAAGCCGCCCGTGGCCCAGTCGGTCTGCCCGTTGATGAGGTAGAGCGTCGTGCCGCGCAGTGCCATGAGCGAAGCGGGGGCTACGGTGGAAAGTTCGCGCGTGTCGGCAGAGATTTTCTGCACGGTGGAAGGCACGTCGGCATAGTTGCCCATGCAGAGCACGAAGAGGTTGCCCTCCGTGTCGGCTGCCACCTGCGTGGGATTGAGGCCGCAGGCGATGTCGGTTTCGTGCAGGCCGTCCTTTGCGCCCACTACGGCGAGGCGCTTGCCGTTGGCATAGTTGTTTTGGTCGTTATAGCCGTCGGAAATCGCTACGTACACCTTGCCGCCCGTGGCTGCCATGCCCATAGGATTGGGGCCTACGGCGATGTGGCGGTCAATGTTGAGGGCGGCAGTGTCGAGGCGCGACACGAAGCCGTCGTTGTTGGAGATAAACACGTAGCCCTCGGCGGCGCAAACGGCCTCGGGGGCGTTGGTGGCGATTTGCGCGAGGGCGCGGCAGGAAGTCTTGTCGAGAACCCACACGCAGTTTGAGCCATTCATGGGGATGTAGACTTTCGTGCCGTAGGCGATGCCGCGCTGCGGGCCGTCGCCGAGGCTGACGCCGTTGGTGCCTTTGAACACGCCGGAGCGGTACTCGCCGGAAGCGGAGATAAAGTCGAGCGAGCCGGAGATGTTGTCGTACATATTGCCTTGGTTGATGACGTAGCATTGCACGGCAGTTTCATTTTCGTTGCCTTCGTTTTGTGTGGGCGGCATGGTTGAGCCCCCGTCGGTGTTTTCGTCTTCGTCGGAGCAGGCCGTGAGGAGCATGGCGGGCAGGACGAGCAGGAGGAGGAAACGTAAGTGTTTCATTGTTGAATAGGTTTTTAGGGTTGATAATTTATAAGATATTTCTGTTTTTTGGGCGGGCTGAAAGCCCAGTTGTTGCTCATAGCCCAGGGCAACGCCCTGGGTGGGGTAATGCATTGATTAAAGTGTCACGCTCTGAAAGAGCAGCCTTCATTATGAGGGGCAACGCCCCGCGGCATTGCGTACTTGTTACGCGCTCAAGGCGCGTGGCATTTTTGCGTGCGCAAAAATGCCGAATGTATTGCTCGCTGCATACGTTTACCCCAGGGCGTTGCCCTGGGCTATGGGCAGCAGTTGGGCTTTCAGCCCGCCTCAATCATTTCATGATCAAGCTATTTCAATAATTCATAATCAGCGTGAGCTTGTAGGCTCTGCCAGGCATGGGGTAGCGGGCAATGACTTGATAGTCCGTGCCGAAGGCATTGACGAGTTCGGCGCGCGCCTCCCAGCGAATAGAGCCCGTGGCGAACTGACGGTAAAGGCTGAAACCTGCGTCGGTGTAGGCAGGCAGGAGCGTGCCGGAGGTGTGCGCGGCGGTGGCCCAGCGTGAGGTGGCAAACGTGAGGTGCGCCACGCAGTTCACCCATGGGTTTTCCCAGGCAATCGAAGCCGCCCCGCTGTGCAGCGGCGCGTAGGGCAGTTGCTTGCCGAAGGTGTTGCGGTCGGCAGGGTCGGTGCGGTCGGTGACGTGTGCGAGCGAATAGTTAGCGGCCAGGCTCAGCAAGTGGCGTGCGGTGCAGCGATAGGAAGCCTCGAGCGTGGCGTCCAGTCCGAGCCCGCGCACCGTGCCGAGGTTCACCGTTTTCCAGCAAAACAGCCTGATGGGAATGCTCACGATGCGGTTGGCAGTGCGGTTGGCGTAGGCATCGGCTGTGAGTTGCACCGAGAGGCGGCCGCTGCGGGAAAGGGCGTCGAGCGTGAAGCCTCCCCCACCCTGCCGCACCGTTTCGGGACGCAGCGACTGCGAGCCGAGGTGGTAGAAATACGACTCCGTGAAAGTCGGTGCCCGAAACGTTTCGCGGTAGTCAGCCCTGAGGCGCAGGGTAGCGCTGCCGCGCCGCGTGGTTTCGCTGCCCAGCACGCGCCACACAGCGCCCACGGAGGGCGAGAGGCGACTCACGCGCCGCGCCGCACGGGCGGCGTTGTCCTTGACTTTGTTGTCGATGAAACTCGCCACGGCGCGGGCAGTCAGCGCGAAGCGGTCGGTATGGAAGCGCACGGAGGTGCTTTGCAGGAGCGTGTGGCGCAGCACGTCGTTGTCCGTTTTCAGATTGCTCCGCATCGTGCCGAGCGCGTAGTCGGCGGCAAGGGCAAACGACCATTTGTCCAAATGGAGCGCCGCGCCGGCGGTGGCGTAGGCCTCTTGCTGCACGTAGCGCTGCGAAAGGCCGCCGCCGGGATATTGCGCGTCGATGTCGCGGTAGTGCGAAAGCAGGTTAGCATATTTGCCGGCGACAAACACCTCCACCCTATTACTTGCAAAGAACTGTCGCCAAGAGGTTTGGGCAAAGGCCGTGCGCTCGCGCAGATGCTCGTCGTTCTCGTTCGTGTAAAGAATTACCTGTCCGGGGAGTTCGCGCCGGCTTTCGTGGAAATAGCCCTTCGTGAGCCAAGTGCCGCCGCCCGGAGTGGCAAAAGAGAATGCCGCCTCGCCCGTGCCGGCGTTCATAAGGCTGTTGGTGCGGCGTTCGCGGTGCGTGGCGATGCCGTTGTCGACGAGAAAAGAATAGTTGTTGCGGGCGTGGAAATAGTCAGCCCCCACATTCCATGCGCCGCGCTCCCCTACCCTGCCGCCTGCGCCGAGCGAAGGATTGGCCATGCCGAAAGAGCCTTGGCGCAAGGCGGCTGTGACGGCGGGATGGCGTTGAGAAGAATCGGGAAGCAGGGAAGTGAGTTCCACCACGGCGGCGGCAACGTTGCGCACGGGGCAGAGCAGCCGCGCCGCGCCGCCGGTGCGGAGGGCGATAGAGGCGAGGCGGTCGATGTTGAACGCTTGCAGGTCTGTCTCGCCCTGCCGGGCGTCCGTCATGGCAAGGCCGTCGTAAGTCACGGCCGTGTGCGCCGCGCCCAGTCCGCGCACGCTCACCGTTTTCAGTCCGCCCGCGCCGCCGTAGTCGCGCAGGTTGATGCCCGCCATGCGGCGCAGGGCATCGCCTGTGTCGGTGATGCCGCGCCGACGCAGCGCAGCCGTATCGATTTTCTGATACGCCGCGTCGCCCGTAAGCGTTTCCTTGGCAAGCGAAGCCGTTACGGTGGCGGTGGCAAGAGTCTGTTCGGCAGGGGCTTGCGCCGAGGCGCGAGGCGTGCAGGCACACCACAGGCAGAGCAATGCCGACAGCCGCAGCCACGCGCGAAGAGCCGTGTTGCAGTGCGGAGCGTGCAAAGTAGTAAGAGTTGTCCCCTACCCTTTCCTCGAAGGAATAGAGGTGTAATTAATTATTTATCAAATGGAATGGCGGCAGGTCTTCCGGCTTGTCCCCGCATCGGTCTTGCCTTCCCGTTTGGCTTGCTTGATCCAAACAGTGGCGTGATCTTTTAATTTTTAGTAAACGAGTAAAAAGAGTAGACAAGTAAACGAGACAGAATTGTATAACAGTGACTTGTCTTGTTTACTTACAAACTTGTCTACTTGTTTACTAATAAAAAGAATAGACCGGCGAAATAAAAGGACTCACGGCAGCGGGACTGCACGGGATTTGCACCCGTTTCCCTATTAATCTTAAATATGAACCGTTTCCGAGCGCAAAGTTAGCGATTTCTTATAAGGAAAGTTCTAAATATTACGTTTTTTCTGCTTTTATATACAATGCGCATTGGTTGAATTAGCTGAATGAACTGCGAAAATACCACTCCTCCTATTTGTGAGACCTAAATCGCAAATCCAACTAATTCAACCAACGCTTTAATTCTTATTCCTTTTTAGTGCAAAAACGCCAAACATTAAAAAAGACGCTTTTTTCAGTTTCTGATTTTCTTCTTGATATCTATCCAATCTAAATCGGAAATAACCATCATAGCCTTGCAAGGTATCGACAGAGGGATCCCAAATAATTTTTTTGTTTTTTCCTTTGGGGATATCGTAACGGTCGCCTTTTATTGTAAGCGGGCCTTGATAGTCTTGTCCGTCGTTGGTAGAAACATAAAGTTCCACCTTTTTCAAATTTCTTTTTGTGTTGTAAGTAATTTCAACTTTGTTATCGTCTGTTTTACTTACCTTGAAATCTTGAGCCGAAGCATGCTGAATGGCGAAGAGGCACACGAGGGCAGCAATTGTATGTTTGATGTTCATAAGGCAAATAGCTTTGAGGTATTGGTGAATAGTAATTAGAAAAAAGCATATCCGAGACCTAAGGTAAGACCCCCACAGATGTTTCCATACATTCCAGAAAATCCACCCAAGTTCCCGTCTAAGGATACTAAGAAATGATTGAATTGAAGCATACCGCCGAGTGAGCCAAAAGGATGGAGAGTCCGTTCTCCGCAAAATTGAGATACAAATTTATTTTTGTCTATTAATATTCCGATGCTTGCTTTAACTGCAATTTTAGGTGTAACTTTATATAAGCCACCAGCCAAGCAATAAATACCTGGTTTATATCCGTCGTGTTCATAGTAATGACTATATTGTCCTAACCCATAAGCAAATGCTATTTGTGGGTCCAGTCCTCCCATATAGCTCCCTGCTGATAAAGTAACGCCGAAATGTCCAAACATATAACCGACTGTACCACCCATACCGAAAGAGGCATATGCTCCAATCATGACACTTGGATTAATCAAGATAAAGAAACCTTTATTATAGTCAGAAACTTCCCTATATCTGTCCAATCTGAATCTATAAAGTCCTTTGTCGCCTTCGGGGGTATCTGTGGCAGGATCCCAAAAGATGCGTTTACCCTTGCCGCGAGGTATATCATATGTGTCGCCGGTGATATTCAGCGGGCCTTGATAGTCTTGTCCGCTGTTGGTGGAAACGAATAGTTCCACCTTTTTCAAATTTCTTTTTGTGTTGTAAGTAATTTCAACTTTGTTATCGTCTGTTTTACTTACCTTGAAATCTTGAGCCGAAGCATGCTGAATGGCGAAGAGGCACACGAGGACGGCAATTGTATGTTTGATGTTCATAGGGTTATCGGTTTTCCTCTTTTTTGATAATAACAAAGATTTCTTTGACTTGGAAGGTTGGGTCTTGAATATAGATTTTGTTCTTCCACTTCTCAAAATCTTCTGGTTCGGTGTAAGGTGTGGCATAATTGCCGATTGCATATTGTTCTCCGCCGTTCTTAATTTTTAAAGCCGGGAGAGGTTTTTGGGAAAAGAGCACGTAGAATAATCCCATTTCTCCTTCTTCTTGGTCGGTCTGAAGCACCATTTCTGAAACATCGTCTTTCGAATAGTTGGCAGGTGCAGGATTTTTCCTGTCGAAAAATACGTAGTGCTTGTTCGCCTCTACCTCGATACAAGATTCATTCAGTTGGGTACTGTATGGCAGGTCGCGTTCAACTCTTTTATTGATTGGGTCGAGATAAAAAATGCTCAAGTATCCACTCTCTTGACTTTCAAACGAGAAATAAAATTGCTCTCCGCTTTTGAATGTATAGTTTTCATTTGCTTGATCGTCCGGGTGGTGCAGCAGTTCGGCTTTGATGTCGCAAAGCGACCTATCTATCTCTTTTGCCTTACCGCGTACGGTGCATGTTATTTGGGTGACTTGTTCGTTGAGCGCATATTCATATTTTGCACTTATGTCTTCGACCCACACTCCATTGATACTATTGTTGCAAATTTGGAACAACTCTTTGTAGACTTGTTCATTGACACCAAGCGTCATACTGTGTGTGTTGGCTGAAATGCCTTCACCAAATGCTTTTTTCAAAGCATCAAGCTTTGCTAGTTTTAGTGCGATATATTCGCCTTCTGCTCTGGTTTGGGTTTTGGGACAAAAGTATGTAGCTTCGCCCTCCACGGTAATAAGGTCTGGTTTTTTTGTTTTTTGTGCAAACGCTATATTGCCAGCCAACGCTGCCACAACGAAGCAAAGCCATATAACCTTTATGCAAATGCTATTTGCCATAATAATAGGGATTTTATATAGAGGCGACCCATAAAGAATCGCCTCTATGTAGAGATTGTCTGTTTTTAGAAAGCGTAACCTACGCCGAAATTCAAGCCGCCGCAGAAGCCTGCACCTGAATCCCCTGCAAAAATGCCGTCGGTAGAAAATAAGAAATGGTTGAACTGAAGCATAAAGCCAATAGAGCCTAAGGGGTTGATGCCACCACCGTCTACTGATGACTTATCTGTCAGGAGTCCGATACCTGCTTTCAGTGCAAATTTTGGAGCAACTTTATATATGGCTCCGACTTGAAAATTGAATCTTGGGGCAAAACATGTTTCATTGTAACTCCATCCCATGTAGTTGGCAAAAGTATATCCTTCTTCTCCGCCACAATAGCTACCAAGAGATAAAGACAAGCCAGCCCGGCCAAACATATAACCAAATGTGCCGTTAATTCCACCACAAGTGTAACCAGAACCATTTACAAATCCAGGATTAAGCATTACGAAGAAGCCCTTTTTGTAAGGATTTTCGTATTGCCTATCTAAACGGAAACGGAAATAGCCGTCGTAGCCACGCGGGTTATCGACAGAGGGATCCCAAATGATTTTTTTGTTTTTTCCTTTGGGGATATCGTAACGGTCGCCTTTGATGGTAAGAGGCCCCTGATAGTCTTGTCCGCCATCGGTAGAAACATAAAGTTCTACCTTTTTCAGTTTCCTCTTTGCGTTGTAAGTAATTTCTACTTTATTGTCATTGGTCTTATTTACCGTGAAATCTTGCGCTGAGATATGCGGCGTAGCAAACAGACAAAGCAAGAAAAGTATAGCGTGTTTGAAATTCATAATCATATTGTTTTTATTTTAGTGTCCACTTCTGCCAAAGGTTGTTGTATTTAACGTCATTGCTGGGTGAAACAGTTGGGGTTTGCATTCTGTCTGCTTTGTCAATGTCCAAAACGCAAATTTCAGCTACGTCGTTTTTGATTCTCTCATAAAGATCCTTATAGCTGATACGCCCCTCGGAGGTTTGCAAGGCTTTCAAGAGTGCGTAAGTAAACACGCCATGACCTTTCTGGGTGTATGGGAAAGCCGTTTGGTCGCTCGTTGCAGCAGAAAAAACCACAGATTTGCCATACAAGCGGCTTGGCTGAGCTTTGACGGCTGTGCCGCGGCTTGCAATCAGCATGCCGTCGTCGCGCTTCGTGCCCGAGAAACAAGCGTCTATAAAATAGGTGATAGACTTATGGGGTACAGTTGCCAATTCCTTATACAAATCTTCAAGGCTATAACCGTTTTGGTCTGCCTTGCAGTCCGTAGGCAAAATATAGCCCTTTTGGCTTGTTTTGTCGGGAACGCCATGGCCAGCGTAATAAACGATGGCTTTCACGTTGCCATTCGATAAACCCATATATGCTTTGAACTTTGTTATAATATTGTTTAATGCCCCTAATGTGACATCTTTCTCGTAAACGATTTTACGAGGGTCTATGCCCAAAGTCTTTTCGCAATATTCGCGAAACACCTCTCCGTCGTGGTGGGCGAACTTTACTTTTTCTGCTACTTGGTAGTTTTCGTTGGCTATGATGAGTGCCACCATGTTAGGGTCTTTCGTGTCCGAAGTAGGAATATTTTTGTCTACATCGGAGGTCGGCACAGCCACAGGTTGGTTGTTGGTGACAGCATTAGAGACTGTGTTTCCCTGATTGTTCCTGACTGCCGGCGAGGGCGTGATATTGCCGTCGAAACGCCAGCTTGAGGTCATCACAGAACTTTTTACCTTTAATTTCGGTTCTTTGTTCTTGTTTCTCCTTTGCGCAAAAGCATCATTGCACACAGACAGTGCGAAGACTGCCGTGAGGAAATAAATAAGGTTTTTCATAATCATTGTGTTTGTTATGGATTTAATTTAATGTGTTATTCTAAAAGTATCACTTTTGCCGAAGCGTTGTCCATAGAAGGCATGGTGCGTCCAAGCGGCGCGCCAATGAAAGTGCCGTCGGCAATAAAATATTTATGGCCTTGCAGATCGATGTAATCGCCCACAGGGTTGCCTTCTGTGATTTCAACAGCCGAAGCCAAATGGTTGGGGTAATAAACAAGCAGGCATTTCAGACCAAACAGGTCGCGCAAAAGGCGCGTGAGCAAAATAGAACGGTCTTCACAGTCGGCAAAAGGATAAAACAGCGATTCTTCTGCAAAGAAGGCTCTGTCCTCGCCCCAGACCTTATCGTCGTATTCGTACGTCAGACCCGTTTGCACCCAGTTGAGCACACGGTTTACGGCCTCAATCTGCGACAGCCCCTTAAGTTTTTCCTTCATGGCAGGATAAAGCGATTCGGCAACTTCCTTATCCAAAGGCGTATTGGCATACATGGCCCAGCGCGTCAACTGGTTGTTGTTGATCATCGAGGTGGGATAAGTGTTGTAGAAATCGATGAGGTTGTTGTTAGGTGCTACGGAAACAGAAAGGTCGGGGTAACGCTCGGAAGTAATCACGCGGTCGTCGGCAGGACAGTAAGCGAAATCCTGCGCCGTGTTGATGAGCAGAGACATGCTCTGCTCTTTCGGGAAAGCCGCTTCGCTGATATTGAGTTTCAGTGGTAGTTTCTCCACCCCGTAATATCTCTGACCGTCAATTATGTAATAGCTGACATCATAGATATAATGGTCAGAGGCAAAAAGCATGTACAGCTTGCCGTTCGACGAAGCCAAACGCATCTTATAGCCTGACTGAAAATAGAGATAAGCCAAAAGCACCACGCTCTCGTTGGTGTCTTTCCCTTCAATCTTTTCAGCAAGATTCTTGAGCATTTGCAAATAAGCCCAATCGCTCAGCCTAAGTTGCTTGCGCAAGCGCAGGCAATCAGAAATCATGTTATCGTAGAGGCGCGGCTTAATGGCTTCGAGTGCGTCAGACACGCTGTTCTCCGAAACATCGCGCAACTTTATCCTATTGGCTGTATCGAAACGCACGGAAATATTTGTGCCGAAGCAGCTGAAATCAACCTTCTTCTGCACCTTGACCTTGACCTCTTTAATAGGTTCAACCGGCATGGGCTGCACTACGGGCTGAAACATAAAAGGCACGACTTCTTCTATAACAACCGGGCGCATATCGGGAATGGCAGGCTGAGGGATATTGATAGGTTGAGGGGTGAGTTTGGGAGGCTGCGGCGTATGCCCTTTAAGCGGCTTGTCTGGGGTTACCGGTGTCTTTGGGAGCTCTGGTTCAACAGGGGTATCCGGTATAATCGGCACAACGGGCTTAACCGGTGCAATCGGATTGTTCTTGGGTATTTCCGGCTTAACAGGCTCGACTGGCTTCACCGGTTTTGGCTCTTCAATATAAAGAATAGGAGGCACAGGTTGCATCACGGGTTTGGGAATTGGGCGCTGTGCGCCAAATTCTTTCCAAGCCTGCCTTACAAAACTGGTATATTCTTTATATGCTTTATTGCGGAAACTATAAAACTCGCCGTAAGCTTGTTTGCGAAAGTCCTCAAAATCATCCTTTGCCGTTTTTGAGCTTTGGGCGTAAACCGCGCAACAGCACAGTACGCCCAAAGCCAAGGTTATGTAGCGTTTGTGTATCATTGCTTTCGCAGATTTGTTTTGGCAAAAGCCTAATTGTAATAAAGAATATTAGAAATCTTCATTTTGTATGGATTCCAAAAGTTCATCGCCTTCTTCCTCCATTTGTTCACGAAGTTTGTCTTGGATGCGTGCTTGAAAATCAGCTTTGTTGATGGCGATGTCTACCATAACCTCATACATATTGTTTTTTGTAACTCGGTAAATCGTGCAGACAGGGGTAAGGTTTGTCAGATTTTCATCAACAATATTCTTGGCGCGACTGTTGAATTTGTCGATAGACTGGGCTGTTATAGCGGTTTGTTGGTTATTGTCAATTTTTGCTTGCATTATGCTCACAATCCTTGTTTTGATTTGGCTGGCGATATCGAGAATAGCTGCATTGCGGGCTGTGGCATAAGCAGCGTTATATGAGCCGCCGATGTTTAAGCCATGTCCAAAAAAGTATTTGTTTACGGTCAGCCCTTTGTCATTCGTCATCGACTCTTCTCTCATTAAATGTCCACGCATAATTTGTTTTTCTACGCTCAATTCACCAACAGGAACAGTCCAGCCCTCTTTTGTTAGTTTTTTTGCTTCTTTTCTTGCGTCCTTGGTTGCTTTTTCATTAAGAGACTTCTTGTTGAAGTTGTCCAGTTGCGTCTTCTTTTTGGCTAACTCAAGGGATTGTTCAATGTCGCTTTGTGCAAAAGAGAGTGTTGTTGCCATAAAGGCAGCGAATACGAAAGAAAAAATCTTTTTCATAGTTGCTTAAGTATTAAATGGTTATTGGTTTTGGTTTGTTTGCGGAGCTGATTATTGTTTGTATGCAATGCGTACAAGCACCTCTGTATTATTGGTTTTCTTCACAGGTCGATAAACTTCGAGAATAGTAACGGTATTGCCAAGCTGTACATTAATATTGTTGCTGCTAATAGATACCATCTTATCCTCGGTCTTTGCATCAACAGCAGATGTTTGCGTATTCTCGACATAATTGCTTATACGCCCGGAAATGTTAGCCTGCAATTGCCCGGCAATGTCGGCCTTTGCCATTTCTACGGCGTGGAGTTTGGCGGCATCGTAAGTTTGGGCGACATACCGACCTTCTCCAAAAATCCATTTCGGCTGACCTTCGCCAACAAATTCAAGTTGCATGCTGTAAATACGGTCAAGCTGCTTTTCCAAAGGAAGTTTGCCAGGATTTACCAGCCAACCTTCTTTTGCTAATTTCTTTGCTTCCTTGTGAGCCAGTTTAGAGTTGCGCGCATCAAGTTCGATACGCTGAATGTTGGTGTTGTCGGCCTCGCGATTGTACGATTGTGCAAATACTTGTAGGCTTGCTGAGACAAACATCAATATTGCTAACTGTCTTTTCATATTTGCCCAGATAAAGAATTTATATAAAAATTTGTATTTGTTACCCTGTGCATCAGTATCATATATACAAATAGTGTAATTTGTCACAAAAGTAATACTTTTACACATAATTTATGCTTACATTTCTTTACGCATCTTGCTTCATTATGTATCTTTAAGATTTGCGTGTTTTATTTGCAAACTGCACATATCAAAATGTGCTTATATTTTTCATCTTTTTATCTAATTCCCTGTTTTATTATATGATTTTTCAAATGTGGTGTTTTGCAATTGGCGTGCAAACGAGCCCAATAGAGCTTGCTTTAGTAGCGGAGTGCAGCTGAAAATCTGCAAAACGCCCGCCCAAGCAACCTTGGAATCTGTACACGTCTGGCACTGTCTTTACAAAACGTCCGACCGAATTCGTATTATTATAGCAGATAAACGTATTTTTGCAAACAAATCAAAATTACGAATAGCAATGGCAATAAAGTATGGCAAGACTTGGTGGGGCGAGCAATGGCTTGGCGCATTGAAAGATATAGATTATAGCAACAGGCTGCCGAGGGGAGCTTCCTATGCAAGGCAGGGAATGGTCAAAGAAATCCAGATAGACGGCAATGTTATATCGGCCAAAGTGCAAGGAAGCAGGATAAAGCCGTATTCAGAAACTATCAAACTCCACAAGTTTACGGAAAGCGAGATAGACAAGCTGATGGATTTGATAACCGAACGCCCAGCGGTCGTTGGCAAACTCTTTAACCGGCAGTTGGATGTCGAATTGGCACGCCTTGCCGAAAGGATAGGCTTACGGCTGTTTCCACACAGATGGTCGGACTTGGATATGAATTGCTCTTGTCCTGATTGGGCGGTGCCTTGCAAGCACCTTGCTGCCGTGATTTACAAAACGAGTATGGAAATAGACAACAATCCGTTCCTCGTGTTTTCACTGCATGGCGTAGACCTTATCGGCGAATTTCAGAAGCGCGGCATTACGTCAGAAAGCGAGCAGGCGATAGAGGCGGAAAACATTGATGCCGTTTATGGCACGGAGCCGCTTACGCTGAAAACTCAAGATGGCCACGGGATAAAGCCCGACTTCACGACCCTGCAAAATCTCATGCAGCCGCTCTCGGACTTGCTTCCCGCCTCGCCGCCTTTTTGCCACAACGGAGACTTTAAGGCGACTTACCAGAAAGAACTTAAAGCCGTAGCGAAAAAGGCCGACAAGATTCTGAACGAAAAAGATAGCCTTGCTCCCTTGTCGGAATGCCTGGCCGACCGGCGGCGCGAATGTGGCATTGACGACCTAACCGATGCCCATATGCTGCAAAAGGTACTCAATATAGACGACGAAGACATTATAAATTATAGCCTTTCAGTACAGGCATTGAGGCAACTGGCCGTGGCGTGTCTGCAACTGATAGCGCATGGCTGCATCGTGCCGCAGAT
The DNA here is from genome assembly GCA_022775595.1 of Bacteroidales bacterium. Taxonomy (GTDB): domain Bacteria; phylum Bacteroidota; class Bacteroidia; order Bacteroidales; family Bacteroidaceae; genus Alloprevotella. The sequence continues at coordinate 27,666 of JALFJC010000048.1, read as the reverse complement.
TTACAAAACAGAGACAACCGTGAAAAGGCGCGGAAGAGCAAAGCCGCGCGTGGAGAGGAAATATCAAATAGTCTGGCATCCTGCGATTTTGGACAATGATACAGCACAGCTTGTACCGCGTTTGGGGCAGTCAGAAAACCTCTTGTGCTACGCTCTCACGCAGTTAGTGGCCATACTGTCGGAAACGCCCCGCCCGTTCCGCTCAGATGTATTTCAAGAAATGTTTTTTGAGGGACTGGCGTATGAGTTCAACGCTATCGGCGAAACGGAGCAGCCGGGCGGTATCCGCGCGTGGCTGGAACGCTATTTCTCAAAAAGCCGGTATCAGATACGTTTCGTGGTGAATGAAACAGAACAAGGTTTCGATGCGGAGGTGCAAATGGACGGCGTGCCGCTCGCAGAGATATTGAGTCAAGAGGAATATAAGCCGAAGCGGCTCGATATGCTCCGCCAGATTTCTATCTTGAGCGATACGGTTGCCGCGCTCGACGACTATATCAACGGCCAGGCGGTGCAGCCAATGCAGTTTACGCTTGCGGCTTTCACGCCGTTTCTCTTGCAGGTAGTGCCCGCCATGCGTCTGCTCGGGGTTCAGGTGGTGCTGCCAAAGTCGCTCGGAACACTTATCCGCCCGAAAGCATCGCTGCGCCTCACTGCGAAAAGTACGGAAAGCGAACCTTCTTTCCTCAATATCAACGACCTTATCGACTTTAATTGGTGCGTGGCCTTGGGCGACGAATTGCTCACGCCCGAAGAGTTTGGCCAGTGGTTGGGCAAGGCTGCGGGCTTAATGCGTTTCAAACAGAATTATATATATGTAGATGCAGCAGATGTGGTAAAGCTGCAAAAGGTGCTTGCTGCTTCCGCCGCCCCGAAACTCGGTGCCTTGCTGCAAGCCGCGTTGAGCGGCGAATACGAAGGGGCAAAGGTGGAACTGACCGCAGAACTGCGTGCACTCATAAAGCGTTTTACGGAAACAGAAGCCATACCGCTGCCCACAGGTTTGCACGCCCAGTTGCGCCCCTATCAGGAGTGCGGGTTTTCGTGGATGTACCGCAACATGCGGCTGGGCTTCGGCAGCATCATTGCCGATGATATGGGTTTGGGCAAGACGTTGCAAGTCATCACGCTTTTGCTAAAACTAAAAGAAGAGGGGAGGCTGGAAGGGCGCAAAGCGCTTGTTGTAGTGCCCACAAGCCTTCTGTATAACTGGCAGGAAGAAATACGCCGCTTCTCCCCCACCCTTTCGTCTGCCATATACCATGGCAATGCCCGCAGCCTGAAAAGCGAAGCCTGTGCTGCAGCCGACGTGCTGCTCACAACTTACGGCGTGGTGCGCTCTGATGCCGATGTCCTTAAAAAACTGCATATACAGGCATTGGTTATCGATGAGGCGCAAAACATAAAGAACAGCGACACTGCGCAAAGCAAGGCTATTCGCAGTATCCATGCCAACGCCTACATCGCCATGAGTGGTACGCCGGTAGAAAACCGCCTATCTGAATTTTGGAGTATCATAGACTTTACAAATAAAGGCTACCTCGGTACACTGAAAGACTTTTCGCAACGCTATGCCCGCCCTATTCAACGAGAGGGCGACCAAAACGCTGCGGAGCGTTTCAGAAAAGTTACGGCACCCTTCCTGCTACGCCGGCTTAAGACGGATAAGAACATTATCAGCGATCTGCCCGATAAAATAGAGACTAACGAGTGGGCCGCACTCACGCCGGCACAGGCTGCGCTCTATCAAGAAACGGTGAACCGCTGCTTGGCGGTGATAGAGGGCGTAGAGGGAAATGACCCCCAAACGCTCTTTAAGCGCCAGGGCTTAGTGTTGCACATGATACTTGCACTCAAGCAGATTTGCAACCACCCCACGCAATATCTCAAAGACGGGCGCATGGAAGCACAGCTTTCGGGAAAGACGGAATTACTGCTTGACTTATTGCGTACCATTCTCAATTCGGGAGAAAAAGTGCTCGTGTTCACGCAGTTTCGAGAAATGGGCGAGTTGCTGCAGACTTTTATACGCGAGGCGTTGGGTGAAACCGCTTTGTTCTATCACGGCGGTTGCAGCGTGAAGCAGCGGCAGGACATGGTAAATTGTTTTCAGAATGAGCCCACGGACCGCATTTTCATACTTTCGCTTAAAGCAGCAGGAACAGGGCTTAATCTTACCGCAGCAACGCACGTCATACATTACGACCTTTGGTGGAATCCGGCTGTTGAAGCTCAGGCTACCGACCGTGCTTATCGCATCGGGCAGACCGCTAACGTGCAGGTGCATCGCTTTATCACAAAAGGCACTTTTGAAGAGCGTATCGACGATATGATACAGAACAAGCGGCATCTTGCTGATATAACCGTTTCTGTTGGCGAAAACTGGATAGGCAAACTTTCTAATAAAGAGTTGAGAGAAATCTTTTTGTAAGAAAGTAGGGGCGTTTTGCAAATGTTTGCCCCAAGCAATCTTGGCTCAGAGACCGTTTGCGCGGCAAAAACACTAAGTTGTTGCTATTTGCTTTTATCCGTTTGATAGTAATAACTAACTTTGCAGTATAATAAGGTAAAAAGATAAAAGCGTTATGATGAAAATTACAGAACAAGTGGTTTACGTAGGCGTAAACGACAGAACAAAACACCTCTTTGAGAACTTATGGCCGCTGCCTTACGGCGTTTCTTATAACTCATACCTTGTTGTAGACGAGAAGGTTGCACTTATCGACACCGTAGATGCCGCCTTCATGCCCGAATACATTGAGAAAATTAAAAACGTGCTTGGCGAGCGGCAGCCCGATTATGTAATCATCAATCACGTTGAGCCGGACCACTCCGGCGCACTCGCTCTGCTGCGCACGCATTTCCCCGAAGCAAAACTCGTGGGCAACAAAAAGACTGCAGAGATGATTAAGGGGTTCTACGGCGTGTGGAACGAGGACGACCTCATCGTTGCCGACGGCGACGAACTGCAACTCGGCACGCATTGCCTGAATTTCCGCATCGTGCCTATGGTGCACTGGCCTGAAACGATGGTGACCTACGAGTCCACGGAGCGTATTCTCTTTTCCGGCGACGTGTTTGGCTGCTATGGTGCGCTCAACGGTGCTGTGATAGATAAGGATATGGACACTGCGCTCTATTTCAGGGAAATGGAACGCTATTACGCCACCATTCTTGGTAAGTATGCCGCGCCTGTGGAGCAGGCTTTGAAGAAACTTTCGGGTCTGCCCGTAGATATTATCTGTTCTACGCACGGTCCCGTATGGACGGAGCAGGCTGATAAGGCGGTGAGCGTTTATCGCCGCATGGCAGCCGGTGAAGCAGAGCATGGTTTGGTGATCTGCTACGGTTCGATGTACGGACACACGCGCCGAGTGGCTGAAGCCGTGGCAGAGGGTGCGGTAGCAGGCGGAATGAAAAAGATCATCATGCACGACGTAAGCCTCAGTCCGCTCTCGGACATTCTTGCCGACATCTATCGCTACGACACCTTGGCGCTTGGTGCGCCGACCTACAACGGCGATGTGTTCCCAAAGATGGACGACCTGCTGCGCCGCCTCGCGGCACGCGTAATAAAGAACCGCCGCATGGGCTGCTTCGGCGGTTTCACCTGGGCGGCGCAGAGCGTCAAAAAGATAGTAACCGCCAATGAGCAAATCGGTATGACGCTCGTGGGCGACCCCGTGGAATGGAAACAAGGAGTAGGGGAGGACACCCTCGAAAAAGCCCGAGAATTAGGCAATCTGCTGGCAGGGTAGGGGGAATGCCGAATATATTTTTATAATAAACGAGGCGTGCCGCGCAGCACGCCTCGTTTGCGTTGTATCTCCTTTATTCTTTTGATTTTTAATGTGCTTCGAGCCAGTTGCTGCCTTCTCCGCAGTCGGCTTCCAAGGGAACGGAAAGGGTGAAAGCGTGGTTCATTTCGTGGGTCACGATGCTGCGCACGCGGTCGAGTTCTTCGGGGAGGACGCTGAAGTTGAGTTCGTCGTGTACCTGCAAAATCATTTTCGAGCGAATGCCTTCCGCCTTGAAACGCGCGGCGACGCGTATCATGGCAATCTTTATAATGTCGGCCGCGGTGCCTTGAATGGGGGCGTTCACGGCGTTGCGCTCTGCATAGCCGCGCACAATGGCGTTGCGCGAGTTGATGTCGGGCAGGTAGCGGCGGCGACCGCAAAGCGTTTCGATATAACCCAGTTCTTTGGCGCGGCTGACGCTGTTGTCAATATATTCCCGTACACCGGGATAGGTTTGGAAATAATTGTCAATCAATTCTTTTGCTTCCGTTCTGCTTACTTCCATACGCTCGGCAAGGCCAAAGGCAGAAATGCCATAGATGATGCCGAAATTAGCCGTTTTTGCTTTGCGGCGTTCGTCGCGCGACACTTCTTCGAGCGGTTTCTTGAAGATGCGTGCAGCGGTGGCGGCGTGAATGTCTTCGCCATTGTTGAAAGCCTCAATAAGATGCGTGTCGCCGCTAAGGTGCGCCATGAGGCGCAGTTCGATTTGCGAGTAGTCGGCAGAGAAGAAAATATGTCCTTCTTCGGGGATAAAGGCTTTGCGGATTTCGCGGCCGTTCTCGCCGCGCACGGGAATGTTTTGCAGGTTGGGGTTCGACGAGGAAAGTCGCCCCGTAGCCGTTACTGCCTGATTGAAAGACGTGTGTATGTGCCCCGTGCGCTTGTTAATTAGTTTTGGCAAGGCTTCTATGTAGGTGGAAAGCAGTTTTTTAAGCCCCCGGTGTTGCAAAATCTTGTCTACGATAGGGTGCTTGTGGCGTATCTTTTCGAGTTCCTCCTCAGAAGTAGAATATTGTCCGCTTTTTGTTTTGCGTGCCTTTTCGTTCAGCCCCATTTCTCCGAAGAGCACTTCGCCTACTTGCCGGGGAGAAGTGAGCAGGAAGTCGTGTCCCGCCATTTCAAAGATTTCTTTTTCAAGTTGTTCCATTTCTGTGCGGAAAGCGTTGCCGGTCTCTTCGAGGGCAGCCGTGTCGATGCGCACGCCGTTGCGCTCCATTTCGGCGAGCACGGGCATAAGCGGCATTTCGATGCTTTGGAACACATCTAACTGATTGTTCTTTTCAAGTTCTTCGCGGAGCGGACGCATCAGCCGGAGCGTGATGTCGGCGTCCTCGCAGGCGTAGTCGCGGATAAGGGTGGGGGAGAGGTCGCGCATGTTTTTCTGTCCGCCTCCCTTTTTCTCTCCGATGAGTTCTTCGATGTGAATAGTTCGGTAGTTGAGGTAAATTTCCGCAAGGTAGTCCATATTGTGTCGTTGCTCGGGCTGGAGGATATAGTGCGCGAGCATTGTGTCGAACATGGGGGCGGAAATTTCGATGCCGTAGTTGGCAAGCACGTTTAGGTCGAACTTGATGTTCTGTCCCACCTTCATGATTTTTTCAGAAAGGAAGAAAGGACGGAACACATCGACGATTTTCTGCGCTTCCTCCCGATTGGCGGGCACTGGCACGTAGGCAGCCTCACCTTCGGCCGTGGCAAAGCTTATTCCCACGAGTTCGGCGTCCAAAACGTCCAAAGAAGTGGTTTCTGTGTCAAAAGCAACAAAATCGCTTGTCAAAATTTTGTCGCAATATTTGCGCGCATCTTCTATATTATCAATAAGTTGATAATTCACAGACCCCGCTTCAAACCCTCTGAGATTTGCGTGAAATTTTTCTTCCTGTACTTCGGTTGGAAATTCGTCAAAGAGAGAACGTTGCTGCGGCGTACTTTTTAACACTTTGTCCGCATCTTGCATTTTTTTGATGAACGAGCGAAATTCGAGTTGCTCGTAAATTTTTTGCAAAGCCTCCTTGTCGGCTTCTTTCACCTTGAAGCGTTCCGCGTCGAAGTCGATGGGAACGTCTGTCCTGATGGTTACCAAAAATTTCGAGAAACGGATTTTCTTAACATTCTCCTCAATTTTCTTTTTCAAGGCTCCTTTCAGTTGGCCGGCGTTTTCGATGAGCGTTTCCACGTTGCCGAAATCTGCCAAAAGCGTTTTCGCCGTTTTTTCGCCCACGCCCGGGCAGCCCGGAATGTTGTCGGCAGCATCGCCCGTAAGACTAAGATAGTCGATGACGTTTTCAGGCGCGCCCACTCCGTACTTCTCGCAGACCTCCGCAGGTCCGAGGAGTTCCATGCCCTTTGCCCCGTGTCCCGGGCGGCACATAGTAATATTGGGGCTGACCAACTGCGCATAGTCCTTATCGGGCGTAACCATTTGCACAGAAAGTCCGATGGATTCTGCCTTTTTTGCCAATGTCCCGATTACGTCGTCGGCTTCAAAGCCAGGCACTTCGAGGATAGGAATATTGTATGCTTGGAGAATTTCCTTGATAATCGGCACAGAGCGTTTGATGTCCTCCGGCGTAGCGTCGCGCTGCGCTTTATACTCATGGTATGCCTCGTGGCGGAAAGTGCCGCCCGCAGGGTCGAATGCCACGGCAAGATAGTCGGGGCGGGCGTTGCGCAGCACGTCCTCCAAGGTGTTGACAAAGCCAAAGATAGCCGACGTGTTTTCACCCTTAGAATTGATGCGCGGCGAGCGGATCAGGGCATAGTAAGCGCGGAAAATAAGCGCGTAACCGTCCAAAAGGTAAAGTTTTTCCATATTAAATTCGGTTTTTCAGGGTAAAAGTACGCAAATAAATCAGTAAATCGCGATAAATTATTACTTTTGTAGACTTTTAAGCGCATTTATGGATATTCTCTCGCAAATTCGTAAGCCCGTAGCGGAAGATTTGGCGCGTTATGAGCGTCTTTTCGACTCAGTGCTTGACCATGAGGACGACTTCCTCGGTCGGGCTTTGCAGTATGTGCGTAGCCGCAAAGGCAAGATGATGCGCCCGCTGCTCGTTCTGCTGATTGCCCGCGAGTGTGGCGCGATAGGGGAGAAGGCGCTCCATTCTGCCGTGACCCTCGAATTGCTGCACACTGCCAGTCTCGTGCACGACGACGTGGTAGATGAGAGCAACGAGCGCAGGGGACAGGCTTCCGTGAATGCAGTCTACGGCAACCAAGTTTCGGTGCTTGTGGGCGACTATCTCCTTTCCAAGTCCCTGCAAGAAGCAGCCTTTACCGGCAGCCTGCGCATAGTAGACATCATTTCCCGTTTGGGCGGCACGCTTTCAGAAGGTGAGATTTTCCAAATCGCAAATATACGCTCTGAACAGATTACGGAGGAGGCCTATTTCCGCATTATAGAACATAAAACCGCCGCCCTCTTTGCAGCGTGCGCCGAACTCGGGGCCTTGTCGGCAGATGCCGGTGAAGATTTTGTAGAAAAGGCGCGCCGCTTCGGTGAAATCGTGGGTATTTGCTTCCAGATACGCGATGATATCTTCGATTATTACAGCAATTCCGAGATTGGCAAACCTACTGGCCGCGATATGGCAGAAGGCAAATTGACCCTGCCTGTTATCTATGCCCTTAAATCGACAAACGATGCCGAGATGCTTGCTTTGGCCGATAAAGTTAAGAAAGGCGAGGCAGAGCGTGCCGAGATTGAAGCACTTATTGCTTTTGCCAAGCAGCATGGCGGCATAGAATATGCGGAAAGAAAGATGCAGGAATTGCGCTCACAGGCTTACGCAGCCATTGCTTCTTTCAAGAACGAAGATGTCCGCAAATCTTTGGAACAATATATAGACTTCGTGATAGACCGACAGAAATAAAACGCTTCTTCATAATAATAAAGGGCTTGCAACGCTTTGATTGCAAGCCCTTTATTTTGCAAAATCCTTTTTAGAACGGTTTGCCTTGCTCCCCGGTCAGTTCTGCTGCCAAGAGGTTGGCAAGGCGGCTTGTGCCGATGCGAAACAGTCCTTCCTTAATCCATTCTTCGCCCAGCACTTCTCGTACAATCGTGTAGTAACCAAGCGCATCGTCGATGGTCTTAATGCCTCCGGCGGCCTTGAAACCTACTTTCGTGCCCGTCAGTTTGTAGTAGTCGCGAATGGCCTTGCACATCACGAGTGCGGCCTCGGGCGTGGCTGCCGGTTCAATCTTTCCTGTTGACGTTTTGATAAAGTCTGCTCCCGCAAACATCGCGAGCACTGATGCCTTATGTATGTTCTCGGCTGTCTGCAATGCGCCCGTTTCAAGGATAACCTTGAGGGGATGTCCGGCGCAGGCAGCCTTTATTTCCTCGATTTCATCGCTGCAAGTCTCATAATCGCCAGAGAGGAACGTGCCTACGCTGAGCACCATGTCTATCTCCGTTGCGCCATCGTGTACGGCCAAAGCCGTTTCGGCTGTCTTGACTTCAATAAAGGTTTGCGAGGAGGGGAAACCGCCGCTCACGCAGGCAATTTCTGTGGCTTCCACTTCCAATGAATCGGCTACTATTTTAGCGAAATTGGGATAAACGCAAATCGTGGCAAAAGCAGGCAGTTCGGGGTGCGCGTCAGCAAAATTGTTTACCTTTTCAACCAGTCGCAGCACGCTTTCTTGCGAATCCGTAACCGTCAGCGTGGTCAGTTCTACGGCAGCAAAGAGTTGGCGCAGCGTTTCAGGCGTGTTGTATTCAGCCTTGCGCTCTTCAAAGAGTTTTGTTACGGTGGCGTGTGCCTGTTCGTCGGTCATCGGCGCGTCAAACTTGGCATAAGCCTGTTCGTATTTGTTCAAATCGTGGTGCGGTTCTTCGTGGTGGCAACCGCAATGGCAATGTTCGCTCATCTTGTTTGAATTATTTGGTTAAGTTCTTAATTTCTCGTTGTTTATATGCCTTGTGGCATCGCGCTTTGTTTTCTTTTCAATGCTTTTTTGCAGGGCTTCCTCGAGATTGACGCCCGTTTGGTTGGCCAGACAAAGCAGTACCCACAGCACGTCTGCCATTTCCTCGGCGGGGTCTTGGCTTTCGCCGGCTTTGAATGACTGGTCGCCATATTTACGCGCCATCACCCGCGCCAGTTCGCCGACTTCTTCGGTGAGGCATGCCATATTCGTGAGTTCGCTGAAATAGCGCACGCCGTAAGTCTTAATCCAATTGTCTACGGCCTTCTGTGCTTCCTGAATTGTCATAGTTAAGATATTGATAGGGTAGGGGAAAGGTTATTCGGGATGCTTGGTGTCCATTATTATGGTAACGGGGCCGTCGTTTACCAACGCTACTTTCATGTCTGCGCCGAAGACACCCGTTTGCACGCTTTTCCCTGTGATTCCTTCCAACTTTTTGCAAAAATATTCGTAGAGCGGAATGGCGATTTCGTGCCTTGCCGCGCCGATGTAACTCGGCCTGTTTCCTTTTTTCCAAGATGCCATCAGCGTGAACTGGCTTACCACCAAAAGGTCGCCGTCCGTGTCCATTACGGAGCGGTTCATCACGCCGTTTTCATCGTCGAAAATGCGTAGCGCTGCCGTTTTCGATGCCAGTTTGTCCACATCGCTTTCCGCGTCCTCGGGCGAGATGCCCAATAGCACTAGCAGTCCGCCGCCTATTTCGGAAAATACCTTTCCGTCGATGGTCACTGAAGCGTTTTTCACCCTCTGGATAACAACTTTCATAGCATCAAATTATCTTTTGTGTGCTGCAAACTTACATAAAATATATGAGACAGCGGCGTTTTCGGCATTTATTCGGGCGCCGAAGCGTGCAGCGCGTCGAATATCTTTTGTCCCCGTGCTGCGCCCAACACGCTTTGCAGGTCCTCCAAAGGCGCTTCCTTTATGCGCTTTACGCTCTTGAATTTCTGTAAAAGGGCGGTACGCAATTTTGGCCCGATGCCTGGGATATTGTCCAGTTCTGAGGCGGTTTGCCGTGCCGAACGTTTCTCCCTATGAAAGGATATGGCGAAGCGATGCACCTCTTCCTGCATGGCACTAAGCGTTCTAAATAGTTGGCTTTCAGGTTTTAATCCAATCGACTGCGGCGGAAATCCGAAGAGCAACTCGTTGGTTTTGTGCCGGTCGTTCTTTGCCAGTCCTGCAATGGGGATATTCAGCCCCAACTCGTCTCCCACCACCTTTCTGATGATTTCCATTTGCCCCTTGCCGCCATCGGCGATAATAAGGTTGGGCAGCGTACCGCCCTCTTCCTTGATGCGGCTGTATCTCCTATAAACAACTTCTGCCATAGAAGCGTAATCATCAGGACCTTGCACGGTTTTGATGATATATTTCCTATAATCTTTTTTGCAGGGCTTGAGTCTTTCAAATACCACACAGGCTGCCACGGCATCTTCGCCCTGCAAATTAGAATTGTCAAAGAGTTCGATACGCAAGGGTGGGGTGGGGAGGGCCAGTTGCTGCTGTATCTCTTTCATCAGGCGCATATTCTTCTGGCTCGGATCCAGTTTCTCGGCCTGTTTCAAGCGGTCGAATTTATACTGTTTCACGTTGAGGGCCGAGAGGTCCAGCAGTTTCTTCTTCTCTCCTTTGAGCGGAACGGTAACCGTTGCGTATTCTTCGGGCAGCGCCACAGGGAACGGCAGCACTATCTCCTTTGCGCCGCCCAAGCCCCTGCCACGCATCTCGATGATGCCCAAACGTAGCAGTTCCTCGTCGCTTTCGTCCAATTTCTTCTTATATTCAAAGGTAAATGCCTGGTTGATACATCCTTCCGTGACATGCAGAAAGTTGATGAACGCCACGTTTTCCTCACTTATAATATTGAAAACGTCCAGGTCCTGCCGCAATCCCGGTACCACCTCGCTGCGGGCTCGGAAATTCTCTATCAGGTCGTATTTCTCTTTGACGGCCTGTGCTTCCTCAAACCGCAGTTCGGCGGCAAGGTTTTGCATTTCCTCCTTCATGGCCTGTGCCACCTTCGCCGTATTTCCTTTCAGAATGTCGCAGCAGGCGGCAATGTTGCGCACATACTCTTCATGCGTTTGTTTTCCTACGCAAGGGGCCTTGCAGCGATGTATGTGGTAGTCGAGACAAACCTCATATTTCCCGTTTTCAACGCCTTCTTGCGTCATGATTGTCTTGCACGGACGTGGCTGATAGAGGTCGCGGCACAGGTCGAGCAGGGCGTACATCGTCGGCAAGTGACTGTATGGGCCGAAGTAGGTTGCACCGCGCGTCCGCCGCCTTGTCTTGAAGATACGCGGCAGATACTCGTTGGTTACGGCTATGGAAGGGTAGGTCTTGTCGTCTTTGAGCAGTACGTTGTAGCGCGGTTTGTAGCGTTTGATCAGGTTGTTTTCAAGCAAAAGCGCGTCCTGCTCTGTCTTTACTACTACATATTTGATGTCCCTAATCTTAGAAACCAGTACGCGCGTCTTGGCAGAAATCTGCTCCTTGTTGAAGTACGAACTCACCCGCCGTTTCAGGTTCTTGGCCTTGCCGACATAGATAACGGTGCCCGAAGCGTCGAGGTACTGGTAGCACCCCGGTGCATCGGGCAAACTTAGTACGATTTGCCTAAGATATTCCTGTGTGTCGGCGTTAGGCATCCTTTATTCTGTGAGGGTGAGCAATGTGTTTATTTCTGTTTCTTCGCCGATAAATTCGCGGCCTTTAAGGCCTTCCATACGCAATTCTATCAGGAAGTTCACATATACTTTTTTCGGCGCAAACTTATTGACGAGTTCAATGGCTGCTTTCATTGAACCGCCCGTTGCCAGGAGGTCGTCATGAATAAGCACCACTTCGTTTTCACCGAGTGCGTCTTCGTGCATCTCTATTGTGTCCGTGCCATATTCCTTGTTGTATTCGGCAGAAATGGTTTTTGCAGGAAGTTTTCCGGGTTTGCGGCACATCACAAAGCCTGCGCCTAATTTCTCCGCCAACATCGCGCCCATTACAAATCCGCGCGACTCAATACCCACCACCTTCGTGATGCCTTTGTCTTTGTAGATTCCAACCAATTCGCCGAGCATTTCTTTGATGCAGTCGGGGTTTTTGAAGAGGGTAGTAACGTCTTTGAACTGTATGCCTTCCTTTGGGAAATTAGGCACGTTTCGCAAGTTTCTTATAAGCAAGTTTTTGTCCATAAGTATTTGAATTGTAAAAATTTCGAGCAATTAGTTCCACGTGGAACGTAAGATAGTTATCTTCCGAGCAAGACAAGCAGCACACTGATATCGCTTGGAGAAACGCCAGGTATGCGACCGGCTTGCGCAAGCGTTTCGGGATTGATGGCTTTCAACTTCTGACGGGCTTCGGTTGAGAGTTGCGTGAGCGCCTCGTAGTTGAATTTGCCTTTAATCTTTATATTCTCCAAACGTTGCATCTTGTCAGCAAGGGTACGCTCTCGGGCAATATATCCGTGGTATTTCATTTCGATTTCGGCTGCTTCCAAGGTTTCTTCCCTGTCTTCATTTATCGACGATAAGAAGTTTCCGAAATCCTCTATCTCGTTAGCCAAACCATTAATTGTTATCTGCGGGCGGTTGATTAAGTCGAACATTTTACTCCCGCCGCTTAGTGGAGTGGTGCCGATGCTTTCAAGATAAGGATTGATGCGTGGTGCTTTTATGGGGAAGGACTTGCAGAAATCTATAACACCATCTATGCGCTCTTTCTTTTGCGTAAAACGTCTTGTGCGTTCTTCTGATGCCAAGCCATACTTGATGGCGTATGGCGTAAGACGTACATCTGCATTGTCCTGCCGCAACAAAATTCTGTATTCAGCGCGTGAAGTGAACATTCTGTATGGTTCGTCCACGCCTTTCGTGACGAGATCGTCAATCAATACGCCGATGTATGCCTCGTCTCTGCCGAGCGTGAACGGTTCGCTACCGCTGCATTTCAGGGCAGCGTTGATACCGGCGATAATGCCTTGTCCGGCGGCTTCTTCATAACCTGTTGTGCCGTTTACCTGTCCAGCGAGGAAGAGACCGTCAATGTTTGTTTCGAGGCTGTGCGATAATTGCGTCGGGTCGAACATATCGTATTCAATAGCGTAGCCCGGGCGGTAAACAACCATATCCCTGAAACATGACATTTGCTTCAAGGCTTCAATTTGTATCTCCATCGGCAGACTCGAAGAAAAGCCGTTCAGATATAGTTCGTTTGTGTCGCAACCCTCTGGCTCCAGGAATAGTGGGTGGTGGTTGCGGTCGGGAAAGGTGACAATCTTTGTCTCGATACTGGGGCAGTAGCGCGGCCCGATGCTCTGTATTTGTCCGTTGTAAAGCGGGGAATCTGGTAGTCCTTTCCTTAATGTTTCGTGAACCTTCTCGTTGGTTTCGCACGTCCAGCACGGGAGTTGGGGTAGGGGGCGGCAGGGGCTGATGTAGGAAAAGCGATGGAAATCCGTTTCGCCCGGTTGTTCCTCCATGTCTTCAAAATGAACCGAACGCTTGTCGATACGAACGGGCGTGCCCGTCTTCATTCGGAACGATTTTAAGCCTAGCGCTTCCAACGATGCCGTCAGGAAATTAGCGGCGGGTTCGGCACAGCGTCCGCCAGGTACCTGCTTGCGGCCCACGTGCATCAGTCCGCGCAAAAACGTGCCGGCAGTAATCACCACGGCCCGTGCATGAAGTTCTGCGCCCCATATCGTGCGAATGCCGCATACCGTGTTTCCTTCGGTGAGCACCTCGGTTGCCTCGTCCTGCCAAATATATAGATTGTCGGTTTGCTCTAATCTCTGTCGCCAGGTGTCGATGAAGCGGCGGCGGTCGCACTGCGCTCTCGGGCTCCACATGGCAGGGCCTTTCGAGCGGTTGAGCATACGGAACTGAATGGCCGTGGCATCGGTTACCTCACCCATGCCTCCGCCCAGTGCGTCTACCTCGCGCACGATTTGTCCTTTGGCAATGCCGCCCACGGCAGGGTTGCAACTCATTTGCGCAATCTTGTTCATGTCCATAGTGACGAGACACGTTTTTGCGCCCATACGTGCGGCGGCAGCGGCCGCCTCGCAGCCGGCATGGCCTGCGCCAACGACAATAACGTCAAAGTTTTGGGAATAATCAGACATATATTGTTTACTCGTTTGTCGAATTAACCGCTATATTTCTTATCAGAAAATATTGTTGACAAATTATCTTGTGCTGAGGGCGTATATAATACGCCCCGTTGTCCCTGTTGTCGTCATATTAAGCGCATGAATTCCAGGCTTGAGGTTGTCTTTTGTTGTCTCTGTTGTCGCTTTTATTTTTCACGACAACATAAACAACTTTGGACAACATTTATTGCAGCGTTACCATTTTCGTTATGACGACAACTGTGACAACTTTTGACAACTTACAGTTGTCTTTCTATGTGGCGTGGTCTTTTACTAACTCAACCAACGCGTATATTATTTATGATGTTTCACGGGAAACATGGGGCGAAAAAGGAGGTGTTCCTTCCTTGTAGGTTTAGGAAAAGTACTATTCACTTTTTCTTTTGCAGCACGATGCGGTCGCCCGGTATGCGGTTGATGATATTTTTCATTTCCAACCCGAACAGCGTGGCGGAGAGTTTGTAGAGCGGCGTGTTCAGTGCGGCGCACATTTCGGCAATGCCGCGTGCCTCGCCGTTGCCGAGCAAGGCGCATACCGCCTGTTCCTCTTCAGAAAGTTCGGGAAAAAGAGAGGGGCGGATAACGGCTTTTGGTTGCTCCGTTTCCCATTCCATGAGTTTCGCAAAATCCTCGGCGGAGGTAATTAGTGCCGCGCCGTTGTTGCGGATAAGGTCGTTGCAACCCACGGAATATTCGTCCGTGGCGCGACCAGGGAAGGCTGCGACCTCGCGGTTATAGTCCAGCGCGAGGCGGGCCGTGATAAGCGCACCGCCCTTCTTGGCGCTTTCCACCACCACCGTGGCATGAGCCATGCCCGCCACGATACGGTTGCGCCTCACGAAGTTGCCCTTGTCGGGGTTGGTGCCCGTGGGGTATTCCGTGAGCAAGGCGCCGCCGTTCTCAATCATCTTACGCGCCGTGTCGCGGTGCATCGAAGGATAGATGCGATCGAGTCCGTGCGCCAGTACGCCAAGCGTGTCCGCGCCGCAGTCCACGGCTGCGCGGTGCGCCACGATGTCCACGCCATAGGCGAGACCACTCACGATCAGCACATCCGGCACGAGGCGTTTCAGTTCGGTGCAAAACTCGCTGCACATCAGCCGCCCGTATTCCGTGACATGGCGTGTGCCCACTACCGACACGATGCGCTGCCGATTCAGATTGGCGTTGCCTTTCAGGTAGAGCAGGGTAGGGGTGTCGGGGCAGTTGCGCAGCAGGAAGGGGAAATCCGGATCGTTGAGCGGCAGGATGCGAATGGCATGGCGTTCACAGAAATCCAGTTCGCGCTTCGCCTGCTCCATGGCGGCGTTCTTGCCCGAAGCCAGTGCCTTGAAGAGGGGCGGGTACTGCCTGCCGAGGTCGGCAAAAGCCTCTTCGGCGGAAGCATATACGTCGTAAATCTCACGCATGTGCTTTTGTGTCAGATCTTTAAGCAATGAAAGCGCGATAGAGCAGAGCATCGTGTGAACTGAGTTAAGATAAGATTTGATGCAAAATTAAGCAAAAAACACCTTTGTCGTTGCGGCTTTTGCCCATTATCTTAGCAGAAAGGCACGTTCTGCCGCTTTTTCTCGCTCCAAAGGCAGTGCCGCGCGACTATCTGCGCAGGCCGTCGCTGCGCTCATGTCAGACCGCCTTTCGCTTCTGCCGAAAAATTCTTATTTGCTCCCTGTTATTTTTCCCTGTCTGCGCAGACAATTTTCATTATCTCCTTGAAAGTTTTTGTTACAAAGTTTCTAACGCTTGTTACAAACTTTGTAACATGTATTACAAACTTTCTAACATGTGTTACAAACTTTGTAATAAAAAATCTCTTATAAGAAAGGAAAAACTTGCAGCGCAGACAGGAAAAAATAACTCGGACATAGTAAAAAATATCTTGCTGAAATTTTTTGCGGTCACGTATGAGCGTCGCAGCTGAAACGTAAGAAATAAACAACTGTTCGCTATTTTTGCGAACTTAAAAAGAAATTGCTAACTTTGTCGCAGCAAGGAAAAGATATGGAAATTATCTTCAACGAGAAATATCTGCAAATACTGTACGAAACCGGCAAGACAGACAAAAAGCACCGCTTTCAGCCGCAAATCGTACGCAAGTATATCCGCGTGATAGACTTGATGAGGGACACGGAAAACACGTTGGGGCTTTGCCGTTACCATTCTTTGAATTACGAAAAACTCACAGGAGACAAAGCCGGGCTTTCTTCTGTAAGGGTAAACGACCAATATCGCATAGAATTTGAGGAACATGTCAGGGACGGCGAAATCGTCGCGACGATATGCAACATCACGGATTTGTCAAATCATTACCAATGACTGATTATGGTAGAAATGAAAGGGATTGACCCCAAAATGATAGCAAGTAACCTTGAACCTGCTTATCCGACGCATCCAGGTTCTATTTTGAAGGAAGAAATAGAATTTAGGGGCATTTCGCAGCGCCAGTTGGCGGAGCAAATGGGTATTGGCTACTCGGTTCTGAATGAGATACTCAACGCTCGCCGGCCTATAACCGAGAAGACGGCCTTGATGTTTGAGGCAGCTCTCGGTGTGGAGGCAGAACCGCTGCTACGCCTGCAAATGAGGTATAATGTGCGGTGTGCCCAAAAAGATCAATCTTTTATGCAACGCTTGGATAAAATCCGCAAGATTGCTGCCGTGCTCTAATTACAGCGTGGATGCCACCGCCGGAATAACCGGATTATAAACCGAAAAGATTTCCTCGCTTTTTGCCTCTGCTACGGGCAACATTCGCAATACAACATAAGTTTGCGCCTGGCCCTTTGACGCTATACAATAAAAACTATTCATACAAAAACCGATGACGAACCGCATAGCGGCGCATCATCGGTTTTTATATTTCAATAAGGTGCTTGCCTATAAGGAGACAATATTAAAAGTATTTGCTGAACCGCTCGTTCAGTTCCGCGCTTTCGGCCAGGCGGCCGTTCACAAGGCAGACGGTCTCGACGGTGGAGCGGATAACGGGCTTGTTGTCGGGCAGGCGGAAGATGTCTTGCACGAAAACGTATTTGATGCCCTCCTTGCGCAGGGCGAGGCGCGACACGAAACTGTCGCCACTGCGCAGCGGCGTTTTGAAGGCCATTTGCAGGCGCGCCACTACGGCATCTGTGCCCTGCTCGTGCAGGGCGGCAAAACTGATGCCCTCGGAGCGCAGGAACTCGTGGCGCGTGTGCTCGATGTAATGCTGGTAGTTGGCATTGTTTACGATGCCTTGAAGGTCGCACTCGTAGTCGCGCACCTTCATTTCCAAAGAAAAGATATATTTTTCCATAAATAGAGCGGCTTTTGTTCTGGTAGATGATTACGATTTAGGCACGGCGCGGAGGTATTCTGCGCCGAAAGCGCAGCGCAGACAGTCCTTGCGGTCGCAATAGTGCATTTTCAGGCGAAAGAGAGCCTGAGAGTCGGCGGCGTGTTGCGGGGTGATGCCGGCCGCTGCCCAGCTGCGCGTAATGAAGTTCTTTTCAGGTTTGATGCTTTCGAGCAGCGCAAAGGCGCGTTCGCACAAGGCATCGTCGGCAAGGTAGCGGCCATAGGCGAAGAGCAGGGGCGCGGCAACGTTGATGAGCAAAAGGTCGAGCGAGGCGGCTTGCAGCGTTTTCGCGCTATGGGGAGAGGCGTGCCCGAAATGGTAATGGTCTTGCCAGTAGTCGGTGGCCGCCGTGCGGAACAGGCTGCGCAGGCCGTCGGCATCGGGTGTCTCGACGATGCGCGAGAGCGAAGTGGCGCCTTTGTGGTAGAGCGCCGCCAGTTGCGAGAGGCGCACGATGGGGAAGTTTTGTGGGCGCAGCCGCATCAGCCGCCAGCGCGTGGCGTCCATCGGCGTGAGCGAGAATTTGCTTTTCAGAAAATCGTATTCCCTTTTCAAGAGGCGGAAGTACTCGTCCTCGCAGCCCTGCGCCCCGTCCAAAAGCCCTGCCTGCCCCATGAAGAACGCTTCCACTTGCAGCAGGTTGTCGCGGTGCTTGCCGATGGCCTGCGGCTCGATGCCCAAGGCCCATTGCTCAAAGGCGTCGGCATTCGTGCCGAACCCGAAGCCCCGCGCCAAGGCGATGAACGCGGCGCGTTCCCAGTCGCCGCCCGTGCGTTGCAGGTACTCGCCGATGCGCAGCGTCTTTTCTTCGAGCCGTTCCACGGCGAGCGAACTCAGGTAGCGGTGCACGTTGATGGGGGCGACGGAAGGGATAACTTTGTAGCAGGGCGGGTATTTCTCTTCCTCCAAAAGCTGCTTATAGTTTTGGGAGATGTGCGCCGGTACGGGCAGTACAAGCTGCGGCAGCGTGCGCCCGTCGGCCGTGGAGGCCTTTGCGCCGTCGGCACCCACGACGTGCAGGATCGTGTTGTTGTAAGCAGGGTCGAGTTGGTGGCGGTGGGCAAACCAGTCGGCGGCTTTCTCGTGGATTTCCACGTTGCCCGCCCACAGCGTGCCGCCGATTTTGATTTTGGCGTTGAAGAAGTCGGGGCCGGCGTTGCGGTTGTGCAGTCCCGGGTCGATGATGTCTACGGGCTGGCCGTCGGTAGTGGCGAGCGGCGTGCTTGGCCAAAGCTTTTGTTGCCAAACGTAATGCAGTAGCAGTTCCATTTCTGTGCGCATACGGGTTAAACCAACAAAGGTAGGGCTTTTTCTTTTATCTTACAAGGAAGTGCGGCTTTTGGAATAATAAAAACGTTTTAGTAAACGAGTAGACAAGTAAACAAGTAGACGAGATAGAGATGTTTTGCTAAATCATTTTTATCAGCAACTTGTCTCGTTTACTTGTCTACTCGTTTACTCGTAACTAAAAAAGCAAAAATCTATTTGCTTATAAGCAAAGTATGCGTAACTTTGCAGGCGAAAACAGACAGAGGAAAGATTTGACTGCTTGCAACCTCTCAAAAATAATGCTAAAACGAAGCTCGGGCGCAGCCGCTGCAACGCGGCAGACAACATCGGCCCGGCAACCATATCGCCCACTGCCTGTTCTCCCGCAACGATGCCGCGGAACAGGCATTTTTTTATTCATTTTTCCCAAAAACATATTTTAGATATGGCTTACTTATTCACTTCTGAATCCGTGTCGGAAGGACATCCCGACAAAGTGGCTGACCAAATTTCCGACGCCGTGCTCGACCAGCTCTTGGCTTTCGACCCTAATTCGAAAGTTGCCTGCGAAACCCTCGTCACGACGGGGCAGGTGGTTGTGGCCGGCGAGGTAAAGTCGGAGGCTTACGTAGACATTCAGGACGTGGTGCGCCGCACCATTGCCCGCATCGGTTACACCAAGGCCGCCTATAAGTTTGAGGCCGAAAGCTGCGGCATCCTCACGGCTATCCATGAGCAGAGCGCAGACATCAACCGCGGCGTCGACCGCACCGAGCCGCAAGAGCAGGGTGCCGGCGACCAGGGCATGATGTTCGGCTACGCCTGCAACGAGACCGACACTTATATGCCCCTGCCGCTCGCCCTTGCCCACGAACTCCTCTCGGTGCTTGCCGAGATACGCCGCGAGGGCAAGGAAATGACTTACCTCCGTCCCGACTCCAAGAGCCAGGTGACTATTGAGTACGATGACGAAGGCCGCGCGCAGCGCATTGATACCATTGTGGTGAGCACGCAGCACGACGAGTTTATCACCGACCCCGCAAACCCCGCCGCCGCAGATGCCGCCATGTGCGAGCGCATCGCCAGCGACGTAAAGGAGATACTCATTCCCCGACTGCTGCGCGAGCGCGTCAATACCCCCGAGGTGCTGCGCCTCTTCGACAATCCCAATATTAAATATTACGTGAACCCCACGGGCAAGTTCGTCATCGGTGGCCCGCACGGCGACACAGGTCTGACAGGCCGTAAGATTATTGTGGACACCTATGGCGGCCGCGGCGCGCACGGCGGTGGCGCTTTCTCTGGCAAGGATCCCTCGAAGGTAGACCGCTCGGCAGCCTATGCCGCCCGCCACATCGCCAAGAATATGGTGGCTGCCGGCGTGGCCGACGAGATGCTCGTGCAGTTAAGTTATGCCATCGGCGTGGCAGAGCCGGTGAGCGTTTACGTGAATACCTACGGCCGGTCGCACGTGGCCCTTTCCGACGGCGAGATTGCCGAGAAAGTGAAGCAAATCTTCACGCTCACGCCCCACGCCATTGAGCAGCGCCTCAAGTTGCGCCGTCCCATTTACGAGGAAACGGCTTCCTACGGCCACGTAGGCCGCGAGCCGCAAATCGTTGTCAAGACGTTTTCTGCCCCGGGCGTGCCCGACAAAACTGTGGAGGTAGAACTCTTCACTTGGGAAAAGCTCGACTTCGTGGAGCAAGTCAAAGCGGCGTTCGGACTTTGATTTTTTTCTAAATTAAATATGAACATTACAATCTATTGCGCTTCAAGCGGCCGGTCGCCCGAGTGTTTCGTGCGCGACGCGGCTGCCTTGGGGCGGCTTGTTGCCGAGGGCGGGCATACGCTCGTGAACGGCGCGGGGCGCACGGGACTGATGGCCGCCGCCACCGATGCCTGTCTCGCTGCGGGCGGCGAGGCGGTGGGCGTTATCCCCCAATTCATGATCGACCAAGACTGGCAACACAGGGGTATGACGCGCCTCGTCGTCACAGAGAACATGCACGTACGCAAGGAGCGCATGGCGGAACTCTCGGATGCCTGCATCGCCTTGCCGGGCGGCGTGGGCACGCTGGAAGAACTCTTGGAAATCATCACGTGGAAGCAGCTCGGGCTGTATATGAAGCCCATCATTGTGCTCAACACGCAGAACTATTTCTCGCCCTTGCTCCGCCAGCTCGAGCAGGCCGTGGAGCAGCAGTTCATGAGCAGCCTCCACGCCACGCTGTGGCAGGTGGCTGCCACGCCCGAAGAGGCTTTGCGCCTCGCTGTGGAGACCCCGCCGCTTAGAGAACCGATCAGGAAATTCGCCGCCCTGTGACAATATATTTAGATGTCTGTTTCCCTTAACCCCAAAAGATGTTTCAAGATTCTTTGCAGATAGTGCCTCCTGCGGTCCCAGACACAGTGCCTGCCGCTCCGGCAGACATCAAGCCGCTGCCCGCCGGCGAGCCGTTGCAGATGTATCCTGCCGCGCTCGACACGGCGCAGTGGCAGCGCGGACTGCTGCGCTTTGGGAATATGCCGCCGACTGGCGCGCCCGACAGCACTTTTCTGCATTACGGGGAGATAACCTCTTATCATCCTGCGGGCATGGCTGGCGAGCCGCTGCCTTATTGTTTCAGGACGGACGATATTGTTACCTCCTTCCTGCTGCTTAGTTTTTTCTTGGTGGCATTTGTCACCGCCTATTCGCGTCGTTTCCTCTCGGCTGCCCTGAAAGATTTCTTCCATAAAGGCAACCGTAGCGAGCGGCTCACCACGCAGGAAGACAATAGCCTGCGCGGTAAATTCTTTCTCGTTTTCCAAACCTCTTTCCTGCTTGGTATCCTCTTTTACGACTATGCCGTGGAGCGGTTGCCCGAAGCCTGCGGAAAGGTGTCGCCTTATTATATCCTCGGCGGTGCTGTATTGTTATGCATTGCCTGTTATTGGTTGAAAATGCTTTTGCAGCGGTTCGTCGGTAACGTGTTCTTCGATGCCGCGAGCAACCGCCGCTGGACCGATGCCGCCAACCTGTGTATCTTCCTGACAGGCATCTTTCTTTTTCCCTTGGTGCTCTTGGTCGTTTACTTCGATTTGGACTTTGCTTTGGCGCAAATATTGTTCCTTTTTACCTTTATATTCATCGAAACCCTACTTGCTTATAAGTGTTTTTGCATATTTTTCGGTTACGCTTTCGGTTGGGTGCATTTAATTTTGTACTTTTGCACGCTTGAAATTGCTCCCTTGGTTATTTTATGGCGTTCGTTGCATGTTTTGACGGGCTATTTAGCCGCGATTGAATTATAAATATGCATATTCGCCGAGGCGAAGGCGGGGTAATGGAGAGCGGCACAAGAATAAGCAAAACCCTGCAACACAAAATATCTAAGCGTTCAAAGGTATTCATGGTAAAAAAAATACTTGTTTCACAACCGGCACCGACCACGGAGAAGTCTCCCTATTTTGACATTGCAGCGAAGCACGGCGTAGAGTTTGTGTTTCACCCCTTCATTAAGGTGGAATGCCTCACGCCCAAAGAATTTCGCCAGCAGAAGATTCAGGTGCTCGACTACTCGGCCATCGTGTTCACCTCGCGCCACGCCATCGACAACTTCTTCACCCTTTGCAAGGAGATGCGCGTAGCGATTCCCGAAACGATGAAATACTTTGCCATTTCCGAAACGGTTTCCTATTACATACAGAAATACGTGCAGTACCGCAAGCGCAAGGTGTTTTGCGGCGCAACGGGCAAACTCGCCGATTTGGTGGCGATGATGGTGAAGCATAAGAACGAGAAATACCTTGTGCCGCAGAGCGACGTGGCGGGCGACGAGGTGCACCGCTTGCTGGAAGAGAAGAAACTCAACCACACCGAGTGCGTCATGTATCGCACCGTGCGCAACGACTATCCGCAGGACAAGCCTTTCGACTTCGACATGATTGTGCTCTTCACGCCTGCCGGCGTCGAGTCGTTGCAAAAGAATTTCCCAGATTTCGTTCAGGGCGACACGCGCCTGGCTTGCTTTGGCAATAGCACGGCGAAGGCGCTGGGCGAAGCAGGGTTCCGCTTAGACCTTGAAGCCCCCACGGTTGAGGCGCGTTCCATGACGGCCGCCATTGACCTGTATCTTGATAAAGTGAATAAGTAGACAGATTGCGCGGCTCGCGTCTCGCTGCTTACGTCTCACGTCATTTTGAAAATGTCTCATCAGTATAAATTCCCCAAGGCGGAGCATCTTTGTCTGAAAAGAGACATAGAGCGGCTCTTCTCGGCAGGCACCAAGTCGCTGTCGGCCTATCCGTTGCGTGTGGTAGTCGGCGCGGCCGAGACGGGGAGCGTGCCAGTGAAGGTGCTGATGAGCGTGTCGAAGCGGAGGCTGCACCACGCCGTAGACCGCAACCGCGCCAAGCGGCAGATGCGCGAGGCTTACAGGCTCAACAAGCACATTCTTTTAGATAGTCTTGCCGAGGGCGAATGTCTTCACCTTGCTTTCGTTTGGCTGGCCGACCGCCCTCTGCCCACCAAGTTCGTGATGTCTAAGATGCAGAACCTTCTTGTGCGCCTTACCGAGCAGAGGTAAGGGCGTTATTATGTTTCAAGAGATGGCATGAACCTTATTATTCAGAAAATCCGCGATTTTTTTGTTTTGCTGTTGGTAGCGCCGATACGGTTCTACCAACGTTTTGTTTCTCCCCTCACGCCCCCGGCGTGCCGCTTCACCCCCACTTGTTCGCAATACGCCGTTGAGGCGCTGCGCCGCCACGGTCCCGTCAAAGGGCTCTACCTTGCCGTGCGCCGCATCCTGCGTTGCCATCCTTGGGGCGGCAGCGGCTACGACCCCGTGCCGTAAACGAACGTTTGTGCAAGCGAGCGCAGAGCCGAACTTGGGCGGGCGTATGCAATACGCCCCTACTCGTGAGACCTGAGATTTCAGAGTATCGTTGCATGTTATTTATTCCTTCCAGTCAGTAATTTCAAATCCATTGTCAGTGATATTCTAAGAAACAATAAGTTTGAGAACCTCCCTCCGCTTAAAATCTGGGACTTTTTCTTTTATCATCAGAAGGTTTGCAGGAGGTTCTGTTATCCCTTTTACGATTATTTGGGGGACTACCTCACAAAAAGTGCATCCCGAACCGCAGAGAGGGTCGGGATGCACCAATCTATTTGGAGATTTTTCAATTAAGATATGACTGACTAAAATCAGAACGCGCGCAGTTCTTTGATTTCATCGGAAAAACAGCGTTGCCGTCACTTGACACGCAACTGGCTGCAACCTCGTCAAGCACAACTTTCACAAAATATACTAGTTGCTACAAGCTTTGTTGAACAAGATGCTTTGTACTTTAGAGTACCAATCGAATGCTTTTGACTGAATATCACTATACTCGTTGTAGGAATCAGACTGAGCAGAACTATAAGTTTGATAAGCTTCAGATTGAGTTGAAGAATACTCAGAGTAGGCTTCAGATACAATCTCAGAATATACACTGTACTCTATGCTTTTTGCCTGATATTTATCAGAAGACTCGCTTTTTATTTTATCGTATTTCTCGTATGCTTCTTCTTTTATCTTTTCGTATTTATCGTATGCAGAGTCCTTTACTTTCTCATACTTTTCATAGGCATCGTCCTGATATGAACTGTAATTGTCACTTGTAATAGTTCCACAATTTTCGACAAAGCTCTCAGGAGTTCCCCATGATTCTATTTCCTGATGGAATTCTTCAAAGATCTCCTTAATTGAACTTGTGCTTATGTTCTCGGAGTCAGAATTACTTGTACTTTCAGTAGTGGTCTCACTACTACTAATAGAAGTTGATTCAGATTTGTCTCCCCATTCTTGATATGCATACAGGCCTCCCCAGATAAGAAAGAAAATTAATATTTTGATAATCCTATTCCTTTTCTTCCTTCTTTTTTCGGCTGCCAGTTTTTTTTCTTTTTCGGCTTCTAATTGTGCCATTGCCAATGCAGCCTCGGCTTGTTTAGCTTCTGCCTCGGCCCTCTTTGCATCTGCTGCTTTTTTGTCCGCCTCTGCCTTTATGCGAGCTTCTTCAAGACGAGCTTTGCGCTCCTCTTCTGCTTTCGCTTTCGCTACAGCCTCAGCCTTCTTTCGCTCTGCCTCCTCGCGCTTTCTGCGTTCTGCTTCCTCGCGCTCTTGCTTTTCCCTAAGTTTGCGTGCCTCTTCTTCGGCTTTACGCTTTGCAGCTTCTTCTGCGGCACGCTGCTCCTTGGTAGGACCTTCCATCATCTGCTTCATGTAGGCATCAACCTCCATGGAATCAGCGCCCAATTCGGCAACTTTGTCGAAAATCTCATCCATCTGGGCATCTGTCGGTTTAATGCCCATGCAGTACTTGTCAATCAAGTTTTTTAAATCTTGTGGTATCATATCTATAATTTATGAAGTTAATATTTCTCTGATTTTTCTGTAAAGGTAAGCTCCGAAAAAGCCTCTGTCATACATGCTATTTTTGATGCGAACCATTTTATTAGTTCTTCTCTGGATTTGTCAAAAGACCCAGTGATTTTCCAATACCATTTATTCTTTTGGCGGGCACCTTGTATGGCAGAACTAAGTTCAGAGATAATAGGATTATTCTCTGAGAGGTGTGTTTCTATATATTCTTCTACTTGTGAACACATTCCAATATTATCTACATCGAATGTTTCCAAAGTTACGGTAGTGGTGCCATATCTTATGCTATATCCTGCACAAAAATGCCAATTCTGTTTTTTGTTGACAAATATATAGGGGCGACCTTTACAAATTATACAATTCGCATTGCTTTTGTATTCTTTCAGTCTCTTCTCTACATCCATCCAAAACTCATCTCCTAATGCAGATTGATGTGTAGTGGAGTTTTTCTGTTCATCGGTATTATCATCATCAGTGTCCTCAGATTGGCAGTCCTCTATATTCTGTTGTATCATTTTAAGCAACTGTCCTATATCTTCACCTGATATATTTTTACCTTGTTTATAAACATCCAAGATCAGATCTCTTTCAAACTTAGCAATGGCGTTCAACACCTGCTTGCGGCTAACTCCATATACAAACTCAACTCCAGCTTTTATTTCGTATTCCTTCCTGTCTACTAAGTTGTTATTTTCCTTTGAGTTTTCAAGAGAATACATGTCTTTTGTCAGTATTCGCCTGACTTTGTCATCCATCTTGCCACTTGTAATATTTTCCACATATGGATATTCAAAGACATCATACAAGCAACAAGTTTCTGGAACACCTGTTTTTGTTTCAAGCTGTACTCGGCTGTAGGCTGCATCCCATTTGTCACAACTGTCTGCTGTCGTTTCGCCGACTTTTACGTAGCCAAAAACATCTTCTGTCCCCAATTGTTTGCCACTCATGTAGTCATCATGAAGTCTTTTGGGACCAAACACGTAAATTATTTTCTTAGTTTTCTGGTTCATTGTGTAAATTGAAGTTTAGAAAATCTGTAATTAACATTCTTAATTATCAAACCGCATAGAAATCTTGAAACTATGCGCTTGCATAATAATAATAACAGAAGTTATCCTCAAAACGCTATTACAAAATTGTTTATATTTCCTTTATAACGGTTACTGCACCTTCTTGTTGAAGTTCTTTCGCCAGTTTCTCAGCCTCTTTTTTTGAAGAAAAGACACAAAGCCGGGAAGGAGCCGAATCTACTAAATCCTTGCTTTCTTTAAAATCTAAATTTAAGTTTTCCTTGATTATTTTGATAATTTGAATTTTGTTACTGCCGGCCTTTGTAAGCACTACCTCATAGCCCTCTCGGGCAGCTCCCCCTTTAGCTGCCATGACAAGTGAAACATTCTCTCCCAAGGCATTCACTGCGTCCAGTTGTGTCTTGATGCCGCCTTTCTGCAAGGTCTCGTTCACCGATTCCACCTTCAGCCTGTCGTTCGTCTCCATGACTATAACGGGCAGGGCGCCAAACTTCTGGCGCGACTCCGCAGAAGCCCAGCCCAGCACGGTGCGGGCTGTCATCATGCCCAACATCAGGTCGGTGACTGCGGTGATGCTCAGGGTGTAGGTAATCTGCTTACGTGCTTCGGCCAGCTTCTTCTCTTTGCGAAGCTGGCGGGTTGTCATGTCCTCGAACGACACCACCCTGTCCTGCAGGAACTCGCACTCCTGCTCTTGCTCCCTGGTAGCGGGCTTCTCCAGTTCCAACTCGAAGCGCACGGCACGGGCCAGGTTGGTCAGTTCCACACTGTAGTTGCCGTCCATGTGCGACTGGAACAGGCGCAGGGCTTCCTCCCTGCCAAGGTTGTTCAGGGCATCGATAACGCGGAGCAGGTCGAGGTTGTCGTCGGGGCAATCTTCATAGATCTCTTCAAGGTCGGCCAGCGTGTCGGCCACCTTGGCGCGCTGCTTGTTGCGCGAGTAAGCGACAAGCACCCAGTATGTGCGCCAATAGTCGTCCACGTAGGACGACTCATGATTCTGTATCAGAGCCTTGGAATCGATGGCACCGAGGCACATGTAGTAGAGGCTGCGCATCATGCTCCCCTCGGGCGTTTCGGCTGGAACAACCTCAAGCGCGGCTGCCAAATCGGGAAGGAAGGTCTGGACCTTGTCGGCGTCGTTCTTGGCGATGGCATCTTGCATCACTTCGACAGAGAAGGACTTGCTCTCGGAGGCGGTGCGCCCATTTTGCCGCACCTGGCGGCGGGCTTCGTTGATGAGCGTCTGTGCGGTCTTGGGGTCTATGCCCATCTTCTGGCGAAGGGCTTCAAGTTCCGCCGCTTCCTGTGAGTCTATTTTGCGGTCGTCGTCCAGACGTGCCTGTATTTCTTTCTTAAATTGTTCCAGCTTGTCCGCCTTCTGCTCCTCAGCCGACTTAGGGCCGAGACCCTGTATGAGCAGCAGCTGGCTTTTACCCGGTTCTATGTCCACAATCCTTTCTTCGGCCACGGTGCTATCGGCCACCCCGGTAAATTCCAGAATGTGCTGGCCGGCCGCCAGTTCTATTCTCGTAATTTTGTTGGCTTTCAGTTCCACGTCTACGAACTCGCCATCGCAGTGCAGAAATGCATCTGCGTCGACACGGATGGTGAGGCTTCCCTTTTGGGGGGCAGCCTTGGGCTCCTCCTGAGGGGCAAGGCCGTTAAGGAAATCGTTATCAATAAGTCCCATATAATCTTATCTTTTGTT